>NZ_MUEY01000006.1:0-166863 GCF_001995695.1 Salinivibrio sp. ML290 | reverse complement strand
ATCTTCCTCGCCGCTAACTTCTGGCGTGCCCGATTCGTCCGCCGGTGCGTCGTCTTCGTTTAGCTCGGCTTGCGGTTCGTCGTCAGCGTCCTCGTCAGCCGTTTCATCTGCCTCGCTAGTCGCTTCTGGTGCAGCTGGCTCGTCCGCCGGTGCGTCATCTTCATTTAACTGTGCTTGCGGCTCGTCGTCAGCGTCCTCGTCAGCCGTTTCATCTGCCTCGCGAGTAGCCTCTGGCTCAGCTGGCTCGTCCGCCGGTGCGTCATCTTCATTTAACTCTGCTTGCGGCTCGTCGTCGGCATCGTTGTCTTGCTCGACGCGCGTCTCTGAGCCTTGATCACTTGTAGGTGTTTCTTCTGCTTGCTCATCCGACGCATAAAGAAGTTGCTCGAGCTCCGCTTCGTTCGGATCACTGTCATCTTCTTCTCCCCACAGTGCCGGATCGTCCTCGTCAGCGAGTGGGTCTGGTTCATCGTCATCCCCCAACACTTCTTCTAGTAAAGCGTCAGAATCTTCTAGATGAGGATCATCATCTTTGTCTAAGACTTCATCCAGTAATGCATCACTACTTTCATCGAATTCGTCCTCGGTATCATCCCCTTCATTTAGCCAGCTGTCCTCGTCTTCTTCATCACCGACAAGTTCATCAAGCAACTCTGTCGTGTTATCAAGAGAAACGGCATCGTCATCGTTATCATCATCTGATAAGTCAATATCTTGGCTTAAATCCAGCTCAGGCTCATCGTCCAGCACCGAGTCAAACAAGGCGTCATTAGGCGCTTGCTCGTCATTGTCTTCGTTCTCTTGTGAAGCCTGTTCTTTGGTCTCGGTATTTTCGTCCTCAGGCTCATCAGCAGCGGAGACCTCATCGGCAGTCGTGTCTTCACCCGTTTCGCCTGCCAACAAGGCATCGATATCGTCGACATCACTGTCATTGCCTTCTTCGAGCGCTTTGGCCCACTCTGCGGCAAGTGCTTCATCAGCACTCATTTCCTCTTCAGGTTGCTCTGCCTCGCCCGTTTCTAATTCGCTGTCATCATCGGATGATGTGTCATCGGCGGCGCTTTCCGTATCAGCCGGCGGCGCATCTGCCAGTTCATCCAGCGCGCGCTCCATGTCTTCAAGACCGATAGCATCATCGCTGGTGGGCGCGACACTCGATTCATTGCCAGCCATGTCATCGAGTTCGTCATCAAGATCCAGATCGTCCAGGTCGGTATCATCGCCAAACGCGACATCCTCGTATCCCTTATCGTCATCGGTGATCTCTAGCTCATCGTCATCTTGCGGATCGTCAACATCGCCTTCATCGTCATCCGGATCGGGCACCATGACCACAGGCATATCGTCCATATCATCATGATCCAGCGCCGCAGGCTCTTCCGCGTCTTCCTCTTGCTTTCTACGACGTGCGAGGAAGAAGAATATCGCGCCTGCAATCAAGGCCCCAGGAATGATGGCCAACATGGCAAGCAATAATGGGCTATCAAGTAAAGATTCAACCGCGGATGGGGGTTGGGTATCCTTTGCCACCTGTTGCTGACGTTGGGTTTCTAAAAATGCTCGGATCTCTTTATTAAGCTCGGCATCACCACTTACCTGTTCTTTTAACGCGCTCAACTCGTGCTGCACTTCAGACAGACGGACCTTGAGCACATGATTGCTCTCAACCAGGCGAGTCATCTCTTGATCAGAGGCTTGCAGCTGAGACTGTAAGTTTTGTACCACTTGTGGCTCTGGGGCGCTCGCTGTCGAGCTCTCACCACTAGGTTGGGCGTCTGACGCGTCTTCGCTATTTGGCGCTGGTTGGGTCTGCGCAGCTTGGTTATTATCGGCTTGTGCTGACTGTGGTTGTGGACTCGGTTGCTCAACCTGTTCGCTCAGGGGCGTGGTATTTTGGGCTTGCTTACGCGCTTCATCAATTTCAAGCCGATTGATCACGTCCTGGGTGCTTTCTCGCTCAATTTGCGTCAGCGTCGGCATCACTAAGGTGCTACCCGGCTGCAAGCTATGAATATTGTTGTTGGTGAATGCGTCGGTATTAAGACGAAAAATCGCACCGAGCGTCTGATACACACTTACTTGCGTATTAGGACGCATTTGAGTCGCAATCGACCACAAGGTTTCGTTGGCCCCAGTTGGGCCATATTGTTGTGCCGATGCAACCGCTGGCGTCGGTTGGGGCGAGGCGGTTTCGGCCGCCATTTCATCTTGCGGACCAAGAATGCGTATTGCCGCTTCGACCGGCACCGTTGAAACACTGACAAGCGCAACCGCCAATACCCCTGCGACGGCAATGAGATGCCGCTTAACGCGATGCGGGGTTTTGGTCAATCGAGTTTGAGAAGAAGACTGTTCACTTTGCTGTGCGTTGGACACACCCGCACTCCCTTATGGCAAAAATGGCCTCACTAAATATCTAACTATATCGGAAGCCATGCTAAAAACTGTAGTTTGGTGATATAAAAGTGTGTTGCGCGATCAAACTGTGGGCGCTCTGCCTCAGTTTTGACTCGATGATAGCATCGTCACACGTCGCGTATCGTCCATCTTTGCAAATTTAATGCCTAAAAAAATACCCCATCAACGGATGGGGTATCAATCAACCTAGTGTGGTGATGGGCGGGCTATCACGCTCTTTTACGGATCATAGGCTTGTTGATTAAAGGTAATCGCGAACCAGTACTTCAGCAATTTGCACTGAGTTCGTCGCTGCGCCTTTACGCACATTGTCTGCCACCACCCAGAGGTTGAGTCCATTAGGGTGGCTGATATCATTGCGAATACGCCCGACGAGCACTTTATCTGAGCCAGTGCCTTCTTTCACCTGGGTGGGATAGTCTTCCCCTTCAAAGACCTCGATATGTTCATGCTGACTCAAGATTGCCACCGCTTCCGTCGCGTCAATCGGTTGACGGCACTCAAGGTGCACAGCTTCAGCATGACCGTAAAACACGGGCACTCTCACACAAGTAGGGTTAACCCCTATCATCTCATCGGCAAGAATTTTCTGGGTTTCCCACACCATTTTCATTTCTTCTTTGGTGTAGCCATTTTCCATAAACTGATCAATCTGGGGCAAACAATTAAAGGCAATTTGCTTGCTGTATAGTGCAGGCTCCGCATCTTGGCTATTAAGCAATTTAACCGTCTGTCCGGCAAGCTCATCGACGCCTGCTTTCCCTGACCCAGAGACCGATTGGTAGGTAGACACATTTAAGCGTTCGATACCGACGGCATCGTAAATAGGTTTTAATGCCACCAGCATCTGAATCGTCGAGCAATTTGGGTTAGCAATAATATTACGGTTACGAAAGTCACCAATCGCGGCGGCGTTCACCTCAGGCACCACCAAGGGTACGTCGAAGTCATAGCGGAACTGCGACGTGTTATCGATAACGACGACGCCCGCATCTGCTGCAATCGGCGCCCAGTGCGCAGAAGCCTGTGCGCCCGCCGAGAACAAGCCAAGCTGAACCTGTGTCCAATCAAACTTGTCGACATTTTGCACACGCAAGCTCTCACCTTTGAAGCTAATGGTTTCACCTGCACTTCGCTCACTGGCGAGGAGGTGTAGCGTGCCAATGGGAAAATCGCGCTCTTCTAAAATCTCGATCATGGTGCGCCCTACCGCACCGGTTGCGCCCAAAATGGCAACGTCAAATGCTTGTGTCATGCATGCTCCTCAATACTAAAGCCCAGCTTAGCCAGCGACTGTAACCCGAAATCAGCCTGTCCGGCTACCGTGATCGCACTGTACTCGCGTCGATCCCAGTAATTTTTTCGCAATTGGTCAAAGGCTGTACGCTGAGCCTGTTTGTCATCACCTGCGGTATGCATGGCACGACGAAAATCACTGTCATCTCGGCGAATATCGTAGACCAATTGGGTCAGTGCCATCAGATCGCTTTGTTGCCACGGCTGTGCCAAGGCAACCTGTGGAATCGGCGCCGTGGGCAGCAGCTCACTGGCATGCACACGATGAGGCAGGTCAAGGTGTTCACACAGTGCGTTAAAGACCATGGTGGTACCGCGGGCTTTTCCTTCCAGACCATAGCCTGCAATATGAGGTGTAGCAAACGTGAGCTGGTCCATAAGGGCAAGGTCGACCTCAGGCTCATGTTCATAAACATCCAACACCGCATCAATGTCGCCTCGTGCTAACCGCGCTTTAAGTGCATGGTTGTCAACAATCGGACCACGCGCAGCATTTATCAAAATGCTGCCTGACGCGAGCGCCTCTAACCGAGCTTGATTCATGAGGTGGTAAGTGGGGTGCTCACCAGTCGTGGTCAAAGGCGTATGGAAAGTGACCACGTCCGATTTTGCGATCAGAGTGTCAATGTCCACCATGTCAGCAAGGTTCTCTCGAGCCTGACGAGGTGGGTCGCAAAGTAAGGTTTTAATCCCAAGTGCCGCAAGCCGCGCAGCCAAGTAGTCCCCCACATGACCCACGCCAATAATACCGACTGTGCGGTCGGTCAATTTAAACCCTTGCTGTTGTGCCAATACCAATAAAGCACTGATCACATACTCCGCGACCCCAACCTTATTACAACCTGGCGCTGCCGTGCCATGGATGCCTTGTGCGTGCAAGGCGTTAAAATCAAGATGATCTTCACCAGCGGTGGCTGAACCGACAAAACGCAGACGGGTGGCACCGTCAATCAGCGCATGGTTCACTTGCGTGACGCTTCTCACCATTAATGCATCAGCATCGATTAAATCCGCGGCACGGATTGCGCGCCCGGGTAATGCAACCACCTCACCCAATTGACTAAACAAGGTTTGGGCATAAGGCATGTTTTCGTCTACGACAATTTTCACGTTCAACGTCCTATGTGAGTCGGTGCATCGCTTATCGGATGCTAAATGCGAGAAGGTTATTGTATCTGTCTCACGGTAAGAAAACACCCTTCAGCTGAGCGGGTTACCCCGGCTTACCGGGTGGCCTCAGGCATAAAAAAACCCGGCCGAAGCCGGGTAAATCCAGGACCTGAAAAGACCATTAACGGCTCTCAACGATAATGATCCGTGTCTGATGGCAGAGTCTCTCTGCAAACCTGGAAACAGGCGCGGGATCAGCCGCGATACTTTTCAATCACCAAGGTGGCGTTGGTACCACCGAACCCAAAGCTGTTCGACATCACGCGCGTCAGTGCTTGCTCTCGCGGTTGGGTCACAATATCTAACCCTTCAGCCGCGGGATCCAAGTTCTCCACATTGATACTTGGCGCGACAAAGCCTTGTTCAAGCATCAAGGTTGAATAGATGGCTTCGTGCACACCAGCAGCACCGAGCGCGTGACCTGTCATTGACTTAGTCGCAGAAATGGCTGGGCTCTTACCGCCAAATACTTCTTGAATTGCGCCTAGCTCTTTCACATCACCCACAGGCGTTGATGTACCATGCGTATTGATGTAATCAACCTCACCATCCACATCTTGCATCGCCATATTCATACAGCGCACAGCGCCTTCACCCGACGGTGCCACCATGTCATACCCGTCAGACGTTGCACCGTAACCGACAATTTCACCGTAGATGGTCGCACCACGCGCCAACGCATGCTCCAGCTCTTCCACGACCAGCATGCCGCCGCCACCTGAAATGACGAAACCGTCCCGGTCCGCGTCATAGGTGCGTGATGCCTTTTGCGGATCATCATTGTATTTGGTTGAAAGGGCTCCCATCGCGTCAAACATCATGGTAAGCGACCAATCCAGCTCTTCACCGCCACCGGCAAACACCACATCTTGTTTACCCAGTTGAATCAGCTCTAGGGCATGGCCAATACAATGTGCCGAAGTCGCACATGCAGAGCTCATGGTGTAGTTCACCCCTTTGATTTGGAACGGAGTCGCCAAACACGCTGAAACAGTTGATGACATGGTGCGCGGCACCATGTAAGGGCCAACACGTTTAACCCCTTTCTCGCGCAATGTATCAACGGCGGTAACTTGGTTAACGGATGACGCGCCCCCCGACCCGGCAACTAAACCAGTTCGTGGGTTAGAAACCTGCTCAGGGGCTAAGCCCGAGTCTTCGATTGCCTGTTCCATCGCTAGGTAGGCAAAACCCGCCGCGTCACCCATAAAGCGCATTCTTTTGCGATCAATATGGTCGGCGGGGTTGAGTTTGAGATCACCCCAAACATTGCTGCGCAGCTTCATATCTGCAAACTGCTGAGAAAAGTTAATGCCAGATTTTCCCGCTTTGAGCGACTCCAGCACTTCTTTGACGTTGTTACCAATACTGGAAACAATCCCCATGCCTGTAATGACAGCTCGTTTCATGATTCTTTCCTAGACGTTAATTTCGCAGTGGATGATAGCGTTTTTAAAGCTGATAAGTGGTCAGCTTTCCTTAGAGCCAGTACAATTTGCTTTTTCCTTTCCTGTGTAAGAGGCATTTGTGAGCACTCCCTCGATCGACCACGCAAAAATCAGCTGGAATGATACGGGCACCCCCGTCGCGAAACAGTTTGATGACGTCTACTTTTCCAATCACGACGGTTTGGCCGAGACCCGCTATGTGTTCATCGAACAAAACCAACTTCCCGCACGTTGGCAAACCGCCACATCGTCCCGGTTTGTGATTGCGGAAACCGGCTTTGGCACTGGGCTCAACTTTCTGGCTACTTGGGCAGCATTCGAGCAGTTCCGTCAAATCCATCCAAATGCACCTGTGACCCAGCTTCACTTTATCAGTTTTGAGAAGTACCCCCTGACAGTAGAGGATCTCGCCCGTGCACATCAAGCTTGGCCAGAGCTGGCAAGCTATGCTGAGCAATTACGTGCCTATTACCCCGTCCCGCTCGCGGGTTGTCAACGCATCGTCTTGGCTCAAGGTCAGATTACACTCGATTTGTGGTTTGGTGATATTAAAGATTGGTTACCACAAGTGCCAACGAGCCCTGAAGGGATCGTGGATGCTTGGTATTTAGACGGCTTTGCCCCAAGCAAAAACCCAGAGATGTGGAATCAAGCCTTGTTTAATGGCATGGCACGACTTGCGCGCGAGCAATGTACCTGCGCCACCTTCACAGCGGCGGGATTTGTGCGCCGTGGCCTTATCGAGGCCGGTTTTGAGATGAAAAAGGTAAAAGGCTTCGGCTTCAAACGCGACATGTTGTCAGGCACATTACCTGCTCGCCAAGCCGCTGCAAGCTACTCACCTTGGTATGCACGCTCCCCCGCCTCAACAGCGGACGACATCGCCATTATTGGCGGTGGCATTGCCAGTGCCGCCTTAATCACCGCATTGCTACAACGGGGCAAGCAAGTCACGCTGTATTGCCAAGACCCGCGCCCTGCGGCTGGCGCATCTGGGAACCATCAAGGCGCCATTTATCCGCTTTTAAATGGCAATAACGATAATTTAAGCCAGTTTTTTGCCCCCGCCTTTTTGTTTTCTCGCCAATTTATCGATCAGCAACGCACGCGAGGTATCCCATTTGAACACGACTGGTGTGGCGTCACGCAACTCGGCTACGACGAAAAAAGTGCCGCTAAGCTCGCTAAGATGGTCGATGGTGCCTTTCCTGAAGCATTGGTCACACCGTTAAATGTCGATGGCGTGAGCGAGAAAGTCGGTTTAGAAACCGGACATGCCGGCGTGTTTTATCCGCTTGGCGGCTGGATGAGCCCGCAACAGTTTACCGCGGGCGTGATTGATGCAGCGATAGCCAGCGGGCAGCTTGATGCTTATTTTGGTTGTCATGTGAATGCGCTGACGCAATCGGACAATGGTTGGACACTCGATACCAGCATGGGTGAGGTTTGTCATCAAAATGTGGTGATCGCCAATGGCCACCAAGCAGATAGCTTCAGCCAAACACAGCCTATTCCGGTTTACCCCGTGCGCGGTCAAGTCAGCCATGTGCCCACCAATACCGAACTCAGTAAGCTCAACACTGTATTGTGTTTCGAGGGCTATTTAACACCGGCTAATCAGGGGGAGGAACATTGTCTAGGCGCCAGCTATCGTCGCAATAATGCTGACTTAGCGTTCCAAGCTGCCGATCAGCTAGAAAATCAACAACGCTTAACCGATTGTATCGACACTGAGTGGGCACGCGCGGTGCCACTGGCGGAAGAAGGACGCGTTGGGGTGCGCTGCGCCAGTCGCGACCATTTACCCTTTGTGGGCAACGTCTGTGATTACAACGCCTTGGTTTCCACCTACCAAACCTTGCAAAAAGACAAAGAAAAGGCGGACGCCGTTCCCGTTTACCCAGGACTATTTTGCTTACTGGGGCTCGGCTCTCGCGGCCTCACCTCAGCGCCATTGGCGGCAGAAGTGCTAGCAGCTCAGCTGTGTGACGAGCCTTTACCTTTACCTCAGTCGGTTCTAGACACTCTGCACCCAGGGCGGATGTGGGTTCGTAAGCTGCTAAAAGGTAAAGCACTATAGCCCCCTCGGACAAGGTCAACAAAAAAGCCATCGTCGAGGCGATGGCTTTCTTTTTTCAAGACGTATCGTTTGTGATACCGCTTAATGTTCCATTTAAAACAGCACGTTACGCGTCTTTTTCCACTTGCTGCTGCAATAGATCCCACAGCGCTCCGACGAGACGTTGGTCGCCGGGTGACAGCTCACTGGCATTGTCATTGAGACTGGCATCGACGCGCGCTTTCAATGCTGGCACCTCATCAACGCCTTCCAACTCACAGTCCGCTGCCGCTAAAGAAACGTGGCCACGTAAATAGCCACTGGCAAACAATTCATCGTCTGAGGCGGTTTCTACCATCTCATCGATTAACGCTAGAATGCGTGCTTCGTAGTCTTGAACTTTCATCTTTTTAACCTTGGCTTGGCAACGTAAAGGTATCTGGCGTCAACGGTGCAACACCATAAAAGTCTCGCAAGGTATCAGAAAACTGCTTGGCGCGCACGGGCAAAGCGGCGCTTGTCGATGCATCCGAGACATATTGTACGACTTGTTGCCGAACTTTATCAGTAAACGCGTGGCGATCGGGCTCAACACCACTTAAATTGTCGCAGCTCACTTGAAAGCGAAACCCACAGCTTGCAGAGAGGATCCATTCAATCGCTTGCGGCTTCACTTCGACCACCTCGAAGGCCGCTTGCGTGTCAGCGTCACGGCYATCCGGATGATACCAATAGCCATAGTCTTCCCATTGACGGCGCTGCTCACCGGCAATGGTCCAGTGTGCAATTTCGTGTAAGGCAGAGGCAAAAAATCCGCGGGCAAAGATCACGCGGTGATGCGGGTGCACCGCATCTGCAGGTAGGTAAATAGGTTCATCCCCGCCACGCACCAGCTCAGTATTGAAAGAGGCAAGAAAGGTTTGGTTAAAAAGTTGGATCAAGTCGTGATAATCGTGGGTCATACTGCTCTTTAATAAGATCAAATATCAATAAGAAAACAAAAACACGCTCTTAGCGATAAAAAGCCGCACATACCTCGGCTAAACCTTTCAATATACACATTCTTTTTAATGTATTTTTTACTACAAATTTGATTGTGAAAGGCAAATAAGGCCACTACAATGCGCGTCAATTTCTAATCTCAATGTAAGGTGTCGGGTTGTATGTTGTTATTGACGCTTTATGTCATAGGCATTACCGCGGAAGCCATGACAGGCGCGCTCAGTGCCGGGCGAAAACACATGGACTGGTTTGGGGTGATGTTTGTCGCTAGTGCCACCGCTATCGGAGGCGGGACAGTCCGCGATATTCTTTTTGGCCACTACCCTCTAACCTGGGTCGCTAACCCACACTTTCTCGTGATCACCTGCCTCGCCGGCTTGATCACGCCATGGATTGCCAGTTGGGTTGCTCGCAATTATAAACTCTTTGTTACCCTAGATGCACTGGGCCTTGCCGCTTTTAGTATTATCGGTTGCCGTGTGGCGATGGATATGGGGTTACACCCGTTAATTTGCATGGTTTCATCCTTGATTACCGGTATTTTTGGTGGGCTATTGCGCGACTTGATCTGTCGTCAATCGCCTATGGTATTGCACAAAGAGCTGTATGCCTTGGTCGCCTTTGTCACCGGTGCGCTCTACTTTAGTTTGATTCGACTTGATGTCGGTGAACTGATTGCGACCGTCGCCAGTTTAGTGATTGGTTTTGGATTCCGAATGGCGGCTGTTCGCTTTAGCTGGTCGTTACCGGTTTTCCGCTTTGAAGCCCCTTCCTCTCTACACTGATAAAAAAACCGCACAACGTAGTGCGGTTTTTGTCTGTCGCGTGAGAAGAACGCGCTGTTAAGTGCTGGGGTTTTCGCCCATTTGTCCACGATGACGCAGCAAGTGGTCCATCAACACAATCGCCACCATCGCTTCGGCAATCGGCACGGCACGGATACCCACACACGGGTCATGACGACCACGCGTCACCACATCCGCGGATTCACCATGAACATCAATACTCTTGCCCGGCACGGTAATGCTCGAAGTGGGTTTGAGCGCTAAATGTGCCACCAATGGCTGGCCTGAAGAGATCCCACCGAGAATACCACCAGCATGGTTTGAGGCAAACCCTTCAGGGTGAATTTCATCGCGATGTTCACTGCCACGCTGCTGCACCACATCAAAACCATCACCAATTTCGACCCCTTTTACCGCATTGATCCCCATTAGCGCATGGGCAATATCTGCATCTAAGCGATCAAATACCGGCTCACCTAGGCCTACCGGCAGGTTCTCCGCCACCACGGTCAGTTTGGCACCAATTGAGTCGCCGTCTTTTTTGAGCTGACGGATAAATGCATCTAACTCCTCGAGCTTATTTGCGTCCGGGCAGAAGAAGGGGTTTTGCTCCACTTGCGCCCAATCGACCGTGTCTATGGTCACCTCTCCCATCTGCGCCAAGTAAGCACGCACTTGAATGCCATGTACTTGCGCGAGGTATTTTTTAGCCACCGCGCCTGCAGCCACGCGCATCGCCGTTTCACGCGCTGACGAGCGACCACCGCCGCGGTAGTCGCGGATGCCGTATTTATGATGGTAGGTAAAGTCCGCATGACCGGGACGAAACACATCTTTGATTTTGGAGTAGTCTTTCGAGCGCTGATCGGTGTTTTCGATCATCAACCCGATCGATGTCCCCGTGGTTTGGCCCTCAAAGACCCCAGAAAGGATTTTCACCGCATCCGGCTCACGGCGCTGTGTGGTGTATTTCGACGTGCCGGGACGACGGCGATCGAGATCATGCTGCATATCCGCTTCGCTCAGTGCTAACCCCGGCGGGCAGCCGTCAATAATCGCCCCCAACGCAACGCCGTGGCTTTCTCCAAAGGTCGTGACGCGAAATATCTGTCCTATCGTGTTGCCTGCCATGCCTTCCTCTATTTGCCTGATCGGCATTGTTGTATTTTTGCGTACTTTGTTAGCAATTAACCATAAAGCAACCAAAGACGCAAAAAAAATCCAGGCGCATGAGGCAACGCTTGTCAGTGATAGAGAATAAAAAAGCCAGCTCGAGGCTGGCTTTATATCGAAAAGATGCCTTGCCGCTAATCGCGATAAAGCGCAAATTCATCGGCACACGCAACGAGGTCATGGCGGCTGATCATAAACACGCCATGACCGCCGTTTTCAAACTCAATCCAGTGCAAAGGCAAATGACCATACTGCTCTTGCATATGCACGATCGAGTTGCCGACTTCACAGACCAATACGCCCTCTTCTGTGAGATAATCGGGGGCATTAGCAAGCATACGCCGTACTAACTTTAAGCCATCCGTGCCGGCGGCAAGCCCCAGCTCAGGTTCATGGCGAAACTCATCCGGTAAGTCGTCCATATCCTCCGCGTCAACATACGGTGGGTTGCTCACAATTAAGTCGTATTTATCGTGCGGGACATCTTTTAGTAAATCCGATCGCATCGGGATCACTTGCTCTTCCAAGCCATGATCCTGAATATTGATTTCAGCCACATCCAGCGCGTCGGTGGAAATATCCACCGCATCGATCTCTGCCTCTGGGAACGCATAAGCACACGCGATAGCGATACAACCACTGCCCGTGCACAAATCCATAATCCGGCGAGGCGGGTGAGGCAAGATGCCAGCGAATTCTTGCTGGATAAGCTCACCAATCGGTGAACGTGGAACGAGAACGCGCTCGTCGACAAAAAACTCTAAGCCACAGAAATACGCTTTGTTGGTCAGATAGGCAACCGGTGTTTTATCATTGATACGTGCAATGACACGCTCAACAATACGATGCTTTTCACTGGTGGTCAGACGCGAAAAGCGCGTTTCTGAGGGCACATCGATCGGCAAGTAGAGTGTCGGTAAGACCAGCTGTACCGCCTCATCCCACGCGTTATCGGTGCCGTGGCCATAAAACAAGCCTGCCGCATTGAAACGACTGACGGTCCAGCGCAGCATGTCTTGCAGCGTATGTAACTCGCTGACCACCTCTTCAGTAAAAATCGTATCCACATTGGCCTCCATCGGCTTCATGCAATTGGGGGTCGCCCTTTGACGCGAGGTCAGTACAATAAGCAGCATTTTGAGCTGGCTGAATGTACAATTCAGGTCATCACCTCGGGGACAGTTTTTATGAGCAAAAAACCATCGATGACGGAAGAGGACTTGGCGCTATTCCGTGATGCCGTCAAAGGCGCAAAAAAGTTGAAGCAGGATACCATAAACCCGCCACAACGCCAGACGACCAAAACGCGCAAACAACGTCAGTTTGAGCGACAGAGTAGCGATCATGCGTTTTACTTTTCCGATGAGTTCGAGCCGCTGCTCAGTGAATCGGGTCCGATGCAGTACGCCCGCCAGGATGTCTCTAAATACGAGGTCAAGCGGCTTCGCCGTGGTGTGTATGTGCCCGATATCTATCTCGATTTACACGGGATGACCCAAACAGAAGCCAAACGAGAGCTGGGGGCGATGCTCGCGGCCTGTGTGAAAGACGGTATTCGTTGCGCCAGCGTAATGCACGGGATTGGTAAACGCGTACTCAAAGACAAAATTCCACTGTGGCTAGCACAGCACCCCAATGTGATGGCGTTTCACCAAGCTCCGCGTGAGTTTGGTGGGGATGCCGCCTTGCTGGTGTTGATTGAAGTGCCTGAGCGCTAAAGCAACCTGTCGCTAAAGAAACAGGTCAGCATCAAGCCGCTTTATCTATTTCGGATTCAAAAGCTGTCGTGGTGACATATGCGCACTCAGCGACGCCTGATGGGTCGTGACATCCACTTCTATCATGGCCATGGCTGAGGTTGCAAACATTGGCGGTTGCCCCTCTTGCACCCACTCGTTAGTGAGGTATCCGACTAAGGGCAGATGAGAGACGACCAAGACCACGTCGAGCATCTCAACCTCTATCATTGCATTGACATAATCATAGACACGATCACTTTGCCCATAAGGGGTGATCTCTTCTTCCGTGATCACCTCTTTTGCATCGGGTAACAAAGGCGCACATACCTGCCATGTCTGTTGCGCACGTAAGTAAGGGCTCACCAACACTTTATCAATCACTTTTCCATCTAATTGCTGGTTCAGCCACGTCGCCATCTGTTTACTTTGTTGTTCACCATTGGCAGTTAGCGCGCGGTCGCTATCACTGGCCGCAAATGCTTGCGCTTCGCCATGACGCATTATGATTACTTTCATCGCCTTAATACCCACATTCATATGCCAAGATTGGCTGCATGCTATCAAGATGAACCGCAAAAGACCAAATAAGTGGTTTGCGACTCTGGTCACTGGTAGTCATACTTACTACTAACTTATTTACTCTGATAGTGAGATGCTTGTGCACGTTAGCCCTAACGACCATAAACACTACCGTTATATCACGCTTCCTAACGCATTACGTGTCTTATTGGTGAATGACCCATATGCGCATCGTAGTGCCGCAGCATTGTCAGTGAATGTCGGTCACTTCCACGATCCAGACGAGCGACAAGGGCTGGCCCACTTTCTTGAGCATATGCTTTTTTTGGGGACTGAGCAGTACCCCGTCATCGGTGACTTTCAGCGCTTTATTAGCCAGCATGGTGGCCACAATAACGCGTGGACAGGCACAGAACACACTACCTTCTTTTTCGATATTCGCCCCCGCCAGTTCGCCGCGAGCTTAGATCGCTTCAGCGCATTTTTCATTTCACCGCGTTTTGATGCTGATGCCGTGGATAAAGAGCGCCAATCGGTCGACGCCGAGTATCGCATGAAGCTCAATGACGACGTGCGACGTATCTATCAAGTTCATAAAGAAACCATCAACCCCAACCATCCATTTGCCAAGTTCTCCGTTGGCAGTGTCGAGACGCTCGCGGACCGCGATGACTCCAATGTGCGTGATGATCTCATCGCCTTTTACCAAGCTAACTACAGCGCCAATCTTATGACACTGGCATTGACCGGGCCACAGTCATTGGATGAGCTTGAGCGCTTCGCGAAACAATATTTTTCCGCCATTGCCAACCATCACTACCCCGAACTTGCCATCAATGCGCCCTTGGTCACCAAAAATGAGCAGCATCAATGGGTGAGCATTGAACCTTTAAAAGACGTTCGTAAGCTCACCTTGGCGTTTTCTGTCCCTGAAAGTCCCGAGCAATACCGCACTAAGCCTTTGTCTTACATTGCCCATTTATTGGGGTATGAGGGGCCAGGGAGTTTAATGTCACTATTAAAAAACAAGGGCTATATCAACACCTTGTCTGCGGGTGGTGGGATCAGCGGGCGAGATTTTCGTGAATTTACCCTCGGTTTTTCGTTGACGCCATTAGGGCTTAGCCATCTCGACGACATTATTGCCTATGTTTTTCAAGCCATTGCCCTCATTCGGCGCGATGGATTACAACCTTGGCGTTATCAAGAAAAACGACAAGTCCAAGAGCTGGCATTTCATTACCAAGACCCGCACCGACCCATTGATACCGCCAGTCATTTGGTGATGAACATGCAGCATTATGCGCCAGCCGATCTTCTGTATGGCGACTACATGATGACAGGGTTTGATCGGCACCAGATTCAAGCCATGCTACAACATATGAGCGTCGACAATCTTCGCGTGATGCTGGTTGCCAAAGGGCTAAGTTACGATCAGTGCGCCGATTGGTATCACACGCCCTACGCGGTGAAACGCTTTTCTACGCAACAAATTGCCAAATGGAAAACCGATTACATTTCACCGGCACTGACACTGCCTGACCCCAACCCTTATATTGCCGATGCCCTGCATCCACTGGCTATCGAGCAAGATGCCAGCGAGGTACCAAGCTTAATTGAAGCGCTACCTGGTTTCCGCCTTTGGCATGGCCAAGAACCCCACTTTCGCGTGCCTAAAGGCCACATCTATATCGCCATCGATAGCCCACATGCCGTGGCGACGGTGAAAAACATTGTCATGACCCGTTTAAGTGTTGAAATGTTGCTCGAAGCCCTAAATGAGCAAGCCTATCAGGCTGAAATTGCGGGAATAAATTACAATTTATACGCGCACCAAGGTGGGGTAACGCTGACACTCAGTGGCTTCAATGACAAGCAGCCGCTATTGCTCGAACTTATCTTGAAAACCTTCTCTCAGCGCAGTTTCAACCCTGAGCGCTTCGAGACCATAAAAGCGCAGCTGCAACGTAGCTGGGAAAACGCAGAAAAGAACAAGCCGTTGAGCCAATTATATAACAGCATGACCGGGCTGCTTCAGCCTAATAATCCACCGTATCACGCCCTTTTAGCGGCATTGGAAACGGTGACCCTGAGTGACTTACCTGACTTTGTCGATGCCATGCTCGCCACCTTGCATGTCGATATGTTTATGTATGGTAATTGGCACCGCCATCATGCCAAGGCCTTAGCAGAAACTGTCAAAGACAGTTTGCGCGTGAAAGGACAAGCGTATCAGGAGTCTGTGCGTCCGTTGACCTTACTTGAGGGCGTCGGTACCGTCAGTTTTGAGCGCCCTCTTGCGCATGCTGAGTCAGCGCTTTTAGTGTATTACCAAAGTCCATCGACCGACCCTCAAGCTGTGGCGACCTACACCTTGGCCAACCACCTGATGTCGGCGACTTTTTTCAACGAACTGCGCACCAAACAACAATTAGGTTATATGGTTGGCGCTAATAACTTACCGCTAAACCGCCACCCTGGACTGATTTTTTATSTGCAGTCCCCCATGGCAGGCCCCAACCAGTTAATGGCAGCGATTGACGACTTTCTCAATGCTTTTTTCATGGTGCTGTTAGAAATGACGGAGGCAAGCTGGCAAAGCAGCAAGCAAAGCTTATTGGCACAAGTGAGAGAGCCGGATAATAACCTACGAGCTCGCGCTCAACGTTACTGGATCAGTATTGGCAACAAAGACTATCAATACCAACGTCGCGAGCAGGTTGCAGAGGCGATGGCGACACTCAGCCGCGCGGATATGGTGCGATTTGTGGTCAATACACTCAAACCGAGAACCGCAGATAGATTAGTCATGCACAGTTGCGGGACAGAACATCAACAAGATGCACACCTAGACGGTGCCTATCCGATTGCGGATATCGCTGCCTTCCGCGCTTTATGTCAGCGTAGTGAGGACTAATCTCCCAATCAATAGAAAGGGCAGCCACTGGCTGCCCTTTCTATCATTGGCTGGCTAACGGTTAGCTTTCGGGGTAAAACACCTGCCCTTCTTTGGCCATCACGGTTAAGCGCTCACAAGGAGCAAATCGTTCACCGTAACGATTTTGATGCTCGTTGAGCAAGTTGACCACACGGTCAATGCCGATATGGTCCATATAGCGGAAAGGTCCGCCCAAGAACGGCGGGAAGCCGATACCAAAGATCGCACCGATGTCACCGTCACGTGCAGAACGAATCACGCCCTCATCGAGGCATCGTGCCGCTTCATTGAGCATCATCAATACGCAGCGCTGCGCCACCTCATGACCAGACAACTGGGCGTTAAGGGTAATATTGAGCAAGCTGTAGACTTTCTTATCGGCCTGCTTAGCCTTGCTGCCTTTTTTGCTGGCATCGTAGCGATAGAAGCCCTTACCTGTTTTACGCCCTTTGCGGTCGTCATTCAGCAGCACATCGAAGACATCCGGCGCTTCAAAACGCTCCCCCAGCTCTTGCGTCAGGATAGGCGCTATCTTAGCGCCAATATCAATGCCCACCTCATCAAGTAAGGTGATAGGCCCAACAGGGAAGCCAAAGTCCAATAGCGCGGTGTCGATATGCTCAATGCTTTCTCCAGCCAACAACACGCGCGCGGCCTCATTCATATAAGGGGCAAGGATCCGGTTGACGTAAAAGCCTCCACTATCACCGACCACAATCGGCGTTTTACCTTGCTGGCGCGCCAGCTTAACCACAGTCGAAATCGTCTTATCACTGGTGTTTTTATGGGGGATCACCTCCACCAGTGGCATTTTTTCTACCGGGCTAAAGTAGTGCAAGCCCACAATGTTTTCCGGGCGCTGGCTGCCTTCAGCGATTTGGTGGATAGGCAATGACGAGGTATTGGTAGCAAAAATCGCGTCCTTCTCGGTGATGGACTCCATCTCTTCCACCATGCGGTGTTTAAGCGATAAATCTTCAAATACCGCTTCGATCACCACATCCGAGTTAGAGAGGGTCGTCGCCTGTGTATCGCCCGATAGCTGCATCATCGTCGCTTGCAGCTCGGCCTTACTGAGCTGTTTACGCTTGCGTTTTTTGTCCAGCAGTTGATAGCTATACCGCAGAGCATTCAAAATGCCATCTTCGCTCACATCTTTCACGCGTACGGGATAACCCGCTTTTGCGACCGAAACATGCGCAATTCCCGCGCCCATCAAGCCACCGCCAAGCACGCCAATACGACTGATATCGCTGGGCTCAGCATCGGCACCGTTTTCTTTTTTCATCGCGGTGGTCGCGAAGAAAATGCTTCGAAGAGCTTTAGACTCCGACGTCATCACCAGCTCACCAAACTGGCGCGCTTCTTCCTCAAAGCCGGCTTCCAAACCTTTATCGAGGCCCTTTTTCACCACGGATAAAATGGCATCGGCGGCAGGGTAATTACCACGGGTTTTCGCTCGCGCTTTTTTGCCTGCTTGATCAAAGACGATGTTACGCCCAACCGCATTCCCACTCAGCATCCAGCTTTGCCAGCTGCGGTTGCGTTTTGGTTTCGATTTCTGCGCCAACTGCTCGGCCACGTCGAGCAAAACGGTATCTGGCACACAGTCATCCACCACACCCAGCTTTTTCGCTTTTTTGGCGCGTAACTGTTTGCCTGTTAGCATCATATCGAGTGCGTCAGGCACACCGATAAGGCGAGGGAGTCGCTGTGTACCGCCCGACCCTGGCAACAAGCCGAGTTGTACTTCTGGCAGGCCAAGGCGCGTTTTATCCCAATCTGTGGCTACACGGCTGTGACAGGCAAGCGCGAGCTCCAGCCCACCACCTAGGCAAGGGCCATGAATGGCGGCCACCACGTGAAATGGAAGCTTTTCAATGCGTGAAAACAGAGCCTGACCTTGCGCGGCAATATCGCGGGCTTGCTCGGCGCTGTCACAGCCTTCGAGCATGCGCACGTCTGCACCGGCCACAAAGTTATCTGGCTTACCAGAGTGAATCACTAGCCCTTTCACGCTTTTATCGTTTTCGAGTTGGTCTAATACCGCGGAAACGCCCTCAACAAAGCTTGCCTGCAGCGTATTCATGCTCTCGCCCGGCACATCAATGGTCAGCCAGGCTATTTGGTTATCAGCAACCGTTAAATGAAAGGCTTGATGGGTTTCTGTGGTCATTATTCTGCCTCCAAGATCATTGCTGCGCCTAGGCCACCTGCTGCACAGGCTGTGTTCAATGCTAATCCGCCGCCACGACGTTTTAATTCACGTAAGGTTTGGGTGATCATCCGCGCGCCTGTCGCGGCAAATGGATGGCCGTAGGCGATTGACCCCCCTAACACGTTGAATTTATCCATATCGATGTCACCAATCGCGCGGTCACGATTTAAATGCTCACGAGCAAAGGCGTCAGAGGCAAACATTTTAACATTGGATAAGGTTTGCGCAGCGAACGCCTCGTGCATATCAATCAAGGTTAAGTCCGAAAGAGAAATCCCCGCACGATCAAGCGCAAGTGGTGTGGCGTAAGAAGGGCCCATCAGCATGTCTTTTTCTACCCCGATGGCGGAGAACGCATACGAGCGAATGTAACCGAGCACCTCAAGACCCAATGCTTTCGCGCGACTTTCTGGCATCATTAATACCGCAGCCGCACCATCAGTCAGCGGCGTGCTATTGGCCGCCGTGACCGAGCCATGCTTACGGTCGAATGCAGGACGCAACTTAGCGTAGTCCTCCAGCGTGGAGTCGGGGCGCAGGTTATTATCTTGTGCGATCCATGTTTTGTAAGGTTCGGGATAGGCCGTCATCACTTCATCGCTGAGCAAGCCTTCGTCCCAAGCTTTGCTCGCCAGTTGATGGGAGCGCAGCGCTAGCGCATCTTGCTCTTTGCGTGGGATCTGATGAGACTTTGCCATTTGCTCGGCCGTTTGCCCCATGCTCAGCCCCGTCGAATATTCAGCCACGGCGGGCGGAACCGGTGCCAGATCTTTCACTGAAAGCTTACTGAGCAACTTTAATCGCTTGCTCATGGTTTTCGCCTTGCTCAAGTCTAGTAATGTCCGCGCCAGTTTTTTGCTAACGCCGATGGGCAGTACGGATGATGAATCCGCCCCGCCGGCAATACCCACTTGAATAGTGCCTGCAACCATACTCTCTGCCACATTGGCGACCGCCTGAAAGCTGGTGGCACAGGCACGCGTAACACTGTAGGCATCGGTGTGAATATCCATGCCAGTACCTAGCACGATTTCGCGAGCAATGTTTGGCGCTTCAGGCATTTGCACCACCTGACCAAACACCACTTGATCAATGTCTTTCGGGGAAATACTGCTTCGGTTGAGCATCTCTTGTACCACCATTTTGCCGAGATCAACCGCTGGCACGTCAGTATAAGCGGTTGATTGGCGGGCAAAGGGTGTGCGTAGCCCAGACACAATAGCAATGCGATCACCATTGCTGGTTTTGAGGTGTTGCTGAGACGTCATCACTGCTCCTTAGGATGTTCTACAGGTCTGACCACAAGTGTAACCAAATTGTTACCAGCTTAAAACATCCGTTTTAATTGATTGGTAAGATTGCCAACAGGCGCACAGATCCGCTACCCGTGTCACCACAATGGTTCATGGTAAACAAACGAAAAAGCAAAAAGAAAAATAAAAAAAGGGGCCTTGCGCGAACGCAGGCCCCAAAAATATTGGAAAGCAAAACGATAATCTGGGAAGTGTGCAGTGCTTTTCCCGCACCCAGATCCGAACAGAAAGTCATATCATTCAAAAAGGAAACGCCGTTCACTCAACCTCACGAGTGTCGACACATGGCCGATAACGACAGGAGTCACTTTACCGACTTGTCGGGTTCTAATATTGAAACAGATCAAACTTGTACCGATTTTTCACCTAAGATGAAATAAAATGACAAATCACTCGGTCTTTATAGGCTGACTAATCCATGGATAAAGGCTCATCCGGTATGACCCGACAAGCACGATACGAGGCATTGGTGCGCGCATGGCATCGTGACCTCTACCGCTATGCCTACTGGTTAGCAAAAGACCCGCATATCGCGGAAGACTTGGTGCAAGAAACCTGCTTACGCGCTTGGCGCTCGTTAGACAGTTTGCAAGATGACAAGGCAGCCAAAGCCTGGCTAATCACCATTTTGCGCCGAGAGAATGCGAGGCGCTTCGAACGGAAGCAGTTTGACCATGTGGACATTGACGATGGCGAATTGGAAGACAAAACGCGACCCAGCGAAGAAGCGTCCATGGAACAACGCTGGCTACACCGGCAGATTGCCGCTTTATCACCGGAATATCGCGAGCCCTTGGTCTTACAAGTAATTGCCGGTTTTAGCGGCGACGAAATCGCCCAAATCTTGGATTTGAACAAAAACACAGTGATGACTCGTCTTTTTCGCGCTCGCGCCCAACTTAAAGAAGCACTGGATACCGCCGCAACCTCAGGAGGCCAACAGTATGGACGATCTTGAATTTCGCCGCCGCCTACTTGCAGACCCTTATGATACCGATCCTGAGTTGCAAGCCGCCAAAACTGAGTCCACCCACCACCAGCGTTATGCGGACGATATCGCGGAGTTGGACAGTAAAATCGACCAGGCGCTTCGCGTTGAGGTGCCTGAAGATTTGCCCGATAAAATTTTGTTTTCACAAACCACCGATGTGGCGCAACAGGTAAAACGTCCTCGCTGGCACCTTGCCATCGCGGCCTCTATTGCGTTTGTGTTTGGCATCGCGCTCGGTCAATTTAACTGGGGCAGTGCCACGCTGGATCTTAATCAAACGGCATTGGCGCACTATTATCACGAGCATGCTTTTATCGAAGGCATTAACGAGGGGGCGACCATTGAGCAAGTCAATGCGAAGTTACAACCGTTTGGCAAGGCCTTTAATGCGCTACCAGGCCAAGTCACTTACATCAACCATTGTAGTTTCGGTGATCACCATGCGTTGCACATGGTGATGGAAACGGATGGACAAGCGTATACGGTGTTTGTGGTGCCGTCTGCCAGTCAGGCACCCGCGCAGAAAAATGATGGCAAAATGCAAGCCATCAGCCGTCCAGTGCAATCGGCGAGCGTGATCGTGGTCGGCGAGGCAACAAGCGCTGCCGCCCCCATTGCCGAGCAACTGCAACAACAACTCACCCCCAGAGCGATCTAATCGCGCATTGTACGCCCTCTCGGCAGGCAGAGAGGGCGCATGCTGTGATTTTCCCTTCCGCGCCAACGACTTTTCGCCTCCTAATGTGTAACAGGTGTGCGCTGAGTTCATCCTTCGTCGCTTAAATCCCCGCCAACACAGCAGATAAAAACACTAAAAACTCGTTTTTTGTTGTTTCATTATTTTGTTTTTACCCTTTATCGTAGCGATAAATTGATTTACGCACGCGAGCTTTTACTCTAGGCCTCCCTTTATACAGCGAACAAGTAAGCAGATGAAAAATAATAAGATCGTTTATCTTGCCGTCGCCACCGCGCTCGGCTCTCTTTCCACGACCGCACACAGTGCCGGTTTTCAGCTCGCAGAAACCTCAGCAACCGGCCTTGGCCGCGCTTTCGCAGGGGAAGCAGCAATGGCGGATAACGCCAGTGCGCAATTTCGTAACCCTGCGCTATTAAGCTACCTTGCCGACACGCAAGTATCAGCCGGTGGCATCTACGTGAACCCTAACGTTGATATTGATGGGACAAACACAAACATCTCGAATGATAAAAAGACTGCAACGTCAACCGATGATGTTGCCCATGATGCCGTGATCCCTAATTTCTATTTTGTCCATCAAATCGACGATCGCTTTACCGCAGGCTTAGCCCTGGCGACCAACTTTGGCATGGAAACCGATTTAGGCAATGACTTTACTGGGACTCAGTTTGGTAACGAAGCGGCGGTGACTACCTTTGAAATCAACCCTAATATCGCTTGGAAAGCCACCGAGCAATTACGCCTCGGCGCCGGTCTTCGTTATGTGCTGGGGGAAGGCAGTATTGGAGCGAAAAGTAGCGCGCAATACGGCCCATATCCGAAAGGGACTACCCTTAAATACATGGAAGGCGATGATCGTGCTTGGGGTTGGCAATTGGGTGCTGTGTACGACATCAATGATAAGCACCGGGTCGGCGTTAACTATCGCTCAGAGGTTGATCTAACACTTGAGGGGCATGCCGAAGGGTTAAGCTATGACTCAAGTAATCCAAACCGTCACTATTCAGGCAGTATGGATCTCACCCTCCCCGCGACCGCCGAGCTCTCTTCGTTGCATCAACTGACTGAGCAGTGGGCGGTACACACCAGTATTAACTGGACCGAGTGGAGCAGCTTTGACAAACTCGAGGCGAACATTCCCTCCCTTTCGAGTGATCCAAAGATGGTGAAAGTAGAAAACTGGGAAGATAACTACCGCTTTGCCATCGGCACCACCTATCAGTGGGATCAGAAACTGACGTTGCGCTCAGGCGTTGCCTATGACACGTCGGCGGTAAGCGATAAAAACCGCACCCTGACTATCCCAGAAACTGACCGGACGTGGTTGAGTGTGGGCGCCGGCTATGACGTGACCCCTAAGCTCACGCTAGATGCGGCGTTTACCTATGTGTTTGCCAAAGATGCCCCGGTGAAAGAGCCGCGTGATGGTATTGAGTCCGACCAGTCAGGCTCAGCGTTTGGTGGTAACTTTGAAGGCGAAACCACCGGTAATGTGTGGTTAGTCGGCGTGCAAGCCAGCTATCGTTTCTAAGCATCACGCCTTATCTAACAAAAACACCACGGCTTTGGCCGTGGTGTCTTTTATCGCGTTTTACCTAACTCGCTTACGCTGATTTACGGAGCGGCATCGATATCATCGATAAAATCATCGAGAAACTCATCATCCAAAGCAGGTTGTTGCTCAAGCGCTTCATCCCCTTTGGCGCGATAGCGGCGGTTTTGCAGGTAAGCCTCACGGGCAAACGCGTAAGGGTCCGGTGAGTTATCCAATTGCGACTCCTGAGACACTAACGCGGCGCGCGACTCCATCCCATCAAACATCCATTTTAAAACCGACTGCGGCAGCGTAAGTAACGCAAGCGGCGGATACAGGCCATCAACGACTTCGCCCGCGCCCTCTCTTACCGAGGTGGGGCCATAGCCAGGCAGCATAATGTACGCGCCCGTTCCCACATCATAGTGTCCGATCGCATCACCAAATTCGCGCTGATCATATTTTTGAATATCAGCCGCTGACGCGATATCAATCAAGCCACCCAAGCCAAAAAGAGTATTTATCCAAAAGCGGTTAAAATGGGTCGCGGCTTTCTCACCTTCCAGCATGATCAAACTATTCAAAAAGCTGGCAGGCTCTTCGAGGTTGCCCAAAAAGTTAGAAATCCCGGTACGCACGGGGCTCGGCACATAATCGACATACGCAATCGAGACGGGGCGCGCGACATAGGGATCCAAGTAATCGTAATTGACCGTCCACATCGCACGGTTAAAGCCTTCTAGCGGGTCTTCAGGGTGCGGCTCTGCCCCTGGTGGACGTGATACACAACCGGTTAGCAGGCCAAGTACCGCCACCATCAAACACAGACGTTTCCACATTAAATGGCATTCCTCTACATAATGAAAGGCTGGGAATGCCCAGCCTTGCTAACAATGATGACTATTCTGTCTTGGTTATTGCTGTTTGTCGATAACCAGTTCAGCCTGGCTGCCCACGCTTACCTCAGAACTCTGCCCAATCCAATCACCTTGCTTGGTGGCCACATTGCCGTCTTGGTCAATCCGCGCCCGAATCACCACCTTATCATACGAGGATAACGCCTGATTAGGATTTAAGCTGTCAGTGTCTGCCAAATCTACAGACAAGGGAAACTTCGATAAAGGCAGGCGCTTGGCCGCGATTGGCATCGGGGAGTTTGCCGATGCATGCGCGGAAATAATCACCACGCCGTCCTGGGGTAACTGCACTTGCTGACCCAGTGCCACTGTTACCGCGACTTTCGCACCATCGGCGCTGTTAAGCGCTAGCTTCGCGCGTGCGATCGACTGATCTAACGTCTGGTTACGCGGATCGTCACTGCCTATCAAGGTTTTCATCGCCTTCCACGTGGCAATGGCATCTTGATATCGCCCTTGCTCGAACGCTTGATAAGCGAGCAACGACATCGCCTGCAGATTAAAGGGATCCGCTTTCACCACGGATTTTAATAAATTCTGCGCCCGCACACTGTCTGCCTCATCACCGGCAAACAACAAGGCTTGCGCCAGCCCGACTTGAACATCAGGTTGTGAAGGCGCCAAGGCATAGGCTTTTTCCATTGCGCCCTTGGCCGTTTCACCGTCTCGATTAGCAAGGCCAATACGACCCAGCAACAGCCACCCTGTACTATCGGTCGGCTCATGCTGCAAGCGCGTGCGCAGCGCCAAGGTTAAGTCTTGCATCTCTTGTTGCGTCAGCGGCTGTTCATTGWCCAGTAGACGCTTGGACAATGACGGTAACTGTTGGGCAGTTTGTTGCCACTGTGCCACTTGGTTGGCACTGCCCTCAATGCCATACAAGCCGAAGCTGACCACCGCTAGTACGACTAAACCTGGCACCCACTGCATCGGCGTCAGGCGCAAATGACGCGCTTGTTTGGCTTTCTCCTTTTCTGGGATATCGTCCAGCAATGACTGCTGCAGATCCTGCCTCAGATCGCGTGCATTATCGATTAAGCCTTCAGCACTTTCCGCTTCAATTTCTTCCACACGGTCAAAGTAAAAGGCTTTATTGAGTGCATCACGGCTCCCCTGATGATCGTGCTCACTTTTTTGCCAAAGGGGCCACAAAAACATCACTGCGCCAAGGACAAAAAACACCAAGGTCGCGCCCCAAAACTCAATCATTTTGGCTCCTTATTTTGCTGGGTTGACGCATGCTCAGATGACGCCGGTTGTTCCGCTTGTCCATCAACGCTCGTTGCTGACGAGCCGTTTGACGACGCATCGGTTTCTTCTGTCGATGACAACAGCGCATCGAGCCGTTGCTGCTCCTCATCGCTCAACGCGTGATTGATGGTCTGCTTGGCACGTCGGCTGCGCACTATCATCACCCCCACGCCAGACATCAGCACCAGCGCAGGCGCCAGCCATAGAATTACAGTTGATGCGGTGACGGGCGGATTGTAAGTCACAAAGTTGCCGTAACGCGCGACCATAAAGCTGCGAATTTCCTCATCCGTCCGACCTTGCTGTAACATTTGGTGCACTTTTTGGCGTAAATCCTGCGCAAGCTCAGCGTTAGAATCGGCAATGCTGTTATTTTGACACTTGGGACAGCGTAACTCACTGGTGAGGGCACGAAACCGAGCCTCTTGCTCGGCCGAGTCGAATTGGTACACGTCAATCGCATTCGCTAACGCCAAGGTCGCGCTCAGCCACAGCACGCTGAGTAGGATCAGTCGCTTCATCCGTCAACCTCCTTCAATGCGTCGAACTTCGGCTTAAGGGTCTCTTGCCAATTACGAGCGTTCACATCACCCACGTGCCGGTACTGAATCACCCCGTTAGCATCAATCAAAAACGTTTCAGGCGCACCGTACACACCCAAATCAAGCCCTAACATCCCATCACCGTCGTACAAACTAATCTGATAGGGGTTGCCCAGATTGTTCAGCCATTTGACCGCTTTTTGCCTATCATCTTTGTAATTAAGCCCAATGATTTTTACCCCTTGCGCCGCCAGTTTATTCAAAAACTGGTGTTCGGCATAACAGGTCGGACACCAGGTTGCCCACACATTAAGCAGCAGTGGCTCGCCCGTGAAAATGGCTTGGTCATACTCCTTGCTCGGGGTTTGTAGATCCTCAAGGTGAAAAGCGGGCACAGGCTTGCCCACTAATACTGACTCTAACTTGGTCGGATCATCCCCTTTGGCGTTGTTGTCGAGTTGAGCGACAAAAAAGCCCGCCAGTGCCGCAAACGCCAATAATGGCAAAAACCAAAGTAACTTCTTCATACGCTGGCCTCCTGCTTCGGTGCCTGCTTGCGACGAAACCGGTAGCGCTTATCGCTGATCGCTAACGCACCACCTAATGCCATGACAATGGCACCAAACCAAATCCAACGCACAAAGGGTTTGTAGTAAAGTCGCATTGCCCATGAGCCATCAGGCAGCTCTTCACCCATGGCAATATAGAGATCACGGGTGAAGCCGCGATCAATCGTGGCTTCTGTCATCATCGAGCGCTGCACGGAATAGAACCGCTTTTCGGCATCCAAATGGTTGATAAAGGTATCACCACGGTATACATCAAACGAGGCCACGTAACCCTGGTAGTTAGGTCCTTGCTTGTCTGATAAGTCCGTAAACTTAAAGGTATAACCTTGCAAAGTGACGCTGCTGCCCGGCGCCATTTTGACATCACGCTCAATGTCATAATTCTCGACCATTGCCACCCCAATAATGGTGATCGCAAGGCCGATATGACCCAGCACCATGGCCCAATGGCTGCGCCCCAGTTTTTTAATCCCTACCGTAAAGGCATGACGATGGGTAGCACGCAAGTGAAGCTCATAGCCATGTAGGAAGGTGATCCACAGCGCCATGGTTACGCCCATTGCCGCCATCGCTTTGAAACTGTCCGCTAAGGTTGCGATGGCACCGACACCTAGAACAACAGCCGCAATACCACTCACGAGCATCGGTTTGGCTAAGGTTGACAGCTTGTCACGCTTCCAGCGAATCAAAGGTCCAATGCCGAGGAAAAAGGCAAACGGTAACATCAGCCACGCAAACAGGAAGTTAAAGAAGGGCTCGCCAATCGACACCGAGCCAAGGCCCAACTGCTTGTGCACAAGCGGCAATAAGGTGCCAATGAGGACGATGACAAGCGCTGTCATTAACAAGGTATTGTTAACCAGCAAGGCATTTTCTCGTGAAATGAACGACACCTTTGTGCGCCCTTTGATCTCAGAGGCGCGCATCGCATAAAGCAGCAATGAACCGCCAATCACCACCACAAGAAAGCCAAGAATAAACAAGCCACGCGCCGGATCGGAGGCGAACGAATGCACTGATACCAGCACCCCGGAGCGCACCAAGAATGTCCCTAATAAGCTAAGTGAGAACGCAGAAATGGCGAGTAATACGGTCCACGCTTTAAAGGTGCCCCGTTTCTCTGTCACCGCCAATGAGTGCATCAAAGCGGTACCCGCCAGCCAAGGCATGAATGAGGCATTTTCGACTGGATCCCAAAACCACCAGCCGCCCCAGCCAAGCTCGTAATAAGCCCACCAAGAGCCGAGCGCGATGCCCAAGGTTAAAAATAACCATGCGGCGGTGGTCCAAGGACGCGACCAGCGCGCCCACGCGGTGTCCAAACGTCCCGCGAGCAGTGAACCAATAGCAAACGCAAAGGCGACCGAAAAACCTACATATCCCATGTACAAAATAGGAGGATGCACAATGAGTCCCGGATCTTGCAACAATGGGTTGAGGTCACGCCCGTCGACGGGGAAATAAGGCAAGGTTCGATCAAACGGGTTCGAGGTAAGAATAATAAACAACAAGAAACCGACCGAAATCATTCCCATCACGGCCAATACCCGTGCGACCGAAGACAACGGCATGCCGCGGCTAAATACCGCCACCGCCACGGTCCAAAGTGCCTGAATCAGCACCCAAAGTAACAGTGACCCCTCGTGCGCCCCCCAAACTGCGGTTAAGCGATAGTACCAAGGCAAGGCGCTGTTGGAGTTGCTCGCGACATAGGCCACCGTAAAGTCGTTGGTATAAAATGCCCAACTCAACGCGATAAAAGAAAACAGCAACATGGCAAACATCCCCAAAGAGAGAGGACGCGCCATTTTCATCATCCCTTCATGGCCCTGATTGGCGCCATACAGCGGATAGAAACTCAATAACAGCGCCAGTCCCAACGACAGGATTAACGCATAATGCCCGAGCTCAACAATCATAACTGACTACCTTGTTTTTGCTCCTCTGTGTATTCAAGCGGCTGATGATTCTTTTCCATCGCCTCGGCTATCTCAGGCGGCATATACTCTTCATCATGCTTAGCCAACACCTCACTCGCTTTCACAGTGCGTGAGTTAACCAGCACGCCTTGGGCGACAATACCTTGCCCCTCCCGAAAAAGGTCCGGCAAAATACCTTCATACGTCACGGTGACGGCGGGACCCACATCGGCAACGTCAAACTGAATTTGCAACGATTCCTGATCGCGCTTCACTGAACCTTCCACCACCATGCCGCCAATTCTTAAGCGCTGGCCCACCTCGGGCTTGCTTCCATCCGGCTTGCCTTGCACGATTTCAGTCGGTGTGTAGAACAGATCCATATTTTGGTTCAAGGCATACAAAACCAAACCGATAGTGGTCGAAACACCAATTAGCAACGCTAACGTGATCCACAACCGTTTTTTACGTCGGGGCGTCATAATGTGTTCTCCAGTGCTTGTGCATCTTTTATTCGCTGCTCACGGGCGATTTGCTGTTTGACCGCTTGCAGGCGTTTTTTATGTGTCCATCGATAACCAAGGATGAGTGCCAGCATCGCAGCCGCCGTGATACCAAATGCGCTCCAGACATAAGCGGCATAGCCTCCCATCGCTAAAAACGCACTAAAACTCTCAAAATGCATTAGTTACCCTCCACCAAAGCGCGCACCCAAGGTCGATGAGACTCTCTTAATAAAATTTGATTACGCAGTCCCATCAAGGTCAAGGCGACAAAAAAGCAGGCAAAGCCTAATAAACAAACAAGTAACGGCCAAAGCATCCCAGGGTCGATCGAGGGGCGGGCAAACTTAGTGATCGTGGCGCCTTGATGCAGCGTGTTCCACCATTCAACCGAAAAGTGGATAATAGGCAGGTTAATCACCCCCACCATCGCCAAGATCCCCGCCGCTTGCGAGGCCGTGCGTGCATCGTCAAACGCGTTATACAAAGCCATGACACCAATGTAGAGGAACAATAGAATTAACTCAGACGTGAGGCGTGCATCCCACACCCACCACGCGCCCCACATGGGCTTGCCCCAAATGGCCCCAGTAACTAAGGCGATAAAGGTGAACACGGCCCCCACTGGTGCAATAGCACCCACCGCCCAATCCGCCATTTTTAACTGCCAAACACGACCAATAAACGCCGCGATGGCCATCGACATATAGGCGCCCATCGACCAAATAGCGGCAGGGACATGAATATAGATAATGCGAAAACTATCGCCTTGTTGGTAGTCTGCTGGCGCGAAGGCTAAGCCCCAAACCATGCCCACAACCAAGCTCAAGCCTGCCAACACAGCAAACCAAGGGAGAAGTTTTCCACACAGCCGGTAGCTCACTTCCGGCTTTGCGTAAGGGTGAAGCCACTTCCACATGACAATTGCTCTACTTCCTGATTAATAATTAGTTCACGCTCACACGCAACGCGGCGGCGATAGCAAAGGGGGCCAGGGTGACGGACCCGGCCAACATGGCGCCAAGGATCGCCAGCTGTCCATTGATGTCTGCACCGAATCCCGCCATATCAATTGCTGAGGTGGCAAAAATCAGTACAGGAATATAAAGCGGGAGGATCAGCAAGCTCAGAAGAACACCTCCCTTGCGAAGACCCACTGTTAAGGCAACCCCGATCGCGCCAACAAAACTCAATGTGGGCGTGCCCAACAATAGGGTCATCACCACCGCTTGATACTGGATCCCATCTAGCGATAGCAATAACGCCAACACTGGGCTGACTAATAACAAGGGCAAGCCGGTCAATAACCAGTGGGCAATGACTTTAGCAATCACTAACAGCGGCAAGGGGACGGGCATCAACATCATTTGCTCAAGCGACCCATCAAGGTAGTCATCACGGAACAAACGCTCAAGTGACAGCAGTGCAGACAGTAATGCCGCGACCCAGATAATGCCGGGGGCGATGGTCTGCAGTAACTGAGGGCCAGGCCCAACACCGAGCGGGAATAAGGTGATCACAATAATAAAAAACCACAAAGGGTTTAGACTATCAGCCGGCTGACGAAAAGCGACTTTTAACTCTCGGCGAATAATCAACCACATCGCTTTGATCATTGCGCCCCCAAACGAATACGACGCAATAGCGGGTGACCCACAAACATGTCCTGGTGAGTGGTAAATAGCACCATTCCGCCTTGTTGCACATGCCGCTCAAACACAGCTTCAAGCACTTTCACACCTTGTTTATCAATCGCCGTCAGCGGCTCATCGAGAATCCACAATCTCCGGTCACTTAACCAAAGCCGTGCGAGGGCAACGCGCCGGTTTTGTCCCGCAGACAGCTGTCCCGCGGGGATATCCTCACGCCCCGCCAAACCGACCTTGGCAAGTGCTTGCCAAATTGCATCATGATCACACCGTCCATGCATCTGCATGTAATAGGCCAGATTTTCAAACGCGGTGAGTTCGCGCTTGACCCCTGTGGTGTGACCTAAAAAAAGAAGATCGCGATAAAAGGCATCGCGTTGTTGGGTGATCGCCTGCTGCTGCCAACAGACCTCGCCACTGTCCGCCAACCCAAGGCCAGCGATGATACGCAATAATGTGGTTTTGCCTGCTCCATTTGGGCCTTCTACTTGTACGAGATCACCAGGAGCCAGAGAGAATGTCAGCGCATCAAACAACACTCGGTCATCACGAACACAGCTAAGCTGTTTCACTTCCAACATGACAAATGTTGCATCCTGCTTGTGTTACAAAAGTGGACGCATAGTACCACAATGGTCAAAATGACTGTTAGTTACCACAGGGTTGCAAAGTGTGACTCGCGTAAATAATTGTGAGAAACCATGAAGATTGCACCAACCAATCTACAGCATTTGATGGTAAAACCCGCAGCCATCGCCTCACCGTCCTTGCCATCAATCGATGGCCGCGCGCTGTCGCAGGCACAATTTACCCTAATTCATACCGCGGCCAGTACGGGGTTGGCCGATGTGTTAGCCCAGTTACATTTGTTACCCGCACTGACTGCCACCATGAGACAACAGCCGGCATCAACCCAAGCGTTAATGCAATCACTACTTACCGCTTGGACGCTACCCACTCCCAGCCATCAACAGGGAACCAGTTCAGACACCATTGTCCAGTGGCTCACACAACGCCCTGCCGATAAGTTGCTTGCCACACTACTCAAGCAATGGCTCTCGCCCCAGTCAGAGGGCGATAATCTTACGGGTGCATTAAGACTGATGGCCGAGCAAAGAGTGGCTGAGTCATCACGCCCTGGCGAGTGGCAATGGGTATTACCTTTTTCCGATCTCCAGCGGCCGCCCGTTCGTGTCACGGCAAAAAAACAAGGTGAACAAACATCCCCCTCCGCTGAGGAAACGGTTCAGTGGCACGTTCGCCTATATCTTCCCGTTAAGCACCAATTTGTCCGTGCCGACTTAACCTTGTCCAAGCACGAAAGAGCACTCACACTGACCGCACCGACAACGACACTCAAACACCGCATTCATCAAACGCTTGACTGGCTCAGTGAGCGGTTTGCGCATCAAGCGATTGCCTTAGATATAGCGATCAGTGAAGAGATCGATGAAACCGGACCAGAATCAGAGAGTGATGTGCCAGCCGCTGGCATTTCCATGAGGGTTTAATGATGAAAGATAAAAAACGAGCAGTGGCTCTCGGGTATGACGGCTACCATGCCCCAAAAGTCAAAGCAAAAGCCACGGATAAACTCGCACTGGAGCTGATTGAGGCCTTGAGTGAACAAGGCGCACTCATTCATCAAGATGCTCATTTACTCGCCTGGCTAGACCGATTAGATAAAGATGATGAGATTCCACCTGAGCTCTATCGAGTGATTGCCGAATTGATTGCGTACGCTTGGGTACTGGAAGGAAAGACCCCGCCAGGTTGGCAGGGACATACACCGATAGACACCTTGGTATAGGGTATCGGAGAGCTTGGGTGGTTAGCGCTGCTGATTGGCAGCTTGTCGTTTACGCAGATTAAGCAGCAATTCGGCCTCTGCTTTGGGGAGATCACACTCTTGCATTAACTCGTCAACATCCGCGCCCAAATCAACCATTTTACTGGCTCGACTATAGAGACGGCTTTCCGAATCCTGCATTTCAAGCTCAACATGCTTTTCTAACAACTCATCCACATTGGCAGATAAATCGGCAAGCTTCTGCCCCATCCCCATGCTACCTGCTCGCAATTCATTAAATTGCTTCGCTAAGCTGTCATGGCGTTGACGCGCACTCTTGAGCACGGTTTCCATAGCTTGCAGCTTATTCTCTAGTCGCTGCCTGGCACGCTTTTCTGCGCGAAGGCGCCATAAAGCAACGATGGCAAACACCACCGTCACAGCAACAGGCGACCACGTCAGCACAAGCTCCATCATTACAGCATTGCCATCTCATTCCATTCTTCGTCGGTCAACAGCTTGTTGAGATCAACCAAGATAAGAAGCTCGCCATTGCGATTGCTCACGCCTTGAATAAACTTAGCGCTTTCTTCCGTGCCAACACTTGGCGTGGTATCGATTTCTGATGTTTTCAGATACACCACTTCCGCGACGCTATCAACCATAATACCAATCACCTGGGTCTCGGCTTCGATAACGATCACGCGGGTATTATCCGTCACTTCGGTAGAGGCTAAGCCAAAACGTGAACGCGTGTCGATCACGGTGACGACGTTGCCGCGCAAGTTGATAATACCTAATACATAGTCAGGGGCGCCCGGTACGGGTGCAATTTCGGTGTAACGCAGCACTTCACGCACCTGCATCACATTAATGCCGTAGGTCTCTTCTTCGAGCTGAAAAGTAACCCACTGCAACACCTCGTCATTGACGCCTTCTTTTTGAACTTCAGCTACCTGAGACATTGATTTTCCTCTTTACGCGCTGTGTAACTAGTTATTACGCCATCGCCTTGGCGTCAATCCCCTGATTTAACATAGCAATAAATGCTTGAACATGGATCAGAGCACACATTTTTTCTTTTACCATGCCCGCTAGCCAAGGCCGCTTTCCCGCTTGTTTTCGCCAGCGAATCGCTTTGCCACTGAGCGCCTGGGTGCCGAGTAACTGATCACACGCCAGCCCCCACTTACTATCGCCCAGAATCACAATATAATTATAGTCGTCCCTGTGCTGATTATCTGCCAGTTTTTCTGGCATCACCCAGCGAGCGGTATCGACAACATCAAGCTGTTGTTGCTTTTCTGTCTGTAATCCTAGATACCAATCAGGCCGACCGATAAGACGATTGCACTCGCCCAATTGATGAATACCGCCAAGTTCGGCTAAAGGGACCGCGTAGGTCACGCCCATACTTTCAAAGAATAATACCTGAAACTCTGCTTCCGTTTCAGCATTTTCCCATTGAGTAGGAGGAAGATCTTCTCCCGCTTGGGTGTCAGCCTCCACCGTTTCCTGCGTGTGAGCTGCTTGCTTAAGCTCTTCAGTCACCCCGATATCGGCTTCAGGGGCAACGGCGTCGGCCTCTACGCTGACCTCTTCCTCGGTCTCGGTCTCGGTCTCGGTCTCGGTCTCGGTCTCGGTCTCGGTCTCGGTCTCGGTCTCGGTCTCGGTCTCGGTCTCGGTCTCGGTCTCGGTAAGAGTTTCTACCTCAGGGACCGCCTCGTCTACCTGAACCTGCTCCTCAACATCAAGTCCCCAATCGGCCATGGTATAGGTTTCAAGGGTTTGCTCTTGTGCCTCTTCCACAACAGGATCGACAACCTGCTCGGCCGTCTCTTGGGCAACGTCTTCCTCAGTTTGGGTCGCCGTTTTCGCTTCCAGCTCCGCCTCTTCATCGACTTTGAGCTGGGCAAGTAACCGCTCAACTTCCGCCAAGTCACGCTCTGGTTCAGCATACGCGACCGGTTCTGGTGTTACTGCCTCCGTGACAGGTTGTGGCTGAAGCCGTGGAGAAGCATCACCGAGGTACGATGCAGACGACACCTCCGGCGTGGCACGAGCGGGCTCTACAGGCTGTTTGCCTGGTTGGGCTACCTCACCTAAGTCATCCAGCAGGGCCTCAAAGTAATCGTCGAGCGCTTGACCACTGGATAGGGCATTATGCTTGTTCATCCTGCTCCAGTCGCTCCAAATAGGTTAATAGAGTTTTGTAGGCAAATACACCGCGGCAATTTTTCGCATAGAAAGACGCTGGCATATGCTTTAAGCTTGCATCTCGAAACTTAGTATCGATAGGCACGGCTGAGGCCCAGACCTGATCGCTATAGCGAATTTTAAGCTCCTGTAGGGTTTCCAGCGATGCCCGCGTACGCTTGTCGTACATGGTTGGAATGATAGTGAGATTAAAGTTAGAGCTACGAGACTTTTGCATGATCTGCAACGTGCGCATCATACGTTCCAACCCTTTCATCGCCAAAAACTCGGTCTGAACCGGGATCAATACACGATGACTGGCCGCCAACGCGTTGACCATCATCACGCCCAAAATCGGTGGGCAATCAATCAACACATAGTCATATTCGTCAGCCAATGCATCCAGTGCTTTTTTTAGCACCAACCCCATGCCACCCCGGTTCCCCATCACACGGTCTAACGTCGCCAGCGACATGTGTGCAGGAATTAAGTCCATATTCTCAAACTGTGTTTTGACAATGAGCGGCTTCACCGTCTCTTTATTGACAGTTTGTAGTTGAAACAAATCAAACAAGCTCGCTGGCAGCTGCTCTGAATCAAAATTCAAATAGGTCGAGAGAGAAGCGTGTGGATCCGTATCCACTAGCAGGACACGTTTCTTACGTTCACTGATCAATCCTGCCAATGTCACCGTGGTGGTTGTCTTACCAACACCGCCCTTTTGGTTGGCGATACTCCAGACTATCAAGCCCCACTCCTTATTTTAAATTCAGCTCAACCATGATGCGTTCGGCGATCCTCTCCAGCGGTAAGTCTTCCGACGAGATACCCGCTTTCGCCACTGCTTGCGGCATGCCATAAACGACACAGCTTTCCTCGTCCTGTGCCCAGATAGTTGCCCCCGCGCTTTTTAGCATACGTGCGCCCTCTCGGCCATCTGCACCCATACCAGTGAGCACCATCGACAGAACCTTATCGCCATATATTTTAGCGGCGGAGCCAAAGGTCACATCCACACAAGGCTTGTAATTCATCCGCTCGCCGCCGTCGAGAATTTTTAGACGTGCCGCGCCTGGTCTGCCATCAATCATCATTTGCATCCCCCCCGGCGCCAAGTAGGCGTGCCCAGGTTTGAGCGTGTCCCCATCTTTCGCTTCAACGACAGTGATTTTGCTCAGTCCATTCAGGCGCTGCGCAAACGCCGATGTGAATGTGGCAGGCATATGTTGAATCAAAACAATCGGCAGCGGAAAGTTTGCAGGTAGCTTGGTCAGTACTTTTTGCAGCGCAACGGGGCCACCGGTCGACGTACCAATCGCCATCAATTGGTAACGTTTACCTGTGGCGGTAAATCGCGCTGGCGCCTTGGACGGCGCACTCGTCCCCACCGCAGGGCGGGACGCTGGGCGCGCAGGCGTGCGCACACCGCCCGATGGCGAAGCCGTTTGCCCAGTACTGCCTGGGGAGGATGGGCGCGTCGCACGTCGAAGTACCGGCCGTTTACGCGCAATTTCGAGTACGCGCTGTTGCAGTAAACTGGTCGCTTCTTCGCGATTGCGAGCGATGTCCTCAAACTTTTTAGGAAGAAAGTCGAGCGCCCCAGCTTCAAGTGCATCTAACGTGGCTTTCGCCCCATCATGCGTCAACGATGAAAACATCAAAATTGGTGTGGGCGTTTGCGCCATGATCTGGCGCACCGCCGAGATACCATCAAGTACTGGCATCTCCACATCCATAGTGACAACGTCAGGCTTGAGTTGGGCGGTTTTTTCCACCGCTTCCTTGCCATTCACTGCACTATCAATGACCTCCATTCTCGGATCGGCATTGATGATTTCACTAACACGGCGACGGAAGAAACTGGAGTCATCTACCACCAATACTTTTACTGCCATGGGCGTCCTTTTCTCAAATTAACCTGCGTAATGTTTCAACAGGTTGGGCACATCCAAGATCAGAGCAATATGACCATCACTGGTGATGGTTGCCCCTGCCATTCCCGGCGTCCCTTGAAGTAGTTCGTCAAGTGGCTTAATGACCACCTCCTCTTGACCAAACAAGGTGTCTACCACAAACGCGATGCGTTGATGCGCGATTTGCACGATCACCACATGCCCCTTGGTTTTATCGATATCAGTTGATCCTTTACACAACCAATCTTGCAAGAAGAACAGTGGGATCGCTTTATCGCGTACGATTAAGGTTAGCTGGCCATCAACCGTATTGGTTCTGGACATATCCAAACTGATAATTTCACTGACATTCGACAGAGGGAACGCAAACGGGTTATCACCGACGCCGACCATGAGGGTTGGCAATATCGCCAGTGTCAATGGTACCTTGATTTCCAGAACCGTCCCTCGGCCGAGCTCAGAGTCGATATTAATCGAGCCATTAAGCTTGGTGATGCCGGTTTTCACCACATCCATCCCCACACCACGACCAGAAATATCGGAAATCTCGGTTTTGGTTGAAAAGCCAGGAGCAAAAATCAGGTTGTACGCTTCACTATTACTTAAGCGAGCCGCCGCTTCTGCATCAAGGACACCACGGTCAACCGCGATGCTCTTCAGCTTTTCAGCATCCATACCGCCACCGTCATCAGCAATGGTCAGGAGAATATGATCCCCTTCTTGTGACGCTTTGAGGGTGATGGTACCGACGCGAGGTTTACCCGCTTTTTCACGCTCATCAGGCATTTCAATACCGTGATCCACCGAGTTACGTACCAAGTGGACCATAGGGTCAGCCAGCGCTTCGACCAGGTTTTTATCCAGATCGGTTTCTTCGCCCTGCATTTCCAGGACGATTTCTTTTTTCAAGCTACGTGCTAAGTCACGGACAACGCGGGGGAAGCGGCCAAATACTTTTTTAATTGGCTGCATACGCGTTTTCATCACCGCGCCTTGCAAGTCGGCAGTAACCACATCTAGGTTGGTAACCGCCTTGGCCATGCTTTCATCGTTGCTGCTTTGGCCCAGACTCACTAAGCGGTTACGCACCAACACCAGCTCACCGACCATATTCATAATACCGTCAAGCGTGGAGGTATTAACTCGTACCGTTTGCTCTTGTTGAGGGGCGGCCGGTGGCTTCTTCTCAGGTGCCTTTTCTGCCGCAGCAGGTGCTTTAGCACCCGCGCCGGCACTTTTCGGTGTGCTTTCTTTCGCGGGCTCAGGCTTGCTCGCTTTTTGTGCGGGCGCAGGCTCGGACTTTGGCTGAGGTTTGGCTTGCGCATCCACCTTATCGGCATCCGCTTTCGCTTTCTCCGCTTCGGCGGCGGGGCCTTTGCCTTTACCATGCAACTCGTCTAAGAGCTTTTCAAACTCGTCGTCATCGATTAGCTCATCACCACCAGATGGGGACGACGCCGAAGCGGGCTTATCCGATGGCGCTGATGGACTTTCATTGCTGGTGTCGCTTGCCCCTCCAGCAGGGCCTTTACCTGCACCGTGCAAATCATCAAGCAGTTTTTCGAACTCGTCGTCGGTAATATCGCCGCTATCCGCCTCAGTGCTTTCCACCACCTCAGGCTTTTCTGATGCTGAATCAGACGCCGTGGGTGCTTTTCCCTCACCATGGAGCTGATCGAGCAACTTGTCGAATTCATCTTGGGTGATCTCATCCACTGAGTCGCCACTGATCGCACTGTCGTCCTGGCTTGATGCGTCACTTTCAGACGCCTCAGGTTCGGGTTCGGGTTCTGGCTCGGGGTCTGGTTCAGGTGCAGGCTCTTCCGCCACAGCCTCATCTTCACTCGCGGGTTTCGCATAGCGGTGCAGTGCTTCGAGCAAGGCACTATCGGCTGGCACTGGCTCTTCGCGGTTTTGTACCGCGGCGAATTGATCATTGACAGTGTCCAGCGCCTGCAAAATGGTGTCCATCACATCTGATGTCACCTCACGTCCGTGATTACGTAAGTTGTCAAAGACGTTTTCAGCACCGTGGCACGTATCGACCAGCGCATTTAAGCCAAGAAAGCCCGCGCCACCTTTTACCGTGTGGAAGCCACGGAAAATACTGTTTAGTAAGTCTGCATCATCAGGGGCACGCTCCAAATCGACCAGCTGCTCAGACATCTGCTCGAGGATCTCTCCCGCTTCAATCAAAAAGTCCTGAAGGATTTCTTCATCCATCTCAAAGCTCATAGCGCACCTCTAAAAACCCAAACTCGATAATAAATCGTCAACATCATCTTGGCTGTGAACCACGTCATCGCGCTCTTCAGGGTGAATCACAGGACCCTCAGGGGCTGACTTATCGGTGGTATCATCTGCTTTTTTCGCCGGTGCTGCGTCAATCGCAGCGCTATCCATGCCAAAGGCGGTAAGTATTTCTACCAGCTGTTGCTCAACTTCTTGCACCAATTCAATCACGCGCCGAATCACTTGGCCGGTTAAGTCTTGAAAGTCTTGTGCCATGAGGATTTCAGTCAGGTGCGCGTGCAATTCTGTCGCGCCCCCTTCTACTTGGGTCAAGAGTTCGTCAATGTTGTGACACAACGACTTGAACTCATCCAAGGCAATCTCACCGCGCATCAGGCTGTTCCAGTTGGGACGAACAGCTTGCAAGTTGTCTTGCAGCTCGCTTGCTATCGGCATGGTTCGTTCAACCGAATCCATGGTTTTGTTGGCGGCCAATTCGGTTTTCTGCATGACATACGTGAGCCTGTCGCGAGCGTCAGGGATGTCCACGTTGGCCAAATCACTCACTCTAGGATCCAAACGAAAGTCAGTAATTGAGTCATGTAATTGGCGGGTGAGCTTCCCCACTTCATTAAACAGTGGGTCACGCGCTTCTTTCGCTATTTCGGTAAGAAGCGTATTAGCGTTATCTTGCTCTCCGTTTTCAAGATACGCGACCAATTGTTTCGCTTGGTCCAGATTGATCATGGCGGTTCCTTCTTACTGTGCGCTTGCGAATTACATACGCTCGAAAATCTTATCGAGCTTTTCTTTCAACGTAGCGGCAGTAAAAGGTTTAACAATGTAACCGTTCACCCCTGCTTGCGCGGCTTCTACAATTTGCTCGCGCTTCGCCTCAGCGGTGATCATCAATACAGGCAGGTGCTTAAGATCGCCGTCCTTACGGATTTCTTTAAGCAAGTCAATCCCCTGCATACCAGGCATATTCCAATCGGTCACGACAAAATCAATACCGCCTTTTTTGAGGATTGGCAGCGCGGTTAAGCCGTCATCCGCTTCAACGGTATTGTTGAAACCTAAGTCACGAAGAAGATTCTTTACGATACGGCGCATTGTTGAAAAATCATCAACAACGAGAATTTTCATGTTTTTATCCAAGGTTGCCTCCGGTGAGGTCTCGTTTTATTGTCGAAACAGTTACTTACTCACTATGCCAAGCGGATAGCTTAGCTCTCAAACGTTGCGTAGCCTGACTTTGAATCTGACAGACCCGGGATTCACTGACCCCTATCACTGCTCCTATCTCTTTGAGGTTTAATTCCTCATCATAATAAAGAGATAGCACCAGCGCCTCTCTTTCAGGAAGACTTTTGATCGCCGCCGCTAATGCGGCTTTGAAACTGTCTTCCGCAACACCCTGAAAGGGAGTGTTGTCATTACGGCGACTCTCTGTTGTGAATGCATCTTCAGAGACGCCCAGATCATCCATCCCGATCAAACGCCCACAGTTTACATCGTTAAGCGCCTGATGGTACTGCTCTAAGCTCATATCAAGCTTTTCTGCAACCTCCACGTCGGTTGGATCCCGACCTAACGCTTTTTCTAGCGATGCGATAGCATCACTGATTGAACGACTCGCCTTGTGGACAGACCGTGGCACCCAGTCACCGCGGCGCATATCATCCAGCATAGCACCGCGAATTCTAATACCGGCATAAGTTTCAAAACTCGCCCCTTTGGCGGGGTCATAATTTTGCTGTGCCTCAAGGAGGCCGACCATACCAGCTTGGATCAAATCTTCTACTTGAACACTCGGTGGCAAGCGCCCCATCAAGTGATGCGCGATGCGCTTGACCAAACTCGAATAACGCTCAAGTACCGCTTGGCGATCTGCCCCTGTGCGGCTATACGTGAGCGCTCTATTCACGAACTAACTCTCCTGCGTCATCATTTTTGATAAGCAACCGCTCAACAAAAAACTCCAGATGGCCTCCCGGATTTCGCGGCACCGGCCAAGTCAGCGCTTTGTTCGCCAGCGCATTCATTGCCAATGATGCGGGCGAGCGAGGAAATGCGTCAATGACAACTTTTTGTTTTCTCACTGCTTGCCTCACCCTTTCGTCAACGGGAACACATGCTACTAATTCTAGATTAGCATTGAGAAACCTTTCAGTGACTCGCGTTAATTTTGTGAACAAGTCTCGTCCTTCACGGTAGCTTCTGACCATATTTGCAACAACTTTAAAGCGTGTCACACCATGTTCACGGCTGAGTACTTTAATCAATGCATACGCATCAGTAATTGATGTAGGTTCATCACAGACCACAATGACGACATCTTGTGCGGCGCGCGAGAAACTCAGTACCATGTCTGAAATCCCCGCGGCAGTATCCACTAAGAGTACATCAACCTCTTCTTCGAGTGTACCAAAAGCGCGAATTAAACCAGCATGTTGCGCCGGTGTGAGCTCCGTCATACCTTGAAGACCAGACGATGCTGGTACGATTTTCATACCGTGCGGACCTTCGAGAATAATATCTTTCAGATCACAGACGCCTTGAAGTACATGAGACAGATTCTTGCCCGCTCTTAGGCCAAGTAACACATCCACATTGGCGAGGCCAAGGTCGGCATCCAATACCATGACTTTTTTCCCTTGGCGAGCCATAGACGCGGCCATTCCCAGCGTGACATTGGTTTTTCCTACGCCACCTTTTCCCCCGGTTACGGTAATAACCTTGGTGCGTGACGGATTGGTTAAACGGCGCAGGCCGCTTGCTTGATCTTGCATGCTTGTCTCAATCATAAAAGTCCGCCCCATTCGACTCTGGGACATCACTGTTCCAGAAGTGATTGTGCTGATCCGCACCTGACTCCAACATTTCACTGGCTTTGCCAACCAGGAATTGTCCCGTGGCTTGGCGGATATCTTCCGGCACACGTTGCCCGTCGGCTAAGTAGGCCACAGGCAGGGCATTTTCGATGGTGACACACAACAGTTCACCGAGGCTGAGCGATTCATCGAGTTTGGTCAGAACACATCCCGATAACGGGATGCGGCGAAAATGTTCAATGGTTTCTTGCAATACGCGGCGTTGTGATGTCGCCGGTAACACCAGTAGGCTACGAATATGCGAGCCACTATTTTGCATCAGGGTATCGAGCTGTTCCGACAAGCGAAGATCACGCTGCCCCATCCCGGCGGTATCTAGCAATATCAAGCGTCTATGACGCAGCTGATAAAGGATGTCGGCAAGCTCATCGGCATCTTTAGCCACTTTAACGGGGCAACCAAGAATACGGCCGTACGTGGCTAACTGTTCATGGGCACCGATACGGAATGTATCTGTGGTCACTAAGGCAATATCTTCCGGGCCAAATTCCATCGCGGCTCGCGCCGCCAGCTTAGCAATCGTAGTGGTTTTCCCGACCCCTGTCGGACCAAGAAGTGCAATCACGCCGCCGGTTTCTAGCATATTCTCGTCAACCGTGATCACCTGATCCGCAACCAGGTCAAGGAGCGCTTGCCACGCCTCATTCGGTGGTGTCTCTTCTGGGATATAACAGGCCAGTTGATCCGCCAGCTCAGAAGAAAGTCCCATACGCTCTAAGCGTTTGATAAGCATGGCGCGTAACGGCTCTCGCCGCTCTACCTCTTGCCACATAAGCCCCGACAATTGGTGTTCTAATAAGCTTCGAATTGATGCCATTTCCTGACGCATTGCATCAATTTCTTGATGAGAAGCCTGAGATTGACGTGCCTCAAACCGGGATGGATCTAGCTTAGGCTTGGACGTTGACGGAGATGCATGCGGACCGCTCGACTTATTGGCAGCCGTTTGCCAGCCAGAACGACTGCTACTTTTCAGTTGCCGACGAGGCTCATAACCGCGTCCTAGCGCGGCGGGCCGCTCGTCAGCCCCTGATGGCGATGGGCTCCGTGCTGGCTGCTTTTGTTGGCGTTGTAGCAACGCGCTCAACGAATCAGCTTCTGTTTCTGGTTCCGCGGGCTGAGATTGGTCACGGTACTCATCCAACATGGCAGAAAAACGAGGTGGGCGCTTAGTATGACCGTTTTGACGGCTACCTGCCTGTTGCCGTTGACGCAGTTGCACTTGATCATCCGCAAGTTGGCGGTGAGCCTGAGAATAAGCCTGAGCAGATTGTTGCTGCGCTTTTGGTGCGGGCTTATCAGGCATTGGCTCTGTATCCGCATCAACCGCCGCGACAATTTCTACGCCGCCTGTCACTTTTTTGTTAGACATGATCACCGCATCAGCGCCAAGTTCTTCTTTCACTTGGCTTAACGCTGCTCTCATATCCTTTGCAAAAAAACGTTTTATTTTCAAAGCACTGCCCTACTCATAAACGATGTTAATTGTTGCCAACCGCATTGACGATACGAATTTGTTTTTCATCAGGCACTTCTTGATAAGACAAGACGCGTAGCGTCGGTATTGTGTTTTTAACAAATTTCGCCAATGTCGCTCGTAGCACGCCAGACGTTAGCAATACGGCCGGCTCTCCTTGCAACTCTTGTTGTTGCGTCGCTTCTGCCAACGAAGACTGCAACCGCTCAGCCAGACCCGGCTCAATCCCTGTCGACTCGCCACCGGATGCCTGCATAGTTTTATGCAACATCTGTTCCAGTTCAGGAACAAGCGTAATGACTGGCAGTTCAGGGGCGCTGCCATTGATTTCTTGAACGATCAGACGACGCAATGCAATCCTGACCGCTGCGGTTAAAATGTCAGGATCTTGACTCTTACCGGTATACTCAGCCATGGTTTGCACGATAGTGCGAATATCACGAATAGGGATCGCTTCACTCAGTAAGTTTTGCAGTACTTTGACTAGCACACTGAGCGGAATTTGATCCGGGATCAGTCCTTCAACCAAGCGCGGTACTTGCTTACCTAACATATCGACCAGATTTTGCGCTTCCTCGTGACCCAATAAACGCTCGGCGTTGTTGGTCAACATCTGGCTAAGGTGGGTGGCCAACACAGTGGCAGAGTCAACTACGGTGTAACCGAGTGCTTGAGCATGCTCTCGTTGGCTTGGCTCAATCCAAACCGCCTCAAGGCCGAAAGCCGGATCCTGGGTGGGCTCGCCGTCGATAGGGCCAAAAACTTGACCTGGGTTGATCGCGAGTTCATGTTGAGGGTGGACTTCGGCTTCTCCGACAGCGACCCCCATTAAGGTGATGCGATAGTTATGGGGTGGCAGTTCAAGGTTGTCGCGAATATGTACCGGTGGGATCAAAAAACCAAAATCTTGCGACAGCTTTTTACGTACGCCTTTGACTCGGTCGAGCAGCTCTCCGCCCTGATCACGATCGACCATGGCAATCAGACGATATCCAACCTCCAGTCCGATAACATCCACCGGCTGCACATCGTCCCACGATAACTCTTTCGGTTTAGCAGGCGCGGCTTCGGGAAGATCGGTTTGCTCCGGCGCTTGCTGTGCTTTTTGATATTGCTTGTATTTCCAGTACGCTAGGCCACCACAAATCACTGCCAGCAGCAAGAAAGGCACATGAGGCATCCCCGGTACTAGCCCCATCACCGTCAAAATACCGGTGGCAATCATCAACGCACGCGGGTTATCAAACAGCTGGAATACCACCTGTTGTCCCATGTCTTCTTCGGTGTTTTGTCGCGTCACCATAATGGCGGCGCCTATCGACAGCAGCAACGACGGTATTTGTGCAACCAGACCATCACCAATGGTCAGTAAGGTATATACCTCCAACGCCTCGGAAAAACCCAAGCCATGTTGACCCATCCCGATAGACAAGCCACCCACAATGTTGATGAAAAGGATCAAAATACCGGCGATGGCATCGCCTTTAACGAATTTAGACGCACCGTCCATTGAGCCATAAAAATCCGCTTCTTGCGTGACTTCTTGGCGTCGTGACCGTGCTTGTTCTTGGTCGATAAGCCCTGCGTTTAAGTCGGCATCGATCGCCATTTGTTTACCCGGCAATGCATCCAAGGTAAAACGCGCGGTCACTTCTGAAATCCGGCCCGCACCTTTGGTGACGACCATGAAGTTAATGATCATCAGGATAAGAAAGACCACCAAGCCCACGGCATAGTTACCACCAATGACCACCGAGCCAAAAGCACCAATCACTTGGCCTGCTGCATCCGGGCCCTCGTGCCCATAAAGCAAAACCACACGCGTGGAAGCAACGTTAAGAGCCAGCCGCATTAACGTTGCAATCAAGAGCACCGCTGGGAAAGCCGCAAATTCAAGTGGGCGCCGTGTATAAATGGTGACCAGCAAGACCACGAGCGACAATGCAATGTTAAATGAGAACATTAAGTCGAGCAGCATCGGTGGAACAGGCAGAACCACCATCGCTAAGGTCGCTAATACCAGTGCTGGCGCGCCGATAGCCGGCATCGCTCCTAACCTGTGGTAAGGCACTTTGTCAGAAAATGGCAATCGCCAGTTGGCTTTTAACATGTTAAGCGTTCAAATCCATGATTGGTGAACGCGGGCCTGGTGCCGCGTATAATCAAAACGGGAATGCAGAGGAAGCAAGTTTTACGCCAAAAAAAGACAATAAAGTGTCAGCATTTTGGCACTGCGCTGACATTGCCGCGTTCGGCAACGCTTAGTCATGTTGCAAGTCGGAAGGGATAGGTAAATAAGCGTCATCAGGACGAGTGGGTCGTCGACCCCGCCCTTTTTTGTATTGCTTAAGCTGGAAGACATACGCCAAGACCTGCGCGACGGCGGTAAACAAACCGTCAGGGATCTGTTGCTCAAGCTCGGTGCTAAAATACAATGCCCTCGCCAGAGGGGGAGCGGGGACAATGGCAATGTCATATTCAGCCGCAATTTCTCGTATTTTCAATGCAGTAAAGTCCGAGCCTTTGGCTATCACGACGGGCGCACTATCGATATCACTGTTGTAGCGTAGCGCCACGGAGTAGTGTTCGGGGTTAGTCACGACCACATCGGCTTGAGGAACGTCCGCCATCATCCGGCGTTGCGCCATCTCACGCTGTAACATTCGGATACGCCCTTTCACTTCTGGGCTACCCTCAGTTTCTTTGTGCTCGTCTTTTACCTCTTGCTTGGTCATTTTAAGCTGCTCATTGTGTTGCCAAATTTGAAACGGCACATCAATGACCACCACAACCAACAGTGAGCAACACACGAGCAATACGAAGTTCAGTAAAATGTCGAGCGCGTGATAGAGATTACTGGGAAAGGTATCAATGGTCAGCTCAAAGAAGTCTTCCAAGTTCACATAAACCAGATAAGCCGCCACGCCCGCGACCAACAGCACTTTGAGGACAGACTTCAATAGCTCGACCAAGCCTTGAGTACCAAACATACGCTTGAACCCAGAAAGCGGACTCATTTTCGACAGCTTAGGCCGTGCGGCTTCCCAAGAGAAACTCACACCACCGAGCCCGGCCGCCCCCACGAGGCCGGAGATAAATAGCACAATCAAGATCAGCCCAAGTGGCAGAATCAAATGCAGTAGCTCACCGACCACCACCAGCATCAGCTCTGAGATATCAAAGATCTCTGCACGTGACAAGGAGAATAGGCGCGTCATCAATGCCATTAGGGCTTCGCCCAGCGCTTGCCCGAACCACATCAAACTGATCGCCCCGACCACTAACACTGCCACGGAAGCCAGTTCTCTTGAGCGCGGTACTTGGCCCTTTTCCCGCGCCTGCTCCTGCCTTCGGGGCGTGGCGTCTTCTGTTCTTTCCTGACCGTCGCTCTCTGCCATCAGCTTCTATCCACAGTTAATTCGAATCAGCGAACAAACTTGGTTCAACCCTGTTTCCCAATGATTGTTGTAATGCGTCAACATACCGAACAGCAAATACCAGCTGATCAGCAACCCCATTAACAATGCAAAAGCGAAGCCAAGAGAGAAAATGTTTAGTTGCGGCGCAGCCCGCGTCATCACACCAAAAGACAAGTTAACCACCAACAAGGCAATGACGCCGGCCAGGGAAATACTGAGTGCTACTTTAAACATGATGCCAAACCACTGTGCCAAACTACGGTAGTCGGCGGCACCAATCATTTCGCCAATCGGTAAGGTGTCAAAACTCATCACTACCAGGTTAAGCATTTTTAGGTGCCCATCCGTGGCGAGAAACAACATCACGGCCAAAAACAAGTAAAACTGCCCTAGCAAAGGGGTATTCTGACCATTAGCCGGGTCGACCATGGATGCGAACCCCAAGCTCGACTGCATCCCCAAAATTTGCCCTAACACCACAAAGGTTTGGGTGATAAATTGGGTGACCATCCCCATCGCCACACCAATGATCACTTGCTGCGCAAGCACGGTAAACCCCGCAAAAGAGACCAGCTCGATATTCTCGGGGGCGGCCGGTAACGCGGGCATCACGGCAAAGGTAATCGCTAAAGAGAGGTAGAGGCGGATCCTCACAGGCACAAACCGCGCGCCAAAGAAGGTCATCGCCATCATCATTGACGAAATACGGGTAAAGGGCCAAAAGTAGTTAGCCATCCAAGATAAAATCACCGAGGCTGGATATTCCATGGCTTGCCTCGTCAGTAGAGAATGTTGGGGATGTGATCAATCAAGCGATAGAAATACTCCATCAGCATTCGCGTCATCCAGTGGCCAAAAAACATCAGCGCAATAAAGGTCGCGATCAAACGCGGTAAAAAGCTCAGCGTTTGCTCGTTAATCGAGGTTGCCGCTTGAAAGATGGCGACAATCAGGCCAACCAACAAACCAGGCACCACAATCGCTGAGACGAGGAGTAACACCAAATAGAGCGCATCTTGGAAAAGCTCGACAAACGCTTCTGGGGCCATCGCTGCCTCCTTTAGCCGAAACTGGCGGCTAAGGTGGAGAGGATCAAGTTCCACCCGTCAACCAGAACAAATAGCATCAACTTAAAGGGTAACGACACTATCATGGGCGATAGCATCATCATACCCATTGCCATCAATACCGACGCCACGACCAAATCAATCACCAAAAACGGCAAGAACAGCATAAAGCCAATTTGGAACGCGGTTTTGAGCTCAGACGTTACAAACGCGGGGATCAGCACCGTCATCGGGACTTGTTCAGGCTCATCGACTTGCGACCCAGACATATTGACGAAGGTTTCCAAATCTTTAACCCGCGTTTGCCGGAGCATAAACTCACGCAGCGGCACCTGTACCCGATCAAAGGCTTCCCTTGCTGTGACTTGTTCATTGATATAAGGCTGAATCGCCTCTGTGTTCATTCGGTCAATCACAGGTGACATAATAAATAAGGTCAAAAACATCGCGATGCCAATGATCACTTGGTTCGATGGCGTTTGCTGTAACCCCATGGCTTGACGCAAAATGGCCATCACCACCACGATCCGAGTGAACGACGTCATTAAAATGACAACCGCTGGCAAAAAGCCCAGCGCGGTCATTATTGCCAGAATTTGCAACGTGACGGAGTAGTCTTCACTACCATCCGGGTTGACACGCATCGTGACCGCTGGGATCCCGCCTCCCGTATTGCGACCCACTTCTAAACGTGCCGCCTCACCACTTTCGCTAATCGATTCGGTGGTGATGCTTTCTTGTGCTGGCGTCGCTTCTTGTTCGGCTGCAGCAAACGGTGTAAATAAGGTAGCTGCCACCCAGACCCAAGCGGCCAATAACATTCGTATCGTCATTTTCGATTCAACAGTTGGCTAAGCTGATTGGCAAAGCGAGAAGGCTTGTCAGACGCTGGCGTCGCCGTTGGAATGGGGTTATCCAGTGTTTTTAACACGTTCACGCTGGTAGCCGTTACGCCGACAACCAGCTGCTCGCCGTGGATATCGACCACCAGAATGCGCTCCTTTTGGCCCACTGCCAATTGGCTGACGATCGTGATTCCGTCACTTTGCTGTGCCAGCCCCGGCACTTTTAATCGTCGCAGCAACCAGGCCAGAGCAAAGATAAGCCCAAGCACCAACCCCAGCGACAACAGCATTGTCACTATACTGACCTCGGGCGCCGCCGCCCACACGGGCATTGGCACCAAGAGTACACCCCAAACGCGTCGGTTCACCGTCATCCCTATCGTAGTTTCTTAATCCGTTCAGTTTGGCTAATCACATCCGTGAGGCKGATACCAAACTTGTCGTTAACGACCACCACTTCACCGTGTGCGATAAGCGTGCCATTGACCAGCACATCGAGCGACTCCCCGGCCAACCTATCTAACTCAACCACCGAGCCTTGGTTGAGCTGAAGCAGGTTACGGATGTTAATTTGCGTATGCCCCACTTCCATAGAAATGGTCACTGGAATATCGAGGATCGCGTCCAGTTTGCGCTGTTCATCCGCCCCCATTTTTTGCTCGCTGTCATCAGTGAGCTCTTCAAGTGGTGCCGCTTGTACATCATCAGAGCCCTCGGCATCAGATTGCTCAGCCAGGGCTGCAGCCCAATCATCGTCTACATCATTTTGATCCATGACGTCTCACCCTTGTTTACAGATTCTGATCACTGAGCATTACCTTGTTTATCATCGATGGGTAAATCTTCCTCGAGATCATCGAGTAGCTCAGGTTTATCCTGCAACAACGAAATATCCGATTTCGCCATTTCAGGACGCTTAAGTTTTTCCACAATTTTCAGTGCCAGCTTATCGTTAGATTGTCCCATCTTCGCGCGATAGGTGGGCAAGTCTTCCACGAACACCGTACACGCATCCGGCATATCAACCGGAATCACATCGCCTTTTTGCAGCTCCATCAGGTCGCGCAAGGATAAAGTGACATCTAAAAGCTTGGCACTCAATTCAACATTCACATCCAAGATTTCATCCCGTAGCGCTTTACTCCAGCGCACATCGGTATCCATCTTGTCACTTTGTACCCCGGCATCAAGTAGCTCGCGAATCGGCTCCAGCATTGAGTAGGGCATGACCATATGAATGTCACCGCCACCACCATCAAGCTCGATATGGAATGAGCTCACCACAATCACTTCTGAAGGGCTGACAATGTTGGCCATTGCCGGATTAACCTCTGAGTCTAAATACTCAAAGGCCACTTCCATCACGGGCGCCCACGCGTCTTTGTAATCCTCAAACATCAACTTCAGCAGCATCTGGATCACACGCCGCTCTGTCGGGGTAAACTCCCGCCCTTCAATGCGAGCATGAAAGCGCCCATCGCCACCAAAAAAGTTTTCCACCAATATGAACACCAGACGGGCTTCCATGGTGATCAAGCTGGTACCTTTTAATGGGCGAAAACGCACCATATTCAAACTGGTCGGCACGTACAAGGTGTTTTGATACTCGCCAAACTTCATCATCTGCACGCCGTTGATCGACACTTCGGCGGTTTTACGCAGCATGTTAAACAAGCTAATGCGCATATGACGGGCAAAGCGCTCATTAATAAGCTCGAGCGTCGGCATCCGCCCACGCACAATTCTGTCTTGTGACGAGAAATCAAAGGAGACGGCACCCTCTTTATCCGCTTCGGGCTCGTTATCCTCCTCTTCAACGTCATCAACACCGTGAAGCAGCGCATCAATCTCGTCTTGGCTGAGTAAGTCAGTCACGTCATCACCTATTGCATCACAAAGCCAGTGAAGAGCACACGCTCTACCACCGGCTCGCCCGTTACTTTGATTAAGGCCGCGCGCACATTCTCTGCCGATTGGCGGCGAATTTCGAGCTGCCCCTGCGGTGTACGCAGTTGCTCCACCGTGGCCGCACCAAACGTATTAAGAAGCGCGTGCTCAATCAGCGGTAAGTTTTCCTTCGCTAGGGTTTCCATTTCACTGCCACGCACTAACAACTGGGTATTGACTTGCACCAGTCGTTGTTGCTCATCACCGGTGACATTAAAGACGAATGGCTTGGGTAAGGTGACATAAATCGCGGGCAGAGCATTGCTTTGTTCCTCGAGGACAATGTCTTCTTGGCTGCCGTCATCACCAGATAGGAAAAAGAACGCCGCACCGCCTACCGCCGCGAGCAATACAACGGCGGCGACAATGATAATAATCAGCTTTTTCTTGCTCCCACCTTGCTCTGGGGTTGCGTTATCATCTGCCATGGCTGGTCTTGCTCCTTGTTATTTAAGCGTAGTAATCGACGGCGCGATCACTGTGTGAGACGTTCAGCGTTTGCCCGGCTAGCATGGCATCATCGCCATCATCCGGCCCTGTCGTGCCACGTGGTGCCCCACCTGCAGTGCCAGCACCATCGCCATGCTGGCCAGAGGCCATCTGTTGTGCACCACTGTCTTGCTGTTGAACCGACCCCTGGGCTAACTGTAGCCCTTGTTGCTGCAACATATCGCGCAATCTTGGCATCGCTTGCTCGACAGCATCACGCGCTTGCTGGTTCGCCACCGTGATATGCACAGAGGCTTGGTCGTTGTTTATCCCCAACTTAATTTGCATGCGTCCAAGCTCGGGTGGGTCGAGACGAATATCCACTTGCTTGAGGTTTTTAGACAACATGACATTGATTCGCTCAGTCAGTGCCGCGCCCGCGTCGCTAGGTGTTTGCCCCAAAGGTAGCGGGGCCTGCGCAGTTTGAGCGACCTGAATATCTTGTCGTGCTGTCGCTGCGTTCGCGCTTGGTGTGCCTAGACTGCTTGCCAATTGCTGGGCCAAGCTCTCGCCTCGTGAGGCCCCTTCCGCCGCGCTTGCAGCGCTGCCTGCAGCTGATGCGGCGTCAGTTTGAACCGCCTGTTCTGCCATCGCTTTCAATGCCGCTTTACTGACATGGTCTGACCGTTCATTTTGCCCGGCTAACATAGAAGCGGCATTCGGGTTGCCTGTTGCGCCACCTTTTACGTCAGGGTTTGCCATATTTTGTGGTAGGCCAGTCGCCTGTCGCAGCTTATCAGCCAGCTCGTTCGTTTTCGTCGTCGCCCCTTCTTTGGCCAACAAATCTTTGAGCGCAGACTCTTTGTTGGCTGACGCAGCATCGCCTAAGGCAGACTCACCGGGCGCCATCTTAGCGGCGGCAGCCCCATGTTGACTCTCCTGCTGCGCCTTCATGGCCGCCCATTTGATCGCCGACCCATCCACTGGGAGAGATTGCCCCCCTTTAGGCATCTCACCACTGCTATCAAGCGCCACTTGGCGCCCAGCACCTTGTTCCAATGCGGCGCCACGATCTTGCGTGGCTTTAACCTGGGCGACTAACGCGGCGAGTTGTTCGGGCGATAACTGTGCCAATACCTCCTCCGCGGAAACCTCATCCGGCAGCGCTTTAGAGAGTTCGGCAAGCAGTGCTTGTTTGTCTACTTCACCCTCTTGACCCTGTAGGTCTACTCGCGCGTTACTGTCAGCGTCGCTCATCGGTAATGCATCGGCAGATAATGCCGTGGTATCCCCACCGGCAGGCAAGGTTTTGCCAGTAAGCATGTCCGCCGCTTGATTCAAACGCATTAATAAAGATTGGCTTTCTTCCATTGCCGTCATATCGGCAATTTTTTCCATCTCCGCCTCGCTGAAAACACCGTCAGCCAACATGACTTCCGCATCAATGGCCTGACCATCGACGAGTAAGGTTTTGCCATCAGGGGTTAGCTTGATAGACTCCCCTTGTCCTTCACTTCCATCGAGGGATTGATGCAAAGCGGACAAAAAGCCGGCACTTTGCTCTCCTTTCACCTCGCTGGACGCGCCCTCACTCGGCGCAGACAGGGTTTTACTCGAAACATTGGAAAGTGTCAGCATTGACTGCGTCATAAGTTTCTCATCATTACCTATGGTTACCTATGCGTCAGCTTGGCATCAGCTGGCGCGTCGGTAATGAGAAAGCAATTATCGCGCCATTTTATTGTGAAGAGAAGGACGAGGGGCGTCGACGTGCGATAATCGCTGCCATTTCATCCATTTGTCGTTGTTCTTGGTAACGAGCACGCTCTGCTTCCTCACGTTCTCGTTTTTCTATCAGCCACTCTAGTGATTGCCGGTGCTGGCGGGTTTGTTGCCATGTCTGACGGCACTGCTCTAAATGATCTTTAAATTGATGCTCTGCATCTCTTTGTTTTGCCAAGGTTTCATCAAGCTGAACAATGAATTTATTTAAATGACCAAAGGCGCTGGCCGATAAGCCTGACTGACCACGCTCAGACATCTGACGGCAATACTCAAGCCGGTACTGTTCAATTTGCTCCAACTGGCGATAGTAATCATCAAGTGATTGCTGAGCCGCGCTTACACTGAGCTGGGCCTGCTTTTCATCTTCTTGCGCCTTGTCTAACAGCAACTGAAGTGCGTGATCGGCCATCGGTTACCCCTGTAAGGTTGAACGCAACATGTTGACACACATATCAAAAGGAACCACTTCTTTGATCCCTTGCTGCAGGTAATTGTCGAGCTTGGGCTTCAAGCTAAACGCCTGATCAACCGCCGCATCACTGCCAGGTTTGTAGGCGCCTATCGAGACCAGATCTTGGTTTTTACGGCACACGGACAACACTTGCCGCACCGCTTTCGACATCAGAATTTGCTCATCGCTGGTAATATTGGGCATCACTCGACTCACTGAACGCTCAACATCAATGGCAGGATAATGACCGCTATCTGCTAACTCGCGCGATAGCACAATATGACCATCGAGTATCGCTCGTGCTGCATCGGCAATGGGGTCTTGTAAATCATCCCCCTCGGTCAGCACGGTAAAAAAGGCCGTGATCGACCCCTGTCCAACGGCACCGTTCCCCGCGCGCTCAACCAGTGAGGGTAAGCGCGCAAACACCGAAGGCGGATACCCTTTGGTCGCGGGTGGCTCGCCCACTGACAACGCAATTTCGCGCTGAGCCTGCGCAAACCGCGTTAACGAGTCCATCAATAAGAGAACATCAAGACCCAGATCGCGAAAATACTCAGCAATGGTCAACGCCGTTTGGCAGCCTTTTAACCGCACCAGCGGTGAGGCGTCGGCAGGCGCGGCAACCACTACCGCTCGGGCACGGCCTTCTTCTCCGAGGATATCATCGATAAACTCTTTCACTTCTCGGCCACGCTCACCAATCAACCCCACGACCACCACTTGTGCAGTGGTACCGCGTGTCATCATCCCTAAGGTGACAGATTTACCCACCCCAGAGCCGGCAAACAAGCCGATACGCTGCCCTTTCCCCACCGTCAAAAGACCATTGATCGCTTTGATGCCAACATCAAGCGGCTCACGGATGGGTTGACGTGATAAGGGGTTAATGGGCATGCCCTCCAAGCTCGCCTGTTTATCCGTGTAGATGTCGCCTTTACCGTCCAGTGGATTACCCATGCCATCAATAACACGTCCCAACAGCTCCATACCCACCGAGAGTTGACTGCGTTCAGACAAAGGCGTCACTCTTGCACCTGGCAATACGCCTGATACTTGCTCGTTGGGCATCAGATATAAAAGTTCGTCGGCAAATCCCACGACTTCGGCTTCAATGGTGCCATTAAGGGTTTCAACCGAACAAACAGACCCAATGGGCGCGCGACAGCCTATCGCTTCAAGTGTCAGCCCAACCATACGCACCAATTTGCCCGACGCCACTGGCTTGGGGGCTAAATTATCAAGCTGACATTGTTTTAACCGCTCAGCGAGTTGGCTCATTATGATTGCCCTGGATCCTCAGTCGATGTGGGTTCATCTTGCGTCGTGGCCGTGGCGTCTTGCTCAACGGGTTCGTCACTCGACGGCTCGCGCTCAGCGGTCGCTGATTCGTTGGCATAGGCGCCGGTATCAACAGGCTCTACCGTTGCGCCGTCTGATGGCGTGGATTGCCGGGGTTGATTCTGCCCTTGAAACTCTCTTAATAACGCGTCCACGCGGTCAGCATAGCGATAGTCGACCACTGAATCTTTGGCTTTTACATGGACGTCTCCACGCGAGAGTGCGGGCTCTGATTGCAAAGTCCAGTCGCGGGCAGCCAGCATATCGTCGTCATACGCATCGGTGACAATGGCATAGTCATCTGGATGCAAAGCAGCAGTAACCGGGTGGTCAGCCACTGGCAAAGCGGCAATGGCGGCCCGTAAGGTGTGTAGAATCACCTGAGGATTAGTGTCTAGCTCCACGCCTGTCAATGATTTCGTCAAGGTCTGGACCATCATCAACAGTTGTTGCTCGACATCGATATCCAGCTTTTCTAATGGATGACTTAGCTGATTGAGAATACTGTCAAGCTGCTGGCAACGCGCTTCAATTAGCGCTTGTCCATCGGCAAGGCCTTGCTCAAACCCCGCCTTTTTTCCTTCTTCATGGCCTTTCTCATGCCCTTGTTCTAAACCGGCTTCGAGCCCCTCAGCATGCCCCAGCTGCTTGCCTTCTTCATACCCTTCGTCATAGCCCTGCTGGCGAATAGCATCGAGGGCATCGGCGGTTAAAGGTTCGGGGGCTGGCTCGTTTTCCTCCGGCTCCACCTCAACGTCCGGCTCCCAACTGGGATCGTAATTGAGTGCGGTCTCTTTGGGCAGGTTTTCGCCTTCGTTGTAAGGGGGCAGTGCCCACCTATCAATGCTTTCAGCATCGGCCTCATCGACGCGGATATAGCCACGGCGTTTTTCTAAACTCATCGTTGCCCCTTACAAAAACGACTTAGACGAATTCATCGCCGCCGCCTCCGGTAAGCATGATTTCACCTGCATCAGCGAGACGGCGTGCGACAGATAGAATCTCTTTCTGCGCCCCTTCCACGTCTGAAACCCGGATTGGCCCCATGGCTTCGATATCATCTTGCAACATTTCTGCTGCACGTTTAGACATGTTGCGATAGATTTTCTCGCGCAAGTTATCTTCCGCCCCTTTGAGCGCTTTTTGCAGCACTTCTTGTGGTACATCACGTAGTAAGGTTTGTACGCCGCGATCGTCCACATCAATCAAGTTATCAAACACGAACATCAAGTCTTGGATTTGTGAGGCCATCTCTTCGTCTTGATCGCGAATCGAGTCCATCAACACCCCTTCGACGCTATTGTCCATGTAGTTCATGATTTCCGCTGCCGCTTTCAAGCCACCAATTTTGGCCGCTTGTGCCCCTGCTTGACCTGCAAACTGTTTCTCCATGATCTCATTCAGCTCATGGAGCGCGGCTGGTTGCACTTCTTCAAGGTTGGCAATCCGCATCATTAAATCGAGACGGTCACGCTCTACAAATTGCGAGAGGATCTCTGCCGAGTGCTCGGGATCCAAATAGGATAAGACGATAGTTTGGATTTGCGGGTGCTCGTTGATAATAATGCTGGCCACTTGGCGCGGATCCATCCATTTCAGTGAGTCTAAGCCTTTCGAGCCGCTACCCAACAAGATCTGATCGACCAAGTTATTCGCTTTGTCCTCACCCAAGGCTGCCACCAGGGCGTTGCGCACAAAGTCTTCACTCCCCATCCCAATCGAGGTGTATTTTTGGATTTCCTCCAAAAAAGCACGATGGACGGCAGCCACTTTGTCCGAATTAAGGTCAGTCATCGAGGTCATGGCCGCGCCCACCCGTTGAACCTGTTTCGGCTCAAGGTGGCGAATGATACTCGCGGCGTCTTGTTCACTTAAACTGAGCAGCAAAATGGCGGCTTTTTCAATCCCACTCAACGAGCTGATATCGAAGTTTGAGCCAGCTTGCTCATCACCGCCTGTGGTTGCGACTTCATTTGCCATCTTCGGTTACCCAATTTTTCACCGCTTGTGCGGCCAAGTCTGGCTCATTGGCCACCAGCGCCCGCACCGCTTTTAACAAGTCTTCATCTTTATGTAAGTTTGGCAGCTCCACATCCGACGCTGACATCGCAAAGTTGCTAGAACCGTCAAGCTCAGAGCCTATCAAGCCAACATCATCCCCATCTGGGGTGATAGGTAAGCCATCTGGGCCAAGGATTTCGCCATTGGGCCCCACGGTATTGCCATCTTCGTCGGTATTTGGATAAAGCAGCTTTTTCATCGCTGGACGCACCAACACCACGATAATGACAATGATCACCAAGGCGGCCGCTAACCACCGTACCCAGTCATTAAAGTTGGGATGATCCCAAATCGGCACATCTTGCTCTGCCGCTTGCTCTGGCTCAACAAACGGGACGGCGATGACTTCAAGTACATCCCCACGTTGTTCGCTAAAGCCCACCCCGCCCATTAAGAGACGGCGGATTTTGGCCAATTCATCGTCTGACAACGGCTGCTTGACCGTATCCCCGGTTTCAGGATCGACACTTTGTTTAAAGTTCACCGCCACAGAAACAGTTTGCCGATCAATAACGCCTGACTGTGCGCGTCGGTGGCGAATGGTGGTGTCGAGTTCAAAGTTGCGGGTGGCTTCACGGCTCACTGAGCCGGTACCACCTGCACCATTTTTAAGGTCCCTGACATCTTCCGGAATGGAGGCATCGGCCGGCGGTTGGTTGCTTAACGCCCCTGGAATACCCGCTACACGATCCGAGCCATTATAATCTTCGCGCGTATATTCGCTGCGTGTTGCCGGTGTGTTGGGGTTAAACTGACGCTGCGTTTCTTCTAACGAACTGAAATCCAGTGACACGTCGACTTGCGAGGTATAGTTGCCCAGCCCTAATACGGGGATCAGTATTGAGTCGATTTTTTCGCGCAATTGACGTTCTTGTTTACGCTCCAATTCGTACTCTTTGCGCCGCGCCGCTGACGCAGGATCTTCACTGCCAGAATTTAGCAAGCGACCATGTTGGTCGGTAACGGTGACGCGCGTAGGTTTTAGCGAGGGGACGGCAGAGGCGACCATATCAACGATGGAGTCCACTTCCTCTTGACCCAAGGTGTTCGTCCCTCCCAAGGTTAAGAATACCGTGGCCGACGCCTCTTGATTGTGGCGCACAAAGACACTCTGTTTGGGCATCGCTAACAAGACACGTGCTTTTCGCACTTGCCGCACTTCTTCAATCGCGGCGGCGAGCTGTCGCTCACGGCTAAGTTTTAAACGTTCTTGCTCGAGTTTTTGCGAGACGCCAAAACCCATGTCATTGAGCAAAATTTCATCGCCTTCGGCCGTGCTGGTATTCAGCCCTACCCGGGTTAAACCGAGACGAATCGAGGAATAATCGCTTGAGGGGACACGGATGGTATTACCATCCAACTGGTATTCTACTTTGTTTTGGTCAAGGTGATCCAAAACAGGGATCAGCTCTTCTGTTTCGTACGTACCCAGTGGCCGCATTTCGGGTTCCTGCACCCAAAAAAACAGCATCATGATCAGCGCGACACAAATCGCAACCGCTAACACCAAGATCAACTGGCGCACCATGTCGAGATCGCCAAATATCGAGTTTGACGATGCTGACTGCTCTGATGCGTCCGGATCTTGCGTGCTTTGCTCTGCGTCTAATGCCGCATCGGTTGATGGCAGTGCTGCTGCGCCATCTGAAACCGCCAGATCGGTGTTTTGGTTCTCTTCAGCCACTGATTAATTCCTACATTAAACAGGCATATTCATGAGTTCTTTATACGCCTCAACTAACTTGTTGCGCGTTTGTACGGTGGCATCAAACGCCACACTCGACTTGTTTCGAGCAATCATGACATCCGATAAGCTTACATTGCGGTCACCTTCATCGAACCGTGTGGCAAGCTCACCCGACGTCTTTTGCAATCCATTTACATGGTTAATCGCACTGGCAAGCATATCGCCAAATTCTTGGCTGACTTGTTGACCGGTTGCAGGCTGAGAGACATTCTTCGCCGCTGCCGCCATGGCTTGCATCTCTTGCGTCAAGGCATTCGCTTTCATCGTCGATCCTTCCTGTGTCAATATTTTGTCAATTCAGTCAGATTTTCATCAGTCATCTTACCATGTGCAACTTTGAGACCACTTTCGCAAAGGCTGACGACTTTGGGTGATTACTGGGGAATATCAATTCCGGCGTCGCGCATTTTGGCGAGCTTATAGCGCAGTGTCCTGGGGCTGATCCCTAAGCGCTCTGCCACATCTTTACGCCGCCCCTCACAGGCTCGAATGGTCTCCAGTATGATGGAAAACTCCTGATCACGTAATTCATTGCCTAACCCTGCACCATTAGACTGCGCTTCCATCGCATCATGACTCGCTACTGAAGATGGCGTTGTCGCCGAAACGGTTGATTGGCTATCCATCACCTTACTTTGTAAACTCGAGGCATCTTGCCAGWCTTGCCCTTCAAGTAAAATATCTGTCGCTTGAATATGAGATTGGGTTGCCAGTATCAAGGCACGCTGCATCACGTTATCAAGCTCCCTGACATTGCCCGGCCAGGTGTAATTCAACAACTTTTGCTCAGCGTCAGGCTGTATGCTTGGGCAAGGGAGACCTTGTTTTTGACAATGCCGTGATAATAAATAGTTTGCCAACGGGATGATGTCACCTGGGCGTTCATATAACGCAGGCCACGTGATGGGAAACACATTCAGACGGTAATATAAGTCTTCACGAAAGTGTCCTTGGGCAACATAGTCTTTTAGATCGCGGTTGCTAGTAGCAAGCACGCGCAAGTCAAGCTGAATGCTTTTGCGACCCCCGAGGCGTTCCACCTCTCGCTCTTGTAACACACGGAGCAGTTTGGCTTGTAGCCCCAAATCCATCTCACTGATTTCATCCAATAAGATAGTGCCACCTTGGGCTTGCTCAAATTTTCCCGGACACGCTTGCACAGCACCGGTAAACGCCCCTTTTTCATAGCCAAAAAGGGTTGCTTCCAGCATGTTTTCTGGAATCGCGGCACAGTTAATCGCGACAAACGGGGCACTCGCGCGGGTAGAATGGTCATGGATATAGCGCGCCATCACTTCTTTACCCGACCCTGAGGGTCCAAGGATCATCACGTTGGCATCAGTGTTGGCAACCTTATCGGCCAAGGCTAACAAGGCGACGCTTTTAGGATCCTCTGCAATGGCATCCGAGTCGTCACTTTTAACCGGGGCGTAGCGACTGACCATATTAAGTAGCACTTCAGGCGCAAAGGGTTTGGCCATATAGTCGATCGCCCCCTCTTTCATGGCAGCGACCGCATCCTCAATGTTGGCATAAGCCGTCATGAGCAAAACGGGTAAATTCGGCATATGTGTTTTGATTGAGCGCAAAAGCGCCAAGCCATCCATACCCGCCATCTGTACATCTGAAACAACAATATCAATCGGCTCGGCTTTGAGTGTCACTAGGGCTTGCTCTGCACTGTCCGCCTCACGCCAATGGTATCCCGCCAAGGCTAGGGTATCGACCAGCGCCTCGCGCAAACCTTCATCATCTTCAACGATTAGCACTGTGGTTTGGCTCATTGTGTTTCTCCTACGCTCTTACCCTGCTCTGCCGCTACACCCTTGGCGAGCGGCAAACACAATGTAAAACAGGCCCCTTTTTCAGGCTCCGATTGTAAGGTGAGCTTGCCATCATGGGCATGACACACCATTTGCACAACGGCGAGGCCAAGACCTGTACCTTGCTGTCGTGTAGTAAAAAAAGGCTCTAAAACTTTCGCTTGCAGTTCAGGCGCAATCCCAGGACCATTGTCCGCAACAGACAGCAATAAATTATCGCCTTGTTGGCGCGAATCAACCACAACTTGGCAGCCCTTGCCTGCCACTTGAACGGCATTGACGACCAAGTTACTCAGCGCGCTGGCCAATGCATTGGGGTTACCGAGCAACGCAAGACTCTCATCATCACTGTTGATGGCAAAGTCAACATCGTGACCTTGAATCACCGCATCCACCATCGGCTCGAACTCGTTAAACAACTGCTCAACGGTAAACACTTTAACCACTTTGTTGTCGCCACCCTTCGCAAACAACAACATATCATTCACTTGCTTTTCCAAGTCATGTAGCCGGTCTAACAGTTTGAATTGAAACCGCTGCCGTGTTGCATCGTTGAGGTTGGGCGCGCCAAGATTCGACGCATATAAAATCGCGCTAGATAGCGGCGTACGCACTTGGTGCGCCAGCGACGCCACCATTTTCCCCAACGACGATAGCCGTTGCAGATCACTGACGCGCGACTGCAATAAACGGGTTTCTGTCATGTCGGTGATCAAGATAAGTTGCCCTGAATCGGACGCAGAAATGGCAAGCTTCACCCGACGACCATCTTTGAGAGAGACTTCATGTCCATCATCATCTCGCGGCGAGAATGCGCGTTGAATCACATCAAACCATCGCTGCTGAGTAAGCGGTTCCCCAAGAAGGCGATGTGCCTCTGGATTGGCTTCAGCGACACGGCCATTCGCATCAAGCAAAATCACGCCTGCTGGCATCACATCGAGAACTTGCTTATACCGAGTGACTTGTTGATCCACTGATCCCAGTGGCGAAGATTGGGTTTCCATTTAGGCAACACACATTTCGATCAAGGTTTTACTCACTTAAGCAGAGATTATGCCATAAAAATAACTAATATTATCAGCTAGTTGAAGACAAAAAAGCGAAGTCATTTTTTTGACTCCGCTTTTTGACGCCTCGTCGTTCTAGATTAATTCTTCCTTATTCAATCCGTACTTTCGCATCTTTTCTACCAGTGTCGTTCGCCGCATACTCAGCATGTCAGCCGCCCTAGCAACCACACCAGACTGCGCCTCTAGCGCCTGCTTAATCAAATCAATCTCAACCTCGGCGAGGGTTTCTTTCAAGTTAACCCCCTCAGGCGGCAAGCTTGTGAGTCCTGGGCTATCTGCAAAGCCTGGCATATCCTCTTCGAAAGCAGGTTCGTCCGGCTCATGAAACATCGCCGTTAGCGCATCACGCTCCGCCATTTCAGTATCTTCGACCGAATAGGCCTCAGGCTGGAATTCAGGGATATCACTGTAGCGATATTTAGCTGGCAAATGGTTCACATCGACCATTTGCCCAGGATACAAGATAACCAAACGTTCAATGAGATTAGCCAGCTCGCGTACATTGCCTGGCCACTCATGCTCCATCAGCGAATTAATCGCGCGAGGTGAAATATGGATCCGACCATTACCTTCCACATCGAGACGAGACATGAGCTCATGGATCAATAGCGGAATATCATCAATTCGCTCGCGCAGCGCTGGCATTTCGATAGGAAAGACATTGAGTCGATAATACAAATCTTCTCGAAACTCACCTTCTTTGATCATGGTTTCTAGCGTACGGTGGGTCGCGGCAACGACGCGAACATTGGCGCGAATGCTTTTGTTGCCTCCCACTCGCTCAAACGTCCGTTCTTGCAACACACGTAACAATTTGACTTGCATTGGCATCGGCATGTCGCCGATTTCATCCAAAAACAGCGTTCCGCCTTCCGCCAGTTCGAAGCGCCCTTTACGCGCTGAAATCGCGCCCGTAAAGGCACCTTTCTCGTGACCGAAGAGTTCGCTTTCTAACAGCTCTCCTGGAATCGCCCCACAATTGACGGGCACAAAGGGGCCAGACGCGCGCGATGAGGCATGGTGAATATGACGCGCCACCACTTCTTTTCCGGTACCGGATTCACCGAGGATCAAAACACTGGCTTCGGTAAAAGCGACCTGTTCAATAAGATGACGGACCTGTTCGATGGCATCGCTTTTGCCCACCATATTATGAAAGGCGGTATTATCGCCAGACAACTGTGGAATACTGAAAGCCTGTTTACCGGCAAACTCGCGGCAATGATGGAGTGCATCGAATAATTGCGGGTAGTTCAAAGGTAGCCCAAGTTCACCCACATAGTTAGGTAACCCTGAAAGCTCACGATCGTGGCGTCGAATCGCAATCACAGGCACGTGATGATAGGTAGCAAGCTGCTCAAGTACTTTTTCAAGTAACGGTGTCGAGCGGACGTGGCCAAGAAAACATGCGCCCCAGTTTTGCTCCCAAAGTGCATCACTGACATCTGTGGTCGAGTGAAGCGCGTAACGCTCGCCGATAAAGTCGAGTATCACGCCGAGATCGTGACGAAACTGGTCATCGTCATCGATAACGAGGATCTTTGCTAAATCTTGCATGTGTGAGATACGTCTGCCCTGATAACTTTTTATAATTGTGTCGCTTTTAAGCAACAACAATCTCAATTTTAATCAAGACATTGTAATAGAGAACGCGCATAAGGCAACCGGAGACACAGTAAACCTGTGACTCCAGTGCCATGTCAGTGGTTTGATAGGCAGTTTAACTGGTCGCTTGAGTCATATTATGGTATTCGGAAGGGATCTGGTCCCAAGCGGATTTTATCTCTCTTAACAGCTCAATCACATCGTCGATGGGTTCCGGTTTGTTTTCCAAATTCGCGGTACTCACCTGACGAATCATAAAGTCATAGATGGCGTCTAAGTTATCAGCAATATCGCCGCCATCATCCATTGATAGACATGCACGTAGATTAATAATGATATCTAACGCTTTACCTAACCGCTCACCTTTGACGGATAAGTCGCCTTGTGCCATGGCAGCTTTGCCTTGAATTAAGCGCTCAATCGCGCCGGCCATCAGCATTTGGATAACCTTATGAGGCGACGCAGCGCTTAATTGACTGTCAACCGAGACCTTCTTGTAGGCCTGTAGTGAGCCTCTCATAGTCTTCCTCACTTATTGAAATTTCTTATACAGCTGCACAGACTGCTTCCCCTTGCGCTGCTGTAACAAGCGCTTGGCAGCATCGGCTTTCTGCCCCTCGAGTGCATCAATGAGCGTTTCTGTTCTTGCTAACGCCTGAGACCATTGCTGTTGATTCGGCGCTTGTGGCGACGCTGCAATCTGCTCAAGCAACGCTTGTCTGTCATGCAATTGCTGAGCCAGTTTTTCTGAATCAATGTCACTCATGTTCAATTGCTGCGCAATTGCTTCATCAATCTGCTCGAGTGCGTCGAGCCATTCGGATACCTGGGTCATCATTAACCCGGCATAATGTTTTGCATAGCTTGTAACTGTGAACGCATTTGCGAGGTGGCTTCTTCCATCGCAGAAAAGCGCTGCATGGTGCGCGACTCTAAGTTTTCCATGCGGCGGTCTAACTCTCGTTGGTCATCACGAAGGCGAAGTTTTTGCTCTGACAATGTGTTTTCACGATTACTGATCGCACCACCCGCGCCGGTAAAGCCGCCAACGACTTGTTCAAGCTGACGCGCAAAGCCATCATTACCACCAAAAAAACCTTCCAATGCGTTAAAGTTTTGACGCAGTTGCCGATCAAGCACCTTGTTGTCGACTTCTAGACGACCGTCCATAGTGGTAGTGACACCAAGCTCGCTCAGGGTTTTCATTCCCTCCGGGGCTTGCTCAATCGGTGACGAGAAAAGATTGCGCAATCGACTGGTTGCCGTTCGAATGACACTTTCCCCCACCAAAGGGCCACCTTGCTGGGTCTCAGGGTCATACTTACTGACCGCTTGCGAGACACGGAAAAACGCATTGTAATTATCAACGAACGACGTAATGGTCGAACGTACAGACTCTCGGTCATGTTCAACGGCGAGTGCCAACGGCTTATCACTGGTTTGCGCGACTTCCAGTGATACGCCTTCGATGGCATTATCAAAGGTGTTCGTGGCACTGGAGACTGATGCGATACCATCAATCAGTATCTTGGCATCTTGTGCAGCTTGCATTTGTGCCATGCCGTTATTGGCTTGTCCCGCTTTGAAGCCTAACTGATGAAGCGCACTCCCCACTTGCGCATCAACACTGACTTCCACCTGATTATCCGCGCCCGTTTTATTGCCATTCAACACCATGCGTGCGCCGCTATCATCTTGGATAAGCGACGCTTGTACACCGGGATTTTTCGGATCGCTATTAATCGCACGCACGATGTCTGCCAAGCTGTCTTTGCCTTGGGGAACATCAATCACGCTGGTGCGATTACCCATGGTAATAGTGAGCTTGCCACTACCTAAAGACGCATCAGCATCAACGCCCGGTGACACAAGCTTGTGTGCACCCGCGAGTTGCTGAACATCGATTTGATAACGACCGGGGATGGCATCTGGCGTCGCGCTGGCGCCAAGTGCGTCTGGATTGCTAACTGATGTGGTTCTCGCCGCAAAACCTTCATTGCGACGAAAATCGTACATTTGGGTTTTGAGTTTATCGAGAGATTCTTTTAAGCGGCCAAACGCACTGATGTCGGTTTCGACATCATTCATGCGTTTGACGATACGCTCTTGTTTGGGTGCACGCTCAGCATCCACGATTTTAGTGACCATGGAGTTGATATCCATGCCACCGCCCATGCCTGCTGCCTTAACACTCATAACGACTCTCTCACCTCGTTATACCTTTTCTGTGACAAGCCCTCGCGCGTGTTGCGACAATTGCTTAGCAAGCTCTAACATTTCCTGCTCTGGGATCTGACGGATAATGTCACCACTGTTCATTTCATAAACGGTGATCACACTGCGTCCTGTGTCTTCATCCAAACGGAATGCGAGCCCCTTGTTAAAGTCGGACATAAACTCATCGAGCCGCTCTACCAACTTCTCCAGTTGTTTGCGTTGTAGCTGACGATTTTCCTCAATGCGCTGTGACTGCTCTACACGGCGTTGTTGCATTGACTCTCTCGCCTCACGACGCTCTGCCTGCTGGTGCTGGCTGACCGGATCTGGGCGTACTTTTCCAACTCTTACATCTCTAGCAACCTTTGTGCCATCAGAGTGTACTGAGTGCGGCAGGGATGAATTTGTAACGGATGAAATGTCCATCGCTATTCACCTCCCAAAACGTAGCGGCGGCGATTAGGCCGCCACTCGTGAATGGTTTAACCGAGCAAGCTCAGTGCGGCTTGTGGTGCCTGCTTGGCTTGCGCCAAAATAGAGGTACCAGATTGCTGCAAGATTTGTGACTTGGTCAAGTTGGTTGTTTCTTTGGCAAAGTCCACATCACGGATACGGCTGTTAGAGGCCGAGACGTTTTCATTAACGTTATCCAAGTTGGCAATGGTGTGGCTCAAGCGGTTTTGCTTCGCACCCAATTCCGCACGGTGAGAGTCGATAAACTGCATTGCATTATCAATCATACCCACGGCTTTTTGCGCACCACCCATAGACGAAACATCAACATCTTTAATGGTTTCATCTACTTTGGTCCCCATCGCTAGCGATGTTGCCAAGGCCCCCGTGAAGGTCGCATCTGATCCAGCACCGGTTACGATTTGCAGCTCGCCATCTTCAGTCACAGACGCGCTCAGCTTGTCTTGAGATTGACCATTGATGTAAGTAGCGATCTCTTCAATATCATCTCCGCCTTTGGCCGTCACGTTGATAGACGTAGACGTGCCGTCAGCGTTAGTGATATTGATTGCCATGGTGGCACCGGCAGTCGCCGTCCAACCTGCTGATTTTGCGTTAGCCGCCGTAAAGCTTGCCCCACCCATTTCACTGTGGTCTGCACGGATGTTTTTAAACTCCATCATCACAGCTTCACCGGCGTCTGCACCCACTTGGAAAGAGCGCGTACCGAAGGTACCGTTAAGCAGTTTCGCCCCACCAAACGAGGTGGTTTCTGCGATACGGTTCAGTTCGTCTTTCAGCGCAACAACCTCTTCTTGGATTGCAGCACGTTCAGAGTCACCGTTGGCACCGTTAGCTGATTGCAGTGACAAGTCACGCATACGTTGCAAGATGTTGCTTGACTCTTCCATCGCACCTTCAGCGGTTTGCGCCATTGAGATGCCGTCATTCGCATTTCGTACAGCCACGCCCAAACCACTGCTTTGTGCCATCAAACGGTTAGAAATCTGAAGGCCTGCCGCGTCGTCTTTAGCACTGTTAATGCGAGAACCGGATGACAAACGCTCCATCGAGTTGTTCAGCGCATCCGTTGAGTTATTCAAATAACGCTGAGCAGTCATCGCAGGGACGTTAGTGTTAACAGTAATAGCCATAACTATTCTCCTTTGGTTCTAGGTCCGGCTTCGCCCAGCTGACCAGGGAAAACCAGTATCAAAATTGTTCACAACCCATTTAGCGGCGCACGTTGAGAAAGCTTTAGCTTTTTTTGTCGGTGCTTGGCGGTGCATTTACACCACTGCCGTAAGGCGCTATGAAGGTTAACGCCCAAAGGAGAAATATCTTTAGCAAGATTTTGCGAAAAAATGGCACAAAAAAAGCGGCAACCCATTGCCGCTTTTAGTGTGTTGATATGAAGAGAATTATTGCAGAAGGTTCAGTGCCGCTTGTGGCATCTGTTTCGCTTGCGCCAACATGGAGGTGCCCGCCTGCTGCAAGATCTGCCCTTTGGTCATTGCCGTGGTCTCTCGGGCAAAGTCGGTATCGCGGATCCGGCTATTCGATGCCGCCACGTTTTCCTGAATATTCGACAAGTTGCTAATGGTGTGGCTAAGTCGGTTTTGCTTGGCACCCAAGTCCGCACGTTGGCTGTCAATATAGCGCATAGCCGAATCAATCACCCCAACGGCCATTTGCGCGCCACCAACATCCGACACATCGAGGTCGGCGGCGGTGACCAAATCACCATTGCCAGACACCATCCCCAACGAGGTCGCCAGTCCGCCACCAAAGGTCACCGCACCTTCAACTTTGTGCTCTTCGATAAAGACTTGAAGTTGACCCTCTTCATCGACTGAGGCGGTTAACATTTCGCCAGACTGACCATTAATGTAACTGGCCAGCTCCTCGACATCATCACCCGCTTTCGCGGCGATGGCCATGCTCACGTTTTGGCCATCTTTAGTAGTAAACTGCAGCTGCAACGTTGCCGCCGCAGGATCGACTTCCCACCCTGCCGATTTTGGCTGAGTACCCGTGAACTCGACCCCACCCATGCGGAAATCATCAGCGCGAATACTCGATAGTCCCATGATGATCGCCTCACCGGCATCCGCACCAATTTGGAACGAGGCTTCACCAAACGAGCCATTAAGCAATCGACGGCCACCAAACGCCGTGGTTTCAGCAATCCGGTTAAGCTCATCTTTCAGTGCTTCTACCTCTTCTTGGATAGCGACACGCTCAGATTTACCATTGGCACCGTTTGCAGACTGGAGGGAAAGATCCCGCATACGCTGCAAAATGTTAGTCGATTCCTGCATTGCCCCTTCGGCAGTCTGCGCAATAGAAATACCATCATTGGCGTTTCGCATTGCCACATCAAGGCCTCGTGTTTGGGCAACCAAACGGTTAGAGATCTGCAAACCCGCCGCGTCGTCTTTAGCACTGTTAATTCGGCTACCTGACGACAGACGTTCCATTGAATTATTCAACTCATCGGTCGCTTTATTCAGGTAACGCTGCGCAGTCATCGCAGACACGTTGGTGTTAACTGTTACACCCATTTTGCTCTCCTTTGACTTTCGCTTGCTTTGCGAAACAGCCTACCCGCGACGTGTTGCACTGTGTTTGGCGGTGCTGCGGGAACAGCTTGTTAATCAGTTTCAAAATCAGCCCGTTCAAAAACTGGCCGCTTGTTCGAATAAATACAATATGTGTGCCAACTTTTATAAATCATTAAAAATCATAATGTTAAATGCTTTTCGTTGTACTAACAGCCAAAATTGATTCAAAAAACGCTGCCGCTTTTCTGTGCTTGGCGGCAAGGTGCGGCAATGCCTCGCCTAGCTTTTTGCCGTCTATGTGAGCGTTAGCCTGCAAGTTAGCGGCCAACTTCGCTCAACAGCCGGACGCGAGGCATATTTTTTGCTAAATTATTGGCTTATCGATGCTCGCCAGCCTCTTGCGGTAATACGCGAGGCTCTCACGGATAACAGGACGATGTAACCGATGACGCAAGACAATGACGGCCACACTAATATGACGCTGGATGACGCCTTCCAGCTCGGGATTCGTCTTTACCAAGAAGGGAAGAAAACCGACGCGCGGCAAGTGTTCGAGCAAATACTGAGCCACGCACCCGATACCGTGCAAGTGCGGCAAGTGCTGGCCGTATTGGATGCGGAAGCGGGGCAACACACGCAAGCAATGGCTCACCTTGACCACGCGCTTGAGCATGCCCCTAACGATCTGTCTTTGTTGTTCGATAAGGCACAGCTATTGACGCAACAAGGGCATAATCACGCGGCCATGGAACTTGTTGAGACATTGTTTGCCGCCGCTCCGACGAACCAAGACATCCTTAATTTGCGTGAGCAGTTAACGGCCAAGCTCGGCCTACAGGGAGAAAGTCGTCGAACGCATGCTTTGCGTGACGAGCTCCACCAGCTAAAAAACCAAGGGCTGGCCGATGAAATTAACAAAACCTTGTCAGTGGCGGCTAATTTGGTCGCTGATGGGCATAGTGACCAAGCTGAGCAGCTTTACCAAACCATACTCACGCTGGAGCCGGATTACCCACCGGCGCTGATGGCATTGGCGCAACAAGCATTGGATCAGAAAGCGTTCGGCAAAGCACAACAATTGCTACTACGTGGCAGTGAAAAAGCACAGGCTCATCCAGTTTGGCAACTGCTACTCATCCGCGCAGAAGCCGGACTGGGGGAGTATGCCAGCGCGCGCCAGCGCTGTTTAACGACCTATAAGCAAACGCAAGACACGGCATTTTTGCGTCAACTCCTGGTGGTTTATCTCAATGAAGCTAACTGGCTAGAAGCAAGTAAACTGGCCWAACAATGTTTGCGTGATGAACCTGAGCGCGGTGAATTACACTATGCCTATGCCCGTGCGACCTTCGAACTGCTCAAGCAGCACCATCAATTTACCCAAGATAAATTAACCGATTGCTACCAGATCCACCTCAAGGCACTCAATCATGTCAAGGATAAGCAAGCCAATACGTTACAAGCACAACTGGGCGAGCTTGATTGGTATATGGGCGATATTGAGCAAGCACAGCATCGTCTAGAAGCATTGCTATCGGCGCAGCCGGATGATCAGGCACTGCGATTTAACCTGGCGTTTGTCTATCGTACGCAAATGGCCTGGGAGAAATTCTACCAAGCCAATGAAGCTGGGATTGAATGCGGTCGCCGCCTCAAATATCACGGCAACTTACCCCGTTGGGATTTATCTCGGCCAAAAACCGATGCCGTGCTTATCATGCCCGAGCAAGGGGTTGGGGATGAACTGGCTTATTTTCACAATGTTGCCATGGTGGTTGAACGCGCTCGGAAAGTGTATGTCGGCTGTGATCCCCGCTTAGAGCCCCTAATACGCCAAGCTTTCCCCAGCACGGAAATTGTGCCCATTTCTCGTACTGACGGGAAAGACATTTTTGTGCCAGAGCATGTCCTAGCCGATATTGATAGTTGGATTGCCGGTGGCTCGTTGGCGGGCCTGTGCTACCAACACTTTGGGCGCCATTTATATCACCAAACCTACATTGTCCCAGATGTCACCGCCGATGCGCCTTGGATCGCCCCGTTAGCCGAGCTACATCAACACGGGCCCGTGTTTGGCGTGTGTTGGCGAAGTGGCCTCGCCGCCGCCACCCGTAATATTCACTATTTGGTCGCGGATGAATTGGCTGGCTGGATAAAAACCATGCGCCAGCTTTGCCCTGACGCCCAATTTGTCAATTTGCAATATGGCGAGTGTGATAAAGAACTCAGTAAAATTAAGAAACAAACGGGGGTCGAGATCGTCTCCTTGCCGGGACTGGATCTTAAAAATGACTTTATGGGGACGGCGCACACAATCAAACAATTGTCTGGTGTGTTTACCGCAGGGACAGCGGTACACAGGCTGACCGTCGCCGTTGGCACCCCATGTTATGTGTTTTTTGCCGGCCATCAGCACAGTGATATGCAAACCCCTGACGCGATGCCGGGGAACCATGAGTACGCGTTCAGTTATCCGCCCATGCTCAAAGATAAGCAACCCCTGCTCGATGCCATGGCACACCGTATGGTGAGTGACCTCTGCCCCTAAAGGATGAGACTGCAAGTCTAAACGGATACAAAACGGGGCCGCTGATGCGACCCCGTTTTTCTCTTATCCTCGGCATCTTGTGGCCACCAAAGGCTTACGCTTTGGGTTAGATATAATTAAACAGCGAGAGATCTTTCGTTTTGGCAAAGGCCTGTTGGGACGCTTGCAGCGCGAGCATGTCCTCGTTCATATCGATGGCCGCCTGGGTATAGTCTAGGTCTTCCATGGTGCCCAGTGAGCGGTTGAGTACCAACTTGAAGTCTTTGTGCATACTTTCTTGCCTATCTAAGGTGGTCAGTCGTGTTCCCACTTCTGAACGAGCCTTGTTCAAATGCTTGAAGGCTGCTGCAAACTGTTCGGTCACTTGGTGGAGTTCTGCTGTGGCAGACGCATCGTCAATATCGGCATAAGACAGCGCGGCACCATTTTTAAACGAATCAAAAACGTTAAAACTGTCTTGCCTTTCAAGGTTAATGGTATCACCTGGCTTCATCTCACCCTCGAAAGTCATTTTCAGCGTGTTCCACTCAACGCCGTTTTGAGGATCATAGAGCCCGGCACTGACCTCAGTACCATCTTGCATCAACGAGTAGGTGGTGTCTCCACTCGCATTAACGTCAAAAGACACCGAATAGTTAGAGGTATCCGCATCATTGGTATTTTCCGCTTTCGCCATCAGCAGTAAAGACCCGTCTTCAAGATCGTATTCAGGCTGATAATCACCAAAAGGGTTATCAATTTCCATAAACAGTTTATCGCCTGGATCAGACGTCGGCACTTCTACCGCTGGGGCTACTTGGGCCGTACGAAAGTAACTATCCCCCGCATAACGCACGTTGCCTTGGCTATCACGATAAAAAGGCTGCGTACTGGTTTGGGTACCAGAAAACAAGAAATTGCCTGACTCATCCTTGGTGTTCACCAAGTCCATAAAGTTATCAAACATCCCTTGCAAATCTTGCCGATGCGCGGTGCGATCTTCCACCGATAACGAGCCGTTGATCATCGCCATCACTTTGCGTTTCGCGCCGTCCATGAGCTGTTCGGACTCATCAATCGCGATTTCTTCGCGAGTTTGTCGGTTTCGCGCTAACGTTATCGAGTCAATAAATTGGTCAATCTGCTCATCTTGCTGGCGAAAGTTTTGAATGTAGATAGACGACACCGGATCATCACCGGATGTAATAACACGTTTCCCCGTCGCCATCTGCTCTTGGTTATCCTGCACCTTCACATTCTGACGCATAATGTCGTTGGAGACCGACTGGTAATTGTGAAAGCTGGCAATACGACTAATCATACTGTCCTACCTTATCGCGTTGCATTGAGCAGAGAGTCAAATGTTTCGTTAGCGGCGGTCATAATCCGTGACGCCGCCATGTACGCGCGCTGAAACTTCATCATATTGGCCGCTTCTTCATCCAGGTTCACCCCAGACACTTCCGCCACACGACTTTCTGCGGCATCGTGTTCAACCATACTGACATCTTGCAGACGCTCATAAGAGGCTTTTTGCACCCCAAGATCGGTACTTAGTCCCTCATAGACATCGAGCACCGTCGAGCGACCGTTATCCATTAGTTTTTCCGTTTGCAGCTCCTGCATACGGATAAGATTACTATTGTCACCATCAGCCGGGATCAAGCTGATAGCCAGGACATCATCGGGGGCGGCTTTATCATTGATCTCAATGATGGTGCCATTGACATCAACCGGTCCACCCGGTGGGTAGGCCTGTGGCGCGACCAAGACTTGCCCCTTAGGGTCGGTCACCGCAAATTGGCTACCATCGGGGGAGATCCGCACTTGAAACTCTTTTTGTCCACCGGCTTGTAGAATTCGTACATCACCGTCGCCATGGCTCACCGAGCTTGCACTGACATAACTTTGCGCCGCGATATCTGCCGGATCTTCCATGGTCACACGCATTTGCCCTGCCGCTGAGCGAGCGGGACGAATCAATACGCGTTCATTGGCCGCCAAGCCGGCATCCACTTGCACTCGCATTCCATCGACATTAAAACTAGGCGGGGTGCCACTCGGTGTCACCGTCGATTGCTTTCCATCCGGTGATGTCAGGGTATATTGGGTGCCATCAAATTTCAGTTGATAATCGCCCCGTTTGAGCTGCTGAAGATCATCGATATAGACTTTTAAGTCAGCGGTAGAGTCGCCGTTTTGGATCACTCGGGCGCTGGCAATACGGTCATTGTTAAAGTCAGTGAAAATATTCTTTCCCACTTCCCCATTCAGATCAAAACCCTGACTCTGTAAGTCATTGAGGGATTGGGAAAAGCCAATGGCCATCCGACCTAATTCGTCTCGCGCTTGTCCTAAGGTATCATCACGATATTCAAACAATGCCCCGAGTTTGCCGCGGATGTCTTGATTAGAAATCGCTTTCACTGTCTTCCCTTCCACCAACGCCAAACGACGCTCTTGATGGTCAGGCTTACCCGGCAAGGTGGTCAATTCACTGCTATTCATGCCAGACACCAACATATGGCCACTGCCGATAATCACGTTGAATAGCCCATCTTCTCGCGCGTTTACGCTCACTTGGGTATATTCAGAGAGCTCTCGGATCAGCTTGTCATGCCGGTCTAGCAAGTCATTGGCTTCGGCGGGCGTTTTCAGTATGGCTTTATGCACATCCACCAACTCTTGACCAATGTCATTCATTCGTTTGACGGTGGCATCAATTTGCGAGGACGTATCAATTGATTGCTGCTGCAACACACCATAAACATCGTTCATACCAGAAGCGACCATACGCGCTTTCTCGAGCACGACTTTACGAGCGCCCATGTCGCTGGGGCTATCTGCCAGCCCTTTGACCGCCCCATAAAATTCGTTCATATTCTCGGGTATTTTTTTGGCCGAATGCGCCATCATATCGTCAAGCCGCCCAAGCTGTTCATTGCGGGCAGCAGCATGAGAAAGGTTTGACGTCGAGACATTTAACTCGTTGACCGCAAACTTGTCATAGTTGCGGCGTATTGCCGCGGCATGGACACCGGTGCCGTAGTTATTGCCGCCCCAAAACTGGACATCATTGGTTTTTTGCTCAACCGACTGACGACTATATCCCTCCGTATTCACGTTAGAGATATTGTGACCTGTTGTATTCAGCTGTCGCTGCGCAGTCAGTACGCCTTGCGACCCAAGGGAAAGCAGGTCCAAGCCCATTGTGCCTCCAAATAACCCGGCAATTAAAACGAGATACTAGGGGTTAAGCAAAAATTGAGCCAAGGAGTGAATTTGAGTTATTGTCTCATTAAAACAATGTATTAAGGAGTTCAAGAGTACAATTGAAGCAAGATGAAGTAAAAACGGCAAGCTCTTGCCTGCCGCCGCCTTAGTCCATCATGCCACGCACTTGGTCGAGCACACGAATGACTTTATCGGCATATTCCGGATCGGTGGCATATCCGGCTTGATGAAGCGCCCGAATAAACTGTTCAGGTTGCGCAGATTGCGATAAAGCTTGCTCATAGCGCGGGTTGTCACGCAAAAATGAGACGAAATCGTCAAAACTCTCTTGATAGGAGGGGTACGACCGAAAGCTTGCCGTTTCTTTGACCGGGATCCCGTCATACACTTCCAGGGTTTGTGTGGCGACTTTATCGCCTCCCCAACGTTGATCCGCTTTTATATTAAACAAGTTATGACTGTTATCGCGGGCATTGGCGATAACCTTTTTCCCCCAACCGGTTTCTAGTGCTGCTTGAGCAAGAATAATCGCCGGATCCGTGCCTAACGCGCGAGCCGCGCGACGAGCATGCGGTGCCAGCGTGTTCACAAAGGAATCAGGCGAATCGAAGCCTTCTGAACGTTGGGGCGCAGGGGTGCTAGCGACTGGCGGCGCGATAGACTGACTATCGAGCGCCGCAATCGCTTTTTCTGCTGCCTCTCGACTACGGTTTTGATCCAACGGCAAAGATTGCGCCGACGCGCGAGCCGCTTCATTCATATCTGGCTGGCTGTCGCCTTGCGCTTTGCCTAATTGTTCAACAATCATATCCGCGAGGCCCAGTGAGCCCTCTCGGCTTAGTTCACTGGCCATTTGTTCATCGGCCATCTGCTCATAAAACTTCGAGGTACGATCGTCGATTAAGTCAGACTCAAACGCCTCATTGGCATCACGCATTGACTTGAACAGCATCTGGGTAAATAAGGACTCGAACTGCTCGGCGGCTGAACGCAACGCCGCTTGCTCATCCCCTTCTTCCCCTTTCACGGCTTGGCGACGTAGTGAGTCGAGCTGGCTTATATCGTGTACAAATTGACTATCAACAGGAGATTTCATGCGTTGCCCTATATCACTATCAATTGGCCATCAATGGCCCCAGCTTGTTTCAGCGCTTGCAGAATCGCCATGAGATCGGAGGGGGCAGCACCAACGCCATTCACGGCGCGGACTAAGTCGTCTAATGTCACGCCAGGTTTAAAGTGGAACATCCGCCCTTGCTCTTCCTCAACATTGATCTCGGTATCAGGCGTGACCACAGCTTCACCGCCACCTAATGGATTAGGCTGATCAACATTGAAGTCTTCTTGGATCGAGACCGTCATGCCGCCATGGGTGATCGCCGCAGGGCGAAGGCGCACATTTTGCCCGACCACAATCGTGCCAGTGCGAGAATTAACGATTATTTTCGCTGCCGCATCACCCGGCTGAAACTCAATATTTTCAACCGTTGATAAGAAAGCCACACGCTGGCTAACATCACGCGGCGCTCTGACTCTCACTGAGGTTGCATCCATAGCTGATGCGGTTGACGGACCAAGAAAGCGATTAACCGCATCCGCCATACGCTGTGCGGTAGTAAAGTCGGATTGGAATAAGTTGAAAGTCAGGTAATCACCACGACCAAAAGGATTAGGAACTTCCCGCTCAACGGACGCGCCATTAGTGATCCGTCCAACGGTTGGGGTGTTGCCCACCAACTGAGAGCCATCAGCACCGGTGGCGCTAAAACCGCCTACAATCAAGTTTCCTTGTGCGGTCGCATAGACATTACCATCCAAGCCTTTGAGAAAAGTTTGTAACAAGGTGCCACCACGTAAGCTCTCTGCCGAACCAATCGACGACACGGTAACGTCAAGTTTTTGACCTTGTTTTGCAAACGCGGGCAAGTCAGCGGTGACGGCAACGGCGGCAATGTTAGCTGATTGAGGATTGATATCTGGCGGCAATTGGATGCCAAAGTTTTCCAGCATCGACTTAAAGCTTTGATCGGTAAAGGGCGTGCTTTCACCTGTACCGGGTAACCCCACCACCAAGCCATAGCCGGTTAGGGTGTTACTGCGTACCCCTGCGACCTCCGCCACATCTTTGATGCGTGCGGCGAGGCTTGGCATCGCCACCATCAGCAAGACTATCGATAACAACCACTTTTTCACGTCAACTCTCCGACACATTGTAGGGCTACAAGGTGACATTAAAGAATCGTGCCAACCAGCCTTGCTCTTGGGTATCTTGTCGCTCACCTGTCCCTGAATACTGAATTCTAGCGTTGGAAATACGGGTCGAAGCAATGGTGTTGTCAGGGCCAATATCGGCCGGGCGAATTGTACCGCTGAGGCGGATATATTCATCCCCTGAATTCAAGGTAAGCCACTTTTCACCGCGTACCATCAAATTCCCATTCGCGAGTACATCCACCACCTGTACAGAGATAGAGCCTTGCAGGCTGTTGCTCTGATCCGCCGAGGTGGAGCCGGTTACCGAGTTGTCGTTACTGACCTCGTACGACAGTGTTCGCTCGCCAATGGTGATCTCCTCACCGCCTAGTGATAAGGGATCCATACTGAGATCATTGGATTTAGCCAAGTCAGAACTGGCACTTTTTTGCGCTTGGGTGTTTTCTTCCAGCATCACGGTCACAATGTCACCCAGACTACGTGGTTTTGAACCATCGTACAGGTCACGCTGGTCATTCACGTTGAATAAGGATCCTGTCGCCGTGGCGTAATGCTCGGGCGCTTGTTGCGGCCGGATTGGCGACCACGCTGGATCATCCGCTTTGGGGTCTTCACGTTGACGCAATAAGCCAATCAAGCCTTCGCTGTCCGGTGTGGTGTCCCCTTCGACCGCGTCGGTGGTCGAGGTCGCTTGGTCAAGATCACTGCCTGTGTCTTGTTGCCCCGGCAATGAACAGCCACCTAGCCCCAACAAGGTGGCAAGGAAAAGGCCTGGGATTAATATACGTTGCACCGTCATCATTGCCTCCTTAACCCTTATTACAGCTGCTGATTGACGTAGCTGAGCATCTGGTCGACCGACGAGATCACTTTGGAGTTCATTTCGTAGACGCGCTGAGCCTCAATCATATTCACCAGCTCTTCGGTGACATTCACGTTAGAGGTTTCCAGCATCGATTGCTTCACTTCACCGAACCCATCGAGTCCAGGCACCCCCTCTTGAGGATCACCACTCGCACCAGTGGGCAGGTAAATATTCTGGCCGATAGGCTCCAACCCACCTGGGTTAATAAAATCAACCGTGGTTATTTGCCCGAGTACTTGGTTCTCTTGTTGACCACGTAATCGCACAGACACTTCACCATCCGTTCCGACCGTAATTTGTACCGCGTCTTCAGGAACAGTAATTTCTGGCTCTAGCGTATAGCCCGCACCTGATGTCACTATCGTGCCTTCGTCATTCAGGGTAAATTGGCCGTTACGCTGATAGCCAATGTTGCCATCAGGCAGTAATACTTGGAAAAAGCCATCCCCTTCAATCATCATATCAAGGGCATTGTCTGTGGTTTGCACATTACCATTGGTGTGCACGCGCTGAGTGGCCACCACTTTTGAACCAGCACCGAGCATCAATCCACTGGGCAACTCAGTGTTCTGTGAGGATTGCCCACCTGGTTGGTTGATGTTCTGGTAGAAGAGATCTTCAAACACCGCGCGTGATTTTTTAAACCCGACCGTGGATGCGTTGGCTAGGTTATTCGAAATCGTCGAGATATTGGTCTGCTGCGCATCAAGTCCGGTTTTACTGACCCATAATGCTGGATGCATAATTACTTCCTCTTAATAAACCTTAGCCAAGCCGTAATAACGATGAAGACGACTCGTCCATTTTTTCCGCGGTTTTCATTAACTTCACTTGCATTTCAAAATGACGTTGCAAGTCGATTAACCCAGTCATCTCACCCACAGCGTTGACATTACTGCCTTCTAACGCGCCCGTTTGCAACGTCACACCCGCATCGGCCGGAAACACAGTGCCGGGCTCTTTGGGTTTGAACACGCCGTCTTTGTCTTTAAAGAGATCTTGATTATCTGGGCGAACCAGTTTGATTCTATCCACCACTTCCATCGCATCAGCTGGCGCACCTTGGGGGAGTACAGAGACACCGCCGTCTTTGCCCACTTCAATTTTGGCTGCAGGGAGGGGAATAAATATCGGGCCCCCACTCTCTCCGACAATGAGGTTACCATTACTGTTTTGGAGTAAGCCGGTTTGATCCACTTTGAGATGGCCCGCACGGGTATAGCCTTCTTGCCCTTGGCTATCTAGCACTGACATCCAGCCTTCACCTTGCACCGCCACATCGAGGTTTCGGCCAGTGGTGATCGTCGAGCCTTGTTCAAAGCTATATCCAGGTCGCTCAGTCATGTTAAACACACGGCTGGGTAGTCCTTCACCATAGGCCTGCATGGAGCGAGATTGCTCTAAATCTGCTCGAAAGCCTGTGGTGCTGACATTGGCCAGGTTATTGGCGCGCAGTTGCATGGCCTGCATATCTTGCTTTGCGCCACTCATGGCTAGGTATAACGAGCGATCCATAATTGGTTGCCTCCACAATCGTTCTACAGAGAAGAAAGCAAAGAGCGTGCCAGTAATTTTAATCGTTTAGTATCAGTACGTTAACGGGGGTAGTGTGGTTAAAAAGAAAGAAAAAAGGGGGAGAATGGAAAAGCCTTGCCGCCCTATGACTAAGCGGCAAGGCGTATCATCGCTAGCGGATCTGTAGGATATTTTGTTGCATCTGGTTGCTCACTTCCAAGGCACGCGAGTTCGCTTGGAAATTTCGCTGCGCGGTGATCAAATCAACCAACTCTTGGGTCATATCGATATTGGACTGTTCGATCGTGCCACTTTTTACCTGCCCGAAGGCGCCTTGCATGGCTTCACCAAAAATGGGGTCACCCGAGTCTTGCGTCACATCCCATTGCGTATTGCCCACTTGTGCCAAGCCTTGCTGGTTGGCAACACGCACCATCGCCACTCGTCCTAGCGCGACATTTTCACCGTTACTGTATGTCGCCATGATAGTGCCTTTAGGATCAATGTCGACTTTGGTGAGATACCCCGTGGTTGCGCCATCATCGGTGAATTTTCGCATCTCAAACGGTGCCGCATACTGGGTCGGATTATCGAAGTTGAGCGTAAGCTGCTGATCACCATTCGCGCCGTTCATTTCCAATCCCGCCCCCGCAGGCCCTAGGGCATCGGTCACGATCGGGTTACCACCATTGATATTGTTCACTGAGCCATCAGAGTTAAAGTCGATGGTGTGGCCAACCTGTCCAGCGGCATTGGTTGAATTACCCCCTTGGATATTCACCGGCTTCTCGCCTTCAGGATCTGTCATGGTGTAGTACACTGACCAGCTGTTCGGGTTCGCCGGATCGTTGCCTTTTACATAGTACGTCGACAACTTATATGGCTGACCGAGGGAGTCATAGACTGTGGCAGAGGTTTGCTTATTGTAAGTTTCTGGATCTTCAAAATTGAACTGCGCGGGATCTTTCTCTTCCCCGCCGGCAGGCAAGTTCAAGCCAATATCAACATTTTGTGACGCACGAGGCTGGCCAAACTGATCCGGGACGTTGAGCGACTGCGGCTCATACGACGAAACCTGCTGAGTATCAGGGTCGACATTATAACCGAGCAGATACTGGCCTTCAGAGTTGATAATGTCGTTATTTTTATCAAGGTGGAAGGCACCGTTGCGCGTTAAGTGGTAATCGTTGTTTTGCAGCTTGTCATTTGACACGCCGAAAAAACCATTACCGCTAATCCGCAAATCAAGCGGGTTGTTGGTGTAGATACTCGAGCCTTCGTGGAACTGTTGTGCCACGGTCGACGTTTGTACACCGGTCCCGTTCGTGGTCTTCGAATTAGAGAAGATGGAGGTTGAGTAGACATCACCAAACTCAGCACGTGACTCCTTAAAGCCATACGTATTGGCATTCGAGATGTTGTTACTGGTGGTGTTCATGTCTTTCTGGGCCGCACCAAGGCCACTTAACGCAATATTAAAACCCATTGCTTTTCACTCCTAATAAATCGGTTAGCCTTTCGTCACATTTCCGACGTCGGCATTACCGACCTCTAGCACTTCAGCAAGCTTAAACGGTGAGGAGAAGCCGGCAAGATTTAGCATCACGTTGCCATCGCCATTCCCCAGCAAGACACTGTTTACATTGGCATAGGTCGACACATCAAACTCTTGAGTTTGGCCATCAACCAAGCCGCTAACTTTGAGCTTATAGGTCCCTTCCGGCATAGGATTGCCGTTATCGTCGAGCCCATCCCATTCCACACGGTGATCGCCCGGCGGTTTGGCACCCATACTGAACGTTCGTAATAGCTGTCCTTGTTCGTTTTCAACTCGGACACTGACGTTATCGAGCGCACGCGGCAACTTCACCATACCAGCCACACCGCCAGTCTCTCCTTTAACACCTGTCGATCCAGGCACAAGGACATCACGTCCGACCAAGGATGACGCTTGCAATGCTTGGTTGGAAGTAATCGACTCGTTGAACGTATCAAACTGATTGTTCATTTTGCCGATGCCTTCTACCGTCGCAAAAGACGCCATCTGCGAGATCATCTTGTCATTATCGACAGGTTTGAACGGATCCTGTTGTGACAGCTGTTTGGTGAGCAGAGAAAGAAAGTCTTCTTGCTTGAGTGCCTGTTTGCCTGTTGTACTATCTTGGCTCTCTTGCAGTTTTTTCTCTTGCTGCGCCTTTAGCTGGTCAATGTAGGACAGTCCGTTACTCGAACCTGTACCGTCGATTCCGGCCATCTTCGCCTCCTACATTACTGCCCCATCTGAAGCGTACGCATCAGCATTTGTTTACTGGCATCGGCAACCTGCACGTTGGTCTGGTAGGCCCGCGATGCCGAAATCATGTTCGCCATTTCTTCYATGACATTCACGTTCGGTTTGAAGATATACCCTTCTTCATTCGACATTGGATGATCAGGGTTATATTCCGCCCGTAATGGCTTTTGGCTTTCCACAATACCGTCAATGTTGACCGGCACACTTTCCCCTTGCTGTTTGAAGCGGTTAAGCTCCGCAGAGAAAATCGGATGCCGAGCTCGATATGTTTCTTCCRCAGAACTACTCACCGAGTTGGCATTGGCCAGGTTGCTTGATGTGGTGTTCAATCGTACTGACTCGGCACTCATCGCCGATCCCGACACGTTAAAAATATTAAACAAACTCATCGATTATTTCCCATTCAATGCCTTCTTCATGTTCTTGAACTTAGAGCCAAGAAAGTCCAGTGAGGCTTGGTATTCTAGTGCGTTCTGCATGAACAAATTCTTTTCTAATTGCGCATCAACCGTGTTGCCATCGCCAGTGTCTGGTTGCGTGGGGATACGGTATTTCTTTTCCCCCATCACCTGGCTAGAGGCAGCAATGTGCCGCTCATTGGTGCGGCTTAGGCCAATACTTGCCTCGGATGTTGCCGCTTTTAAGGCGCGTTGAAAGTCGATGTCTTGCGCCTTGTAACCTGGCGTGTTGGCATTCGCAATGTTGCTAGACAGGGTTTCTGCCCGCTTGCCTCTAACGCCAACTGTGTGCTGGTGCACACCAAGTGCATTGTCAAATGTGATCGCCATGGACAACCTCCGAGTTCTTACTGCATGTAATAAAGCAAACAGGGTGCCAAGTTTTCAACAAGGCCTTTTTTTTGTCTTCAGCTCAGGTGGGACGCGGGGTGAGAGACAGGAATGTCTATCGATAAAAAGTGAGAGAGCGGCAGAGAGATGTAAAAAGCGGCAAACCATGTGCCGCTTTGCCGCCTGCTATTTAAGCTTATAGATAATGCCGGGGTTACAGCGGATCATTTCAAACTTGTCGGTTAACCCCGTGAGTGACTCCGACGCGCCCAAGATCAAGTAACCGCCAGGATTCAATGCCCCCGCCATCTGATTCAACACTTTGGCTTTCATATCAGGTGAAAAGTAGATCAGTACATTACGACAAAAAATGATGTCGAATTTGCCTAACAGACTATAGCTTTCCATCAAGTTTTGCGGGCGGAACGTCACCATGCGCTTGATATTTTCTTTCACCCGCATTTTGCCATCTCCCACGTCCTCGAAAAAGGTACGTCGACGTTCCGGCGACAGTCCGCGTCCCAGTGCCAAGTTGTCGTATATCCCCTGGCGACACGCCTCCAGCATGGATGTCGATATATCAGTCGCGGTGATACTCACGCTTCCAAGCATGCCAGGTTTGCGTTGCTGGGTTTCCGCCACCGTCATGGCAATGGAGTAGGGCTCCTGCCCTGAGGAGCTTGCTGAAGACCAGATTTTTATCGGCTTACGAGATTTGGCTAGCTCGGGTAACAAACGATGTGCCAACACTTCATACGGATAAGTATCGCGAAACCATAAGGTTTCATTGGTGGTCATCGCATCTATCGCAGCGACTGCCAGCTCGCGATTACGTCCAGTGGTGACTGACTTTATCAACTCTGACAGCGACCCCAAGCCAAATTTATTCACCAGCGGGCTCAAGCGGCTACGTACCAGGTACTGCTTGCTATCTCCCAGTACGATCCCACACTTGGCTTCGAGATGTTTGCAAAAGTCTCGATATTCTTGGTCACTGATTGCTACATTTGTCATTAATTAACTCAATCGCTCTGGTTGGGTTACGACTTAACCGCCTCGAGTACGGCAGAGCCCAATTCATCAGGGTCGAACTTCGCAATAAACGAGTTAGCCCCGACACGCTGAACCATGGCCTCGTTAAATACCCCACTCAATGATGAATGCAATACTACATGAAGATCCTTGAGACTCGAATCTTTTCTAATCTCGGTTGTGAGGGTATACCCATCCATTTCAGGCATTTCGATATCGGATATCACCAAGGCAAGTTGACTGTAGATGCTTCCCTCGGCGGCCATTTCTTTCAGTTTTTCTAACGCTTCTTTGCCATCTTGTACCAAGATAACGTCATACCCGACGCTTTCAACCGCGCGCTTCACCTGACGGCGTGCGACGCTGGAGTCATCGGCCACTAACACCTGGCTAGGCGCACTTTCTTCCCGCTCTTGCCGTTTCGAGAGTACTTCCTCACTCACATCTTCATTCACAGGCGCGATTTCATTGAGAATTTTTTCAACGTCGAGCACTTCCACCAACTCGTTATCAATTTCGGTGACCGCGGTGAGGTAGTGCGATCGCCCTGTCCCTTGCGGGGGAGGAAGAATTTTTTCCCAGTTCATATTGACGATACGCTCGACCGAGCCGACTAAAAAGCCCTGCATGGAACGGTTAAACTCGGCAATAATCACAAAGCGGTTCTCTGGATCGGGAATAGCTGGCCCGCCAGTTGCTAGGCTCATGTCGATGACAGAGACGGTTTGACCGCGGATGTGGGCCACTCCTTTCACCAAAGGATGCAAATTTGCCATTGCGGTGAGCCGTGGGCACTGCAACACTTCTTTGACTTTAAAAACATTAATGCCAAAGCGCTGTTTTCTCATCAGGCGGAAAGTCAACAGCTCTAACCGGTTTTGTCCTACCAGCTGTGTACGCTGGTTGACCGAATCAAGAACACCACCTGTCATAAGATAAACTCCATATTGCCCCGTTTTTTTTGTAGAGTAGCATGGTAATCATAGTGGGTAATCACATGACTCTCGAGAAAAGAAGGGATTTTTTTTCTTAACGTCCGCTACTGATGGATTGAACTATGTCCAAGATATTACGTTTATTTATCGTCGTTTGGCTTACAAGCTTTAGCCTAAGTATAGCTGCTGCGACAGTAAGTCAAATTGAAGCGGTGCAAGAAGCCGCGGAGGCGCATGTCGCCGGTATTATTTCGCTGCCTGAAAATGGCGAACTCAACATCGCGGCGGGGAACCTTGATTCGCGCATGCGCCTAACCGATTGCCCCGTGCCACTCGATACCAAAGTGCCAGGCCGTCAACAGATTAATACCTCGGTCACCGTAATGGTGTCTTGTGATCGAGACAACTGGCAAGTGTATATTCCGGTTAAAATCGAGTTGATGACCCCCTCGGTTGTCGCAAAGCGACCACTCAATCGTGGCATGACTATTGCTTCGAATGATCTAGCCGTTCAAATGGTAAATAGTCGGTTTCAACGCGGGCATACCTATACGCAACCCGCGCGTTTAATTGGCTCTAAAGTCAAACGAACCGTGGGAATAGGTGAACCGATCAGCAGTAACGATGTCTGCGCCGTGTGTCGAAATGATGACGTTTTGATCACTGCGCAAGGAAACGGACTGAACATTGTTGCAAAAGGCACGGCATTAAGTGATGGCGCTCTAGGTGAGCAAATAAAAGTGAAGAACAATAAATCTAACCGGATTGTCGATGCTACAATCTCAGCGGTCGGCGAAGTAACGGTTAATTTCTAACTTTTTACGTCACAATGCTAAAGTAACAGCAAGGTGTGCCGATATGCTGAGCAACGGACTCAAAAAGCGACTGACAGTAAGGCGATGTTATGGCGAGTATTGACCAACTACGTGGTAATCAGCAACCCCTGACCACAACTCGTAATACGAGTAACCAGACCAAAACACAAGAAACGCAAAGCGGCTCAGTCCGTGAACAGCAAGGGGTAAAACCCCAAGACGACGCTGTTTCACTCAGCCAACAAAGCCAAGTGATCGATAAAATGAATCAGAAAATGGCATCTGAGCCCTACTTTGATAGCGCCAAGGTTGATCAAATCAAGCAAGCGATATCAAACGGCTCTTACAAAGTAGATCCTGATAAGCTCGCCGCAAACATGATGCGTTTCGAGAACGATCTCAACGACAGCTAAGCTGATTGGAGTGGTTATGACCCCTACTGCGCCTTTAACAACCTTGGTTGAACAGCAACTCGAGCGAGTCCAAGCGCTACAAAGCGTGCTCGAGCAAGAAGCCGGTGTCATTGCCAGCCGCTCCTCTGAAGATATCGAAGCAATAGCCAAACAAAAACAGTCGCTTATCAACGAAATTCAACGTAATGATGCGCAAATTAGTCGTCACCCAGAACGCGATTTACTTAACCATGATGAAACGTTAAGTGAACACGTGAATGCCATTCAAGCCACCCTCTCAGCCTGCAAACAGCAAAATGAAACCAATGGCATCGCGCTTCAGCGCGCGAGTCTGAGTATTCATCGCCTGCGCAACCTGTTCCAAGAAAGCGGTGGTAAGTCAGAATTGACCTATAATCAAGACGGCAATGCGTCGGGGAGAAAAACCCTAGGCACTAACGTTAAAGCATAACGTCTTTCCTACGAACAACGACCACGCTCCAAGCCACCACACCGGCTACCTATTTGTCTCGCTTTTCTTGCCTATCTTATCGGCGCACGATCGTCTGCCTGTTTTTTGTCGACTCTGGCTTGCTCCCTAAGATGGCCTAACGCGCTATCGCGCCACGATGGTGCCTGACTCAAGCACAAAAAAAGCGAGCATAGTGCTCGCTCTCCGTCTAAAGGCATACGTCGTTTTTACACCCTGCCTGCTTAAGTGCCAAGATGTTGGCGTCATCCTTCTCATTTGATCAAAGCAAGACGCCCTAGTGGCTAGAAAATAATATTATTGTTATTCGGTACAGGCTGCGATTCGCCATAGCGTTTCATTTTCTGCATGGTATCGAGATCGAGTTCGAGTTCAGTGACGTAACTGTCACCCACTTTATAACTGGCCACCACTTCTGCGCCGCGAATAATACCATCCACCGCGCCCTGGGTCGTGTCGCGGCCTAAACTTTGATCATCAACACGTGCACGGCTGCTAACCCGCAAGCCATATACTTGTTCACTCAATTCTTTGTACGCATCCACTTTAGAGGCACGCATGGCCCGGGTTTCTTTTTCTTCTTGGGTTGCGCCTTGTTGTGCACTAATTGACGCCATTCCCACCGCCGAGATGATGTTTTCTTCTTTCATCTTAGTTAATGGCTGACAGGCTGACAGCATCAGCAAGATTGCGATGACAAATCCGTGTTTCGTAAACATTTATCTACCTTACTCTTTCCTGTACTAAGGTTTTAGCACCACTGTCTCTCGCTTCACGCGGTTTTGATCGTCTCGAATAATCACGCCATCGCGTTTGCGAACCTTGTATAAACTATCAATATCACGCCCAATACGATCGGCCGGCAAGAAGCCTTGCGCCGAAGCAACCACCACGCGAGATTCCATACCGATTACCCGGGCATTAACTAATACCCCGCCGCCTTGACGCAACATAGTCCCCGTCAATACATAATCGATTTGTTGTTCAGGGTTAAGTTCTTTCCAGTCTCGGCTAATGGTAAAATCACCATCTTCCGTCACCCGAATCGCGCCCGTCGATTTAAAGTCAATCACCGTAAAGCCGCGGCGCTGCATTTGATAAATCAGTCCCTCGGTGACGGTATTACCTAACCAGTTGGTCTCATCCATTTTTTGCAAATCAACAAACGAGGTGACCGCCAAGGGCGTTCGCGCTGTCAAATACGCATTGGTGGCTAACAGCTCATCGGCCATACTGTTTAGAAAGTAATCAAGCGTGTGACGTGGCCGCTGCTTAAGGAAAAACTCACTGCCCGAATACGGCTCTTTGCCGTTATAAATTGGCGTGTAAGCACAGCCTGTTACCAATAGCGCTACTATCGCCACTATCCACTTTTTCATCGTATCATGCTCCGCGCTCAGTCATCGATGTGAGACAAGTGTGTCATTAAGGGTATCGGTTGATTTGATGAAACCTTTACCTTTGATTGCTGGCTCTATTTAGGTACACAACTTGCATCAGCGTCTTTGCGTCATCTTTTTGGTAGGGCTTAACCCTACGCACTAATAGATTGAAAGCAATTTCCATACCCACTAAGTGAGATCTTGACTATGAAAACCCTTTTGGCGCGGTTAACGCTCATTGTCAGCCTGAGTGTCGCTCCTTGGACACACGCGGCGTGGTATGAAGTATCGGCCAGTTCCCCCATACTCGAAAGCCAGCAAGCCGCCCGTGTTCGGGCACTTGAAGCCGCAACCTTTGATGCCATGCGCTTTGCCGGTGCCGATGTAGGCAGCTTGCAGCAACTCAAGCGTTTTTACTCGCAAGCTAAACCTGGTTATCAGTTTAGCGGCAATGCGGTACGCGAGGTACAAGTGTTAGAAGAAGGCACTCAAGGCGGCAATTATGTTGTCAATCTGCGCTTAGATATCTATCCATCGGCAAACGCTTGCCACAAAACCCAGTATAAAAAAGGCATGGTGTTAACACGTTTTCCGATTGTTTCACCCCAACAAGCCGCGTTAGGGGGCATTTATCAATTTGGCGATGACTTTTCGGTACTCCTCAACCGTGAGATAAAACAACACGCACAGAGTTTTGTCGGGCGTGGTATCGCCAATGTTGATGTCTCGCCCAATGCGCCCCGCACGGTGGCCATGTTAGCTGAAGACAAAGACGCGCAGTTTGTGATCACCGGCGCAATCACTGATCTATCTGCCACGACGGACGCCAGTGGCTTTGGTGAGGCACAAAATAACCGCCAATTGGCCATCAATGTCCAGGCAATGGACAGTGAGAGTGGTGAAGTCATATTTCAACGCCGCTATCGCGATGTCGCCCAATGGCCGTTTGAACGCCATAGCCAAGTCGATACCCAGACCGCGCGCTTTTGGCAATCTCCTTATGGGCAAATGGCACGCCGAATGAGTCGAAATATATTGTTAGACTTGGAGTCATCACTGTCTTGTCGCGCCAGTAAGCCAGAAATCGTCGCCCTCAAAGACAATATTGCACAAATAAATGTCGGGCGTATCAATGGGGTTAAACAAGGCGATCAACTGAACCTGTGGCACATTGCCTCGTTCACCGATGATTTAGGTATCGTACGTACTCAACGTCGAAAAAGCGGCATCACACTGACCGTTGCACGCGTTTATGAAAGCAGCGCGGAAGCCGTGGTTCAGCCCAATAATCTCAGCGGCAGCATACAAATCGGCGACATAGTGACCAAAGGGGTAAATTAAATGAAAACAGGCGCTTAAATCGCGCCTGTTTTTACGTATAATGTCGACACGCTCTCATAGCTCAACAGGATAGAGCAGTCGCCTCCTAAGCGATCGATCGGGGTTCGAGTCCCTGTGGGAGCGCCATTCCTTTCTGTATGGCTAAAACCAAGTCAAGGCCTGTGTATAGGTTGCCAGTAGCCAGAGGCTGGCCATCGCCATCACACCAGCGACAATATCATCCAGCATGATCCCTAAGCCACCGTGAACATGTTTATCCAGCCAGCTTATCGGCCATGGCTTAACCATATCGAAGAGGCGGAATAACACAAAGCCTGCTAAAACGGTTTGCCAGTCGGTGGTAGGCACCAACGCCATTGTCAGCCAAAAACCAACAAACTCATCCCAAACAATCGCTCCATGATCATGCACTTGCATGTCTTTCGATGCCCGACCACAGATAGCAATGCCCGCTAGGCTACCGACAATAATCGCCAACCACAGTGCAAGCGTCCCCCCAACGTTCACCAGCACCAGGTAGAATGGCACCGCAAACAAGGTACCGACGGTCCCCGGCACTATCGGTGATAAGCCACTGCCAAAGCCAAGTGCCAATAGATGATATGGATTGGTCAAGGATAAACGATGCTTAGGATCTGTCACGACGTGGCTCCTTAAAATGATCCCATCCAGACAGCACCCAATCGAGAGGCTGACTGTCTGCCACAAGTTCAAGGCGGTGGTTGCCGGTTATTTGCCCGATGCATTGCACATTGACTCCGCTGTGCTTAAGCGTCGTATCTAGCATCCCCCGATACATTTCCGGTACCGTAAAACAAAGCTCGTACTCCTCGCCACTGGTGAGGGCGAGTTTTTGTGCCTGCTCAGTATGGCCGATCTCCGCTAACAAAGACTCAGAAAGCGGCAGTTGCGTCACATCAACTTTTGCACCGACACCACTAGCGGTGAGGATGTGGGTTAAGTCTGCGTGTAAACCATCAGAAATATCAATCGCCGCTGACGCGATACCTCGCAATGCCTGTCCAGCGGTCACTCGTGGCTGAGCCCGATAATGACGATTGATCAATGTGGTTGCGCGAGCCTTATCAACCACTGGCTTGCCGAGAATATAATCGAGCCCGGCTTGGCTCTCACCCAGTGTGCCGGTCACAAAAAGCCAGTCTCCCGGTTTCGCACCCGCACGAGTCAACGCCTGCCCTTTAGGAACATGACCGTGTAAGGTAATGGTGATGCTTTTGGGCCCACGCGTGGTATCGCCGCCAATGAGTTGGACTTGAAAATGCTCGGCAAGGGCGGTAAAGCCTTGGCAAAACCCTGCCACCCAAGCATCATCGGGCTCTGGTAATGTGAGCGCCAGAGAACACCACGCTGGCATTGCGCCCATTGCAGCCAGATCGCTTAAGTTAGAGGCTAACGCTTTATGCGCCACATCAGAGGCACTCGCAGTCGGAAGAAAATGAGTGCCCTCCACCAGCGTATCTGTGGTCACCACTAACTGACAGCCTTCAGGGACCTCGACCAACGCACAGTCATCACCAATACCTAAAGCGACATCACGACGCTTGACCGGCTGACGAGCGAAGTAGTCGCGAATCAAATCAAATTCGTTGCGTGTCATAACTCGTATGTGTTGGATAAGAATAATAAAAAGGCCAGCAGTGCTGGCCTAGTCAGGAAGGGATTAGCGCAGCCGAGGGTACGCTTTATCCAAGACGCCATTAACAAACTTATGGCTGTCTTCTGCGCCAAAGCGTTTGGCCAGTTCCACGGCCTCATTGATAACCACTTTGTAGGGGACATCGTCGCACTTGATCAGCTCATACATCGCAAGGCGTAGTAAGGCGTGCTCCATATCATCTAAATCCTGCAAAGGACGGGATAGGTACGGGCGCATCTTACTATCAAGCTCTTGATGGCTAAGCGCTACACCGCTAAACAGATTACGAAAATAAGCAACATCCGTTTCTGGTTCACGTAGAAGCGGCTCTGTTTTCTGATGCTCGTCTTCTTCTTCGTATTTATCTGCGGCAAGAAACGCGGCTTCAATATCAGCGACATTGCCTTGCGCTAGCTGCCATGAATAGATGGCTTGCAATGCAAACTGACGTGCATTACGTCGTGCGGCTGGTTTCACTTTAACCCCCATTTAGGATTCAATTTGGGACAGAACATTCACCATTTCAAGCGCGCTCAGTGCAGCCTCTGCCCCTTTGTTACCAGCCTTGGTACCTGCGCGTTCGATCGCTTGCTCAATGGTGTCTACCGTCAGCACACCAAATGCGACTGGGGTTTCAAACTCCAGTGCAACTTGTGCTAACCCTTTATTACATTCTCCGGCGACATAGTCAAAATGCGGTGTGCCACCACGGATCACCGATCCGAGTGCCACAATCGCGTCATAGCGACCGCTCTTGGCGAGCTTTTGGGTCACCACAGGCAACTCGTAGGCACCTGGGCAACGCACCACGGTGATATTATCGTCGTTGACTTGGCCTTGGCGCTTCAGTGCGTCAACCGCACCATCCAGCAAACTCTCGTTGATAAAGCTATTAAAGCGAGAGATAACAATAGCAACCTGCGCGTTGGGCGCGGCAAATGCCCCTTCGATTACGTTCATGAGCCTTCCTGTGACTTGCTTTCCGGAATGAGAAACCGCGCGATTCTACCACATTTTTATCCGATGGCACCATGTTCCGTGCCAGTCGATGATGGTGCTAATCGCGCGCCCCGTTTATCTATCTTATTCGGTGACGTATTCCACCACGTTCAGGCCAAAGCCTGACAAGGCATGATAACGCTTGGTCGACGACGACAGCAGGCGCATTTGCTTGACACCAAGATCTGCCAATATTTGCGACCCAATCCCCACTCGGCGAGAGGTCCCCTGCCATTTAGCGCCGGCGGGTTTCTCACCTTTATCTTGCGCTTCAAACGCTTTCACTTTGTTGATAATGGCATCGCTGGTTTCTTCTTTACCCAGAATCACCAACACCCCGCCTTCATCGCTAACCCTTTGCATCGCGCGGGTCAGACTCCAGCTGCGCTCAGCCGTCCGATCAGATTGGAGCACATCGGTAAAAGTGTCTTGCAGATGCACACGCACTAGGGTGGGATCGGCGGTCACCTCGCCTTTACACATCGCATAATGGATTTGGTTATCAATGGTGTCGCGGTAGGTGACTAAATCAAACTCACCAAATTCCGTCGGCAATTTACAAGACGCCACCCGTTCAATGGTCGTCTCGTTGAGATTACGGTATTCAATCAAATCGGCAATGGTGCCCAGCTTGATGCCGTGTTTGTCACAGAATACTTCCAAGTCTGGGCGACGCGCCATGGTGCCGTCTTCATTTAAGATCTCAACGATCACGGAGGCAGGACTATAGCCACCTAAACGGGCCAGATCGCACCCGGCTTCGGTGTGGCCAGCACGGGTGAGCACCCCTCCTTCTTGCGCCATCAAGGGGAAGACGTGGCCCGGCTGCACCAAGTCAGCCGCTTTAGCGTCGGGGGTAACCGCGGCTTGCACGGTGCGTGCGCGGTCAGCCGCCGATATCCCGGTGGTAACACCCTCTGCCGCTTCAATCGACACGGTAAACGCGGTGGAAAATTGCGCATTATTGTCCGACACCATCAAAGGCAACCCAAGTTGCTGGCAGCGCTGCTGGGTCAGCGTCAAACAAATCAACCCTCGGCCATGCGTGGCCATAAAGTTGATCGCTTCTGGGGTCACTGCTTCTGCCGCGATGATCAAATCACCTTCATTCTCGCGATCTTCGTCATCCATCAACACCACCATTTTGCCTTGGCGGATATCGTCAATGATTTCTTGAGCGCTACTAATTGCCATCTTGGGATCCTTATTTCAAAAAGCCGGAACGGGCCAATGTGTCTAGACTGACACCCGTTGATTGTGTCGGTTCAGCGGCCTTGTCACCGAGCATCAATCGCTCAAGGTAACGGGCAATGACATCGACTTCGATGTTTACCTTACGCCCAGGCGCAAAGTGCTGAATAGTGGTTTGCTCAGCCGTGTGCGGCACGATGGTGAGTTTAAACGCACTGCCGTTCACCTCGTTCACCGTCAAACTGATACCATCCACCGTGATAGAGCCTTTCAATGCCACATACTTGGCGAGTTCAGGCGGTAATGCAATCCAGTACTCCCAGGCGCGGCCAGTTTGGCTAACGGACGTTACTTCTCCCAAGCCATCAACATGCCCCGAAACCATATGACCGCCAAAACGGGTGGTAGGTAGCATGGCTTTTTCAAGGTTAACGCTATCTCCTACCGACAAGGCGCCCAGCGATGAACGCGCCAAAGTCTCAGAGGAGACATCCGCGCTATAGCCCGTTGCGGTCAATGCGACGACAGTCAAGCACACCCCGTTGGTGGCAATGCTGTCACCCAGTTTGACGTCCGAGAGATCAAGCGCACCGCTGTCGATCGTCAGAGTAACGTCTTGTCCCCGACGACTCAGGGTTTGTACGCGCCCTATCGCTTCAATAATTCCAGTAAACATTGTTCTTAATACTCTTGCGTAATTACGGCATGCTCAGAGAGGCTCGCCCGTAAGCGGACATCGTCACCGACAGTCTTTACCTGGTTAAAGTGGAAACGTGGCGCGTCATCCATCGACTCTAATCCGCCTAATGCGACCAAAGGACGGCTATCGGCCCCTAATAATACCGGCGCTTGGTAGACAATCAGCTCATCCACCAAGGATTCACTCAGCAGCTGGCTTGCCAGCCTCGCGCCTGCTTCCACCCATATTTTGTCAATATCATGTTCCGCCAATGCGCGAAGGATAGTGATGAGCGATGCATCGGGCATCACCCATTCTTGCACGTTATCTGGCCACGCTTTATTACTCGGCGTATCAACAATACGGATCACGTTGCCCTCAAGTTGATAGACACTCGCTTCCGGCACGGTTTGGTTGTGTTTATCCAAGATCACACGTGTCGGTTGGCGTCGCGTCGATTGAGGATAATGGTCGAGGACAGCACGAGGAAGTTGGTTGTCACGGATATTGAGGCTCGGGTTATCCGCAATCACCGTGGCACTGGTCGATAGAATCGCACTCGCTTGCGCGCGAAATGCTTGCACATCGGCGCGCGCGGGTTCCCCAGTGATCCATTTACTGTGCCCATTCGCCAAGGCGGTGCGCCCATCGAGGCTCCCTGCCAGTTTGAGCTGCACATAGGGCATTTTAGTTTGCATACGTTTGATAAAACCGGGGTTCAGCGCGTTGGCGCGCTCGGCCATCACGCCCACAACCACCTCAATGCCGGCTTCTTGTAACCGTGTGATACCACGTCCAGCTACTTGCGGGTTTGGGTCTTGCATCGCGCACACGACGCGGCTAACGTTGGCAGCAATCAACGCATCGCAACACGGCGGCGTGCGACCATAGTGAGAGCAAGGCTCTAAGGTGACGTAAGCTGTCGCCCCTTGTGCGCGTGCTCCCGCAGCCTTTAATGCATGTACTTCAGCGTGCGGGCCGCCGGGGGCAATATGAAACCCTTCACCGACCACTTCGTCGCCCTGTGCAATCACACAACCGACATTAGGATTAGGCGTGGTGGTATAACAGCCTTGGGCCGCGAGCGCTAACGCGCGCATCATCATGGTTGTATCCCGATCGCTTTGACTCATTTTTGCAACCGTGCGATTTCTTCGCCAAATTCACGAATGTCCTCAAAACTGTGATACACAGAGGCAAAGCGAATATAAGCCACTTTATCGAGCTCCTTGAGCGCTTCCATGACCAAGTTCCCTACCATGGCAGAGCCAATTTCGCGCTCTCCGGTGGCACGCAAACGTGACTTTATACTGTTGATCGCTTTTTCAATATCATCCGCGCTCACTGGACGCTTTTCTAATGCGCGTTGAATGCCGCCACGCAGTTTCTCTTCGTCAAACGGCTCTCGGTTACCGTTGGTCTTAATCACCCGTGGCATCACTAATTCCGCCGTTTCGAACGTGGTATAACGCTCTGCGCACGCCAAACACTGGCGGCGACGGCGAACTTGGTGACCATCAGCCACAAGACGAGAATCGATCACTTTGGTGTCGGTAGCACCACAGAATGGACAGTGCATGAGTGTCGCCTCCTCAATATCGTCTTGCTAGTGTAACCGATTTGTAGCGATGAAAAAGCCTATCGAAGAGGACTTTATGGTGGTTTTGTGTGCTAAACAAAGCCAGTGAGGCACATCGTGTCGATAAAAATAAAAAAGACGCCCGAAGGCGCCTTATAACCTATTCATTTCCGTGTCATTAATTAGGCATACACAGGCAGACGACGGCAAATCGCTTGGACTTTTTCTTTGGTCTCAGCAATCACTTGCTCATTGTCGATATTATCCAAGACATCACACATCCAATGCGCAAGCTGCTCGGCATCTTGCTCAGTAAAGCCACGACGTGTAATGGCTGGGGTGCCCACACGAATACCAGAGGTGACAAACGGGCTGCGTGGATCGTTCGGCACACTGTTTTTGTTCACAGTGATATTAGCCGCGCCCAGTGCTGCGTCTGCTTCTTTTCCGGTAATGTCTTTATCGATAAGATCAACCAGCAACAAATGATTATCGGTTGAGCCTGATACTATTTTGTAGCCACGCGCTTGGAAGCCTTTGACCATCGCGCGAGCATTATCAATCACGCGCGCCTGGTAAGCCTTAAACTCAGGCTCCATCGCCTCTTTAAACGCCACCGCTTTACCCGCAATCACATGCATCAAAGGGCCACCTTGGCCACCTGGGAACACGGCGGAGTTGAGCTTCTTATAAAGGTCTTCACCCGCATTCGACAAGATCAAACCACCGCGAGGGCCCGCAAGCGTCTTGTGGGTAGTGGTCGTCACCACATGCGCGTGTGGCAATGGATCTGGATATACGCCTGCCGCAATTAAACCCGCGACGTGCGCCATATCGACCAACAGCCATGCGCCCACTTTATCGGCGATTTCACGCATGCGCTTCCAATCCACCACTTGTGAATAAGCAGAAAAGCCACCGATGAGCATTTTGGGCTTGTGCTCCAGCGCAAGCTGTTCCATTTGCTCATAGTCAATTTTACCCGCTTCATCGATACCGTAAGGGATGACATGGTAATGCTTACCAGAAAAGTTGACCGGCGAGCCATGAGTCAGGTGACCACCATGCGCCAAGCTCATTCCCAGAACCGTATCTCCGGGGTTGAGCAGGGCCATATATACCGCGCTATTTGCTTGTGAACCTGAGTGAGGCTGCACATTCGCATACTCACAACCAAACAGCTCACACGCGCGCTCAATCGCCAGCGCTTCGGCTTTATCGACATACACACACCCACCGTAATAGCGCTTGCCGGGATAGCCTTCCGCGTACTTGTTGGTCAGTTGAGAGCCTTGCGCTTCCATGACGCGTGGGCTGGTGTAGTTTTCTGATGCGATCAGCTCAATGTGTTCTTCCTGACGTGCCGTTTCTTCTTCAATGGCGGCGAACAGGGCGGGATCGTAATCCGCAATCTTCATGTCACGCTTTAGCATTTGTCTCTCCTGACTTAACATTGGCGGGCAATTACCCATAAAGCAAACGCTAGGGCCTTTTCAGCTCACCTAGCAAAAACCGGCGCAGGGGCGATGGCTTAGATCACGCCTTGGCTTAGTCGCCTTAAGATGACAAATCAAAGCGATTAAGCCAAGGAAAATCGTTCGCTATACCAGCACTACGCAAACGTTTTCGTTACCGCTATGACTGCGTTTGCTATTCTACAAAAAATCCAACCTATCAGGTAGCCTGCGTCACAATTTTTTATCGCGCATGGCAATCGTAATGGTCGGGCGTCAACGAACATAGTCGGTGTAAAGGTTTTACAGCTGAGTATCATAATGCTGACATTCTACATTCAAGTGATTTACCTCCCCGCCTTTCTCTTCGTCCTAATTGGCGATAAAATCCGCGCCCGATTATCCCATTAACTTTTTACCGCCAGCCCTTTGGGTTTTGGCGGGCTTTTTGTTGTTGTCACGCTAATAAGTAGGGAGAAGCCGTGTGAGTCAGTATCAACACAGCTTTAAAGAAGACATTATTGCTATTGCCTCTGGCGCGTTCTTAGTCGCCCAAGGGGTGTTTTTCTTGCAACAAGCCGGACTTTTAACGGGCGGGACCACAGGGCTGGCTCTGTTGGTCAGCCAATTTACAGACTTGTCCTTCGGCACCCTGTACTTTCTGTGTAATTGTCCGTTTTATTTGATGGCATGGTTTCGCATGAGCCCACGCTTCGCACTGCGCAGCTTACTTGCGGGGGGCGCGGTATCAGTGATGGCTGACCATATTGCCTATTTCTTTGAAATTACCTGGCTGGCACCTGCGTACTGTGCCGTCATTGGTGGGTTGCTAATGGGCGTCGGCATGTTGATGATCTTCCGTCACAACGCCAGCTTAGGCGGCTTTAACGTCTTGGTGCTCTATTGTCAGGACAAGTTTGGGATCTCGGCAGGAAAACTGCAAATGGGCATCGACTGCACCATCCTCGCGTTATCTTTCTTCCTCATCGACCTCAACCTCTTGATGTGGTCGGTGGTTGGCGCGATTGTGCTCAACTTAGTCTTGGCGATGAATCATAAGCCCGGGCGCTATCAGGCGCATCCTGCTAACCCCGGGGCTTGAGCGCCCTCTCAACGCTAATCAATCCGACAGCACGGCGCAAAACAACAAAGCCAAGCATGATGCTTGGCTTTTTACTACTGATCGTATTCGCTTATAGCGCGTGATTAAATCGCTTCTTCGTCTTCTTCACCGGTACGGATGCGCACCACGCGCTCAACATCAAAGACAAAGATTTTGCCATCACCGATTTTACCGGTTTGTGCGGTATCAATAATGGTATCCACACACTGCTCAGCCACATCGTTACTGACGATCACTTCAAGCTTCACTTTCGGTAAAAAATCGACCATATATTCGGCGCCGCGATAAAGCTCAGTGTGGCCTTTTTGACGACCAAAGCCTTTTACCTCTGAGACGGTCATCCCCGTAATCCCCACGTCGGCGAGCGCCTCGCGTACGTCATCGAGTTTAAATGGCTTGATGATGGCTTCAATTTTTTTCATTCCGTTATCCCTCTCGTTGGCCGCTGGCCGGTCCTGATGGATCAAGTGTTTAGCTCAAATTGTATCGCAGCAGGATAAAAAATCATCCATCGATTCACGCATAACACGAAAAAGCCGCCAAACGATGGCGGCTTGTATCACATTTAAGGGTTACCCCAAGGTCACCCGCGCATTGCGGAACATACGCATCCACGCACTGTCTTCGCCCCAATCATCGGGGTGCCAAGAGTTGGCGACTGTACGGAATACCCGCTCAGGGTGCGGCATCATAATGGTGACGCGGCCCGACTCTGTGGTCAGCGCGGTAATGCCATTCGGTGAGCCATTCGGGTTGGCAGGATACGCTTGTGTTGGCTGGCCGTGATTATCGGTGTAACGCAGCGCCACCGTGCCTGACGCTTCAATGGCCGCCAGATGCTTAGCATCACGCACCTCAACGCGCCCCTCACCATGCGATACCGCAATAGGCATCCGTGACCCTGCCATCCCGGCAAAGAAGGCGGAGGGGCTGGATTGCACTTCCACCATGCTAAAGCGGGCTTCAAAGCGCTCCGACTCGTTACGAACAAATCGTGGCCAGTGTGCAGCGCCTGGGATCAGTTCATGTAGGTTCGATAGCATCTGGCAGCCATTACACACACCAAGTGCTAAGGTGTCTTCACGCGTAAAGAAGGCACTAAATTGATCGCGCGCGCGGCTGTTAAACAAAATTGATTTTGCCCAGCCTTCACCGGCGCCCAACACGTCACCGTAAGAGAAGCCGCCACAGGCCACCAGCCCTTGGAAGCCGTCCAAACTGACGCGTCCTGAGAGAATGTCACTCATGTGAACGTCCACGGCGTTAAATCCAGCGCGATCGAAGGCAGCTGCCATTTCCACATGCGAGTTCACGCCTTGCTCTCGCAAAATAGCCATGGTCGGTTGTTGACCGGTGGCGATATAAGGCGCAGCGATGTCTTCGTGCACATCAAAGCTCAGACTGGCGTGCAACCCAGGATCGACCGCCTGCTTAGCGTCAAATTCTTGGCGAGCACAGTCCGGATTATCGCGACGCGCTTGCATCTGATACGTGGTTTCAGCCCAAATCTGACGCAGGTACTGACGACTGGCTTGATAGATAGGTACCTCACCGTGACGTAAGATAATCTCATCGCTATCACTTAGGCCGCCAATCAGGTGGCTGCATGCGGTTAATTGATGTTCATCCAACACCGCATTAACACGCTCGAGATCTTGCGCGGCCACTTGGATCACCGCGCCCAGCTCTTCGTTAAACAGCACCGGCAAGGCATTGTCGCCTAGGCGGGCGATATCCACGTCAATACCGGTGTGACCGGCAAACGCCATTTCCGCCAAGGTGACGAACAGTCCGCCGTCGGCTCGGTCGTGATACGCCAGCAGCTTTTGCTCTGCCACCAAGGTTTGCATCGCATGGAAAAAGCCTTTTAGGCGGGCGCTGCTGGTGACATCGGCAGGCTTATCGCCCAATTGATGATAAACCTGAGCCAACGCGGTTGCGCCCAGACGCTGCGCGCCCTCACCGAGGTCAATCGCAATTAAGTGGCTATCACCTTTATCGGTACGCAGTTGTGGGGTCACGGTACGACGCACATCTTCCACGCGGCCAAAGGCGGTGATGATCAGCGACATCGGCGCGGTGACGGTTTTGTTTTCACCGTCTTGCTGCCACTGGGTTTTCATCGACATCGAGTCTTTACCCACAGGAATGGTCAGTGACAGCTCAGGACACAGCTCCTCGCCAACGGCTTTAACCGCTTCGTACAAGCCGGCGTCTTCGCCCGGATGACCTGCCGCGGACATCCAGTTCGCAGACAGTTTAATGTTAGTCAGGCTACCAATATCGGCACAGGCAATATTGGTAAGTGCTTCGCCGACCGCCATACGGGCAGAGGCAGCAAAGTCAAGCAAGGCAGCTGGGGTACGCTCACCCATCGCCATCGCTTCGCCGTGATAACTGTCATAGCTGGCCGCCGTCACCGCACAGTTGGCGACCGGTACCTGCCACGGGCCGACCATTTGGTCACGAGCAACCAATCCGGTCACCGAACGGTCACCGATAGTGATCAAGAAGGTTTTCTCCGCCACCGCCGGCAAGCGTAAAACACGCTCACAGGCTTCATCCAGCTCAATGCCTTGGGTGTTAAGCGCAACACCTATCACTTGCTGACGCGTCACATCCCGATGCATTTTGGGCGCTTTACCCAGCAAGATGTCCATCGGCATGTCGATGGGGGTATTGTCGAAGTGGTTATCTTCAAGCGACAAGTGACGCGCATCGGAGGCCTCACCAATCACCGCGTACGGCGCCCGTTCACGCTCGCACAAGGCTTCAAAACGCGCCATATTTTCGGGTTTGACCGCCAAGACATAACGCTCTTGTGACTCGTTACACCAAATGGCAAGCGGACTCATTCCCGGCTCGTCATTAGGAATATCACGCAAATTAAAGCGTCCACCACGGCCACCATCATCGACCAACTCTGGCATGGCATTGGACAGGCCACCCGCACCCACATCGTGGATAAAGGCAATCGGGTTATCGTCGCCAAGCTGCCAGCAACGATCAATCACCTCTTGGCAGCGACGCTCCATTTCTGGGTTCTCACGCTGTACCGAGGCAAAGTCTAAGTCTTCCGCAGACTGGCCTGATGCCATCGACGATGCCGCCCCGCCGCCAAGGCCGATGTTCATCGCCGGACCACCTAACACAATCAGTTTGGCGCCCACATCTATCTCGCCTTTTTGCACATGGCCATCGCGGATGTTACCCATACCACCGGCGATCATGATGGGTTTGTGGTAGCCACGCACTTCCTCACCGGCATGTGAGGTCACCCATTGCTCATAGGTACGGAAGTAGCCCAGCAAGTTAGGGCGACCGAATTCGTTGTTAAACGCCGCGCCGCCCAACGGGCCTTCCAGCATAATATCGAGCGCAGTGGCAATGCGCTCAGGCTTGCCATAATCGCGCTCCCACGGCTGAATAAAGCCCGGAATTTTAAGGTTAGAGACAGAAAAACCGACCAATCCCGCCTTAGGTTTGCCCCCGACACCGGTCGCCCCCTCGTCACGAATTTCACCGCCAGAGCCGGTCGCTGCGCCTGGCCACGGTGAAATCGCGGTGGGATGGTTATGGGTTTCCACCTTCATCAAAATATGAGCCGGCTCATGATGATATTGATAAGTGTGGCTCTCTGGAGTGGGGAAAAAGCGTCCAACGTTTGAGCCAGTCATCACGGCTGCGTTGTCTTTATACGCCGACAGCACGTTATCTGGGGTTTGCTCATAGGTGTTTTTGATCATCTTAAACAGCGATTTAGGCTGCTTTTCACCATCAATAGTCCAGTCGGCGTTAAAGATCTTGTGTCGGCAATGCTCTGAGTTAGCTTGCGCAAACATCATCAGTTCGATGTCGTTTGGGTTACGCCCCAGCTGGGTGAAGTTCTCGACCAGATAGTCAATTTCGTCTTCTGCCAGTGCCAACCCTAAGGCTTGGTTCGCCTCAACTAAGGCGGCTCGGCCACCGGAGAGAATGTCTACGCTATGCATCGGCGCAGGTTCCGCTTGCTCAAACAGCACCGCGGCGGCCTCAAGCTCATCGAACACAGCTTCCATCATCCGATCGTGCAACAATCCGACTAAGGTCGCGTGTTGCTCATTGGTCAAAGGTGCAGATAACTGAATATAGTACGCCGTCCCGCGCTCCAAGCGTTTGACCGCATCCAAGCCGCAGTTATGGGCAATATCGGTTGCCTTGGAGGACCACGGCGACAAGGTACCGGGACGAGGCGTCACGAGAAACAGCGTCCCTTCAGGCGCATGCGGCGGTAAGGTTGGTCCGTAAGTCAGCAGCTTTTCGAGCTTTTCGCGACTCGCGCTATCCAAAGGATGATACAAGTCGGCGAAATGAATAAACTCAGCATACAGTGCCGTGACAGGTAACTGGTGTGCTTGGCAGCTCGCCAGTAATTTGTTGACACGAAACTCAGACAGTGCGGGGGAACCACGCAAAATATCCATGTGCGTACGTCTCTCGTTAGCGGTAAATGAAAGGGGTATACCCAAGTTATCGCATCTTGGCACCATAACTTGGGTATCACCACCGGCATTGCCGCAATGGTTGCTCTCTCCGTTATCGTTAACGCTGACTCCCACGTTGCTCGGAGGTGTCGCCACGCCACACGCGCTTTAAGACTGGCGTTTTGCCTAAGCGGCCGCCATTATAGGGGAAAACTGTCACCGACAACACACCTGACGCAACCGTTTGCGCAAAAAATTTTCCCTCTATCGGTCTGACGTCTATTCACGTAGAATGGCGCGTCTATCGATCATCGCTAGCCGTTTGATGCTGGCATGCAACAGTGAGCGACAGCCTTTGACACAGCGTGACTTTTCTTTGCGATCATGGATGATTAGCCTAACGGTGCTTGTGCTTAGCCTCACCGTCACAGGCTGTGATTGGACGTTCGACGATCGTACCGTTCTAGAAAAAATTCGAGACCGTGGTGTCTTAAGAGTCGGGACACTCAACAACGAACTCTCTTACTACATCGGCCCCGACGGCCCTACCGGACTAGATTACGAGCTCGCCGCTCGGTTTGCTGACAAGCTCGGGGTCAGGCTAGAAATGGTGCCCACTTATACGCTTTCCGGCCTCTTTCCAGCCCTTGAACGCGGCGACGTGGATCTGATTGCGGCAGGCCTTACCATTACCGACCAACGTTTAGCTCAGTTTCGCCCAGGCCCTGCCTACTACTTTGTCAGCCAACAAGTGGTCTATAAAAAAGGGCATTGGCGCCCGCGGGATGTTGATGATTTTAATCGTGAAGATGCCATCATGGCGGTAGTGGAAGACTCTAGCCACGACCTCACCTTGCAAGCGTTAAAACAAGACCACCCTGATCTCAGCTGGAAAGTCGTGCAGGACGCCGACGATGATGAGCTGCTTAAACAAGTCGCAGACGGTGAGATTGACTTTACCATTGCCGACTCGGTCGATATTGCCTTGATGCAACGCACCCACCCAGATATTGCCGTCGCCATGGCCCTCAGTGAGGACGAACCCGTAGCCTGGTTTATGAAAAAGCAAGGCGACAGCAGCGCCTATGCCTTAATGGTCAACTTCTTTGGTGAGATAAACCAAACTGGCGAATTAGCTATTTTAGAAGAGAAGTATTTTGGTCACGTCGACCAATTCGATTACGTCGATACCCGCGCCTTTTTACGGGCACTGGAGAGCAAGTTGCCTAAGTGGGAGCCGCTTTTCAAAAAGCACGCGAACGATTTTGATTGGCGCTTACTGGCGGCCCTATCGTATCAAGAGTCACATTGGAACCCACGGGCGATCTCCCCCACTGGGGTGCGCGGCATGATGATGCTTACCCTGCCGACGGCCAAATCCGTGGGCGTGCGCAATCGCCTCGACCCAGAACAAAGCATTAAAGGCGGTTCGCTCTACCTGCAACGTGTACTTGACCGTGTACCAGACAGTGTTAATCCACACGAGCGCATTTGGTTTGCTCTCGCGTCTTACAATATTGGTTTTGGCCATATGATGGATGCGCGCCGACTGACGGAGGCGCAAGGCGCCGATCCTAACTCTTGGAGTGATGTAAAACAGCGTCTGCCACTGTTAGCCAAGCGCCAGTATTACACCCAAACACGCTACGGCTACGCGCGTGGCTACGAAGCGCTTAGCTACGTCGAAAATATTCGCCGCTATTACCAAAGTATTCTAGGCTATGAGAAAGCGCACATAGAGTCACTCGACAGCCAACAAGTTGAAGATCTCGGTGGTCTGCAGACGATCGTCGCCCCTGACGAGCCGTCGGAAAATGCCCCCGAGCAAACAACCGAGCAAGCGCCTGACCCGGCGTCATCACAGTCAGAGGATAACTCGACACCGCAATCAGACACGCAACCGCAATGAGGACAGCATGGTTCCAAGAAAACGGCTGGTGAAACAAAGCTTTCGCAAAAACAACATTTCATCCGCTAACCGGCGTAAGCGTATGCGCCAAAATATGCACAAGAAGGTACTTTGGCGACAACGTGCCTTTGCGATTCGTGAATTTGCGGCCTTTGATGACGCGTTTTAGGACACCTTGCCTGAGTCAGGTAAGCAAGATTGAGATTGACAGGCTGCTTTTTTAGCGGCCTTTTTTTCGGCGCGACGACGGCGGAAAAAGGCTTGCAGTTGCGCACGRCATTCCGCTTCTAACACCCCTCCCTCACTTTGCACATGATGATTAACACCCTCATAGCTGAGTAAGTTCATTATCGAGCCAGCGGCCCCGGTTTTGGGATCAGGCGCGCCAAAGAAAACCTTTCTGACACGGCCATGCACCATCGCCGCCGCACACATGGGACAAGGCTCTAATGTCACATAAAGATCCGCGTCTAATAAACGATAATTACCCAGCACTTGGCCAGCTTGGCGTAATGCCATCACTTCGGCATGGGCCGTCGCATCATGCTGGGTAATGGTTCGGTTCCACCCCGTGCCCACTACCTCACCTTGATACACCACGACAGCGCCAACAGGCACTTCACCCTCTTGCTCCGCTTTGTCTGCTAGCTGGATCGCGTGGCGCATATAAACGTCGTGCTCGCTATCCGACGCGTGTGGATCTTTCATCCCAACCTCTGTGACTAACAACCTAATACGCCCTCAGTATACGATACAAATAAGCCGGCTCGAAGGCCGGCTTAAGACACTCAACGCGCAACAGCGTATTACTGCACCAAGTATTGGTAACTGGCTTGAATGCCCAGAGGCAATCCTAGCGCCCAGTAGGCGAGTAAGAATAAGGTCCAGCCCACCAGCATGGTCAGAGAATAAGGGATCATCATTGAGGCCACGGTACCAATCCCCGTGGTTTTCACGTAACGCTGGCAGTACACCACCACCAACGGGAAGAACACCATCAATGGCGAGATAATGTTCGACACAGAATCACCCACACGATAAGCCGCTTGCGACAATTCAGGGGAAATGCCCACGACCATTAACATCGGCACGAGAATCGGCCCAATCAGCCCCCATTTCGCCGACGCGGAACCAATCAATAAGTTCACCATTGCCGTCAGCAAAATCATCCCCACAATCGTCATCTCACCTGGCAGGTTCATTGACTGCAACAGCTCCGCGCCGTTGAGCGCCAACAAAGTACCAATGTTTGATTGGGTAAATGCGGCCAAGAATTGCGCGCAGAAAAACGCCATCACCATATAAGCGCCCATGGTCGCCATGGTGTCAGACATGGATTTGATCACGTCTTGGCTAGTTTTAAAGGTACCCGCGGTTTTGCCATAAACAATACCTGGAATAATAAACAGCACAAAAATCAGTGGCACGATCGATTGCATAATCGGTGCATCAAAGGCGGTCAGCTCGCCCGCCGGTGAGCGGAGCGGTGACGTTTCCGGCCATGAGGCCGCCACCAGCGCGGCAATTCCTAGCAGCATCGCCAGCCCAGCTCGATTAAACGCCTTCCCTTCAATTGCCGTAAAGGAGCCTAAATCTGGTGCGTCTTCTGCGTCCTCATCAATCGGCGTGCGATTTAGACGTGGCTCGACTATTTTCTCAGTCACAAACCAGCCCAGCGCCACAATCAAAATCGATGACAGACCAGTGAAATAGAGGTTCGCAAGCGGGTTTACCTGATAGCTATCGTCCAACACATGCGCGGCAGATTCAGTAAAACCGGCCAGCAAAGGATCAATCCCTGACGGAATAAAGTTCGCGGAGAAGCCGCCGGATACCCCGGCAAAGGCGGCAGCAATACCTGCCAACGGATGACGACCCGCGGCGTGGAAGATAATCCCACCCAGCGGGATCACCAGCACATAGCCTGCATCTGCGGCGGTATGGGAAACGATCGCCACCAGAATCAGCATCGGCGTAAGCGCTTGCTTTGGCGTCACACTCAGCATTTTCTTAAGGCCAGTGGTAATAAAGCCGGACTGGTCAGCCACCCCCACACCGAGCATCGCCACCAAAACAATCCCCAGCGGCGCAAATCCAGTAAAGGTGTCAACCATATTGGCTAAAAAGTGGGCGAGCGCACTACCGGTGAGCAGGTTTTTAACTTGGACAGCGTCACCGGTCAAAGGGTGGACTGAATCAAAAGAAACCTGAGAGAGAATGGCTGATAATACCCACACGGTGATCAGCCCCCAAAAAAACAAGAGCGCGGGATCCGGAATTCGGTTCCCTGCCCGCTCTATCATGTTCAAAAACCGATCCATGCCGCGCGGCTGGCCAGCATCGGTTGAGTCGCTTATGTGTTGGCTCACTGTTTACTCCATTTTTCGATGTTGTGTCTTTGCTTACCTGATCCACCAGGCTTTAGCGACATTAAAATGACAATCCATCGCCAGTAAAGCAAAAAACAGCATAGTTAGCCATAAGCAAGCCAGTTAACCAAATGTTAAATTGATTTGTAGTTAGAAAAGCAGCACAAAAAACGGATGCTTACTGAGGACACTGAAACATTTAGAAACAAAAAACCTATATGGCGTGGAAGTCGTGTTTTAACCCCTAGCAATCTATGTCATCAAATATATGATGGAGGTAAACCCACTAGAGGAGATCACCATGAAATCCATTTCGCGTGTCATAAAAGCCCCTGCACCGCACTGGGTCGGTAATGGTTTCCCCGCCCGCTCGCTGTTTTCCTACCACAATCAAGCGGCGGAGATGAGTCCCTTTTTACTGCTGGACTATGCTGGCCCAATGCACTTTCCGGCGGATGGCGTGAAGCGAGGCGTGGGTGAGCATCCCCATCGCGGCTTTGAAACCGTGACCATTGTGTATCAAGGTGAAGTGGCGCATCGTGACTCCACCGGTAAAGGCGGCGTGATTGGCCCCGGGGATGTGCAGTGGATGACCGCAGGCAGCGGCATTATGCACGAGGAGTTTCATTCCAGGGCGTTCAGCCACACTGGCGGCGAGCTGCAAATGGCGCAACTGTGGGTTAACCTCCCCAAAAAAGACAAAATGACCGACCCGAGCTATCAAGGCATTCGCAAAGCCGATATTCCCGATGTTCCCTTGGCCGATAAGGCAGGCACATTACGGCTCATTGCCGGTGAGTTTGAGGGGCATCAAGGGCCGGCCAAGACCTTTAGTCCCATGCAGGTTTGGGATATACGGTTAAACGCAGGCGGGAAAGTGCAGCTCACTCTGCCACAAGGCTGGACCACCGCGGTGGTGGTGCTGGAGGGCAACGTCAGCATCAACGCCGCCGACCCCATTGGCGACGCCGATATAGCACTGCTTAGCCGCCAAGGCCGCGAGGTCGCATTGCACGCCTCACAAGATAGCGTAATTTTGCTACTCAGTGGCGAGCCCATCACCGATCCCATCGTCGGTCATGGCCCTTTTGTAATGAATACTAAGCAAGAGATTTTGCAAGCGTTCAACGATCTGCAAGCAGGCAAGTTCGGACAGTTATAGCGACTGAGCCGGGACCGCCGTTATCCGCGAATACCAATAGAAAAGTCCGACATTTGGCGGGCTTTGTTTTTTGAAACTGTTCTTACAACGCTAGCCCTGCCCAAAAGTCATTTTGCAGCTGCTCTATCCTCTCATAACTACAAAAGTTCTGACTTCTGAACTGAGCCCTGACCAGTCCATCAATATCAGCTGCCAATGTGGTAATACGGCTGATAGTCTCCGGATTGGTAGCAGGCTCAGACAAAATCATTTTCAAATCATATCCAAGCAAGAAGGCCCCTTGCCGCTCGGTATCATACTCTAAGTGCTCTGCCGGGATATAAGGCTCCCATAGACGATCCGCCTGAACATACTGATACTCAAGAAGAATGGTTAGAAAGTCAGATGCGTCTTTACTGCTCTCGTCACCCCGCTCCTGCCAAGCAATCAGTTTTAGCAAAGTCAGCCCAGCCAAAGACGCAACTTTGATGGTATCGCCTTGCCCTAGTTCTATTGATAGAGCGGCATCGTAAGCTTCCTGAAACCCAGCTACCGTCATGGTGACAGCATGCTCGGGTGGCCATTGTATTTCACCTGCGTCATCGGCGATGGCACCAAAGGGAATAATATCAATTGGCAAACCACTGTCAGGATCTTTAAGCCGATGCGCTTTATTGGTTGCGCTTAATCCGGCATCCAGCAAAGCCTGCTTTACACTGGCGAACGCGTCCCAATCCGGTATCAGAATGCCAGTATCAATATCCCGAGTCTGACGGCCGGGATCACGGCCAAACACATGATACAAAAAGAGATCTCTTGCCGTTGCCCCAGCAACAAAAAATGGTACGCCAGTTTGCTGAGTTGTGCGGGTGATCAGTGTCAGTACAGGCTCAAACCCGGGGTTCAGGGAGTGTTTTAAGGTGTAGATATTGCTCATTGATAAGTTCGGCAACCTCCTTGTTTCGGCTATCTCTGCTTGCAAGTAGCTCAGCGACAGCCAGCAATGCCTTGGCATTGATATTAATATCCAGCGCCTTTCCCCAGAATGCAGGCACCAACCAGAGCCTGCCCGAAGCGTCTGGCTTTGCTTTGAGCAGCGCAAGCTTTTTTTGCAGTGGCTCAAAGGTAAAGAGCTGTAACTCATAAGGCTGCAAATAGCGTGTTAGTTCATCGGCAGCGACTTCTCCTCCCCAGCAATCCATGGATGTTAAAGGGATGTCTCGCCAATCATTCGGCGCAACTAATTTTAGCCCTCCGAGCTTTGGCCTTAGCACGGTACGATAGTGTTCAATCCAGATCTGATAAAGGGCCTCTTTATCCAGAATGCGACGGGTACGACCAAGACTGACAAGCTTCTCGGCTTCTAAGTATTTAAATCCCTTACTCACCATACCTAATGAGATATTTGCCATCTCGGCTATGGCTCGAAACGGCAGATGTAACACATCTTCTTGAGCCAACAAAGCAAACAGAAGCTTCATAAAACCTAACCCTGGCTTTGCCGGCTGTGGAATTGCAAGGTGGTTTTCAGTAAGATTTTTGCCCTCAACCCATAGGTTTAGCCCGTTAAAGCTCACGCGAGCATTACCGGCCTCATCAATAAAATTGATCGCGTTCTTGGTGCAAAAATCGGCGAGATGAGTCGTCAGTCTGTTACACACCAACAGATTGTCTGAGCGAGCAGCGCCTAGCAATGCTGATAGGCTATCTTTACGATGGATACGCTTTATTTCAGTGCTAAACAAATAGCGTTCGCCGTGCACTGTCAGAGTCACCTCAGCATCGGTGTAAGGCTCACCATCCGGCTTAGGATCGAAAGAGTACTCCCCTTGAATCTGCGCAGGCAGATTATCCAAAGCTAGCTTTAGTAGTATCGCGTTATCGTTCACACTCAAATACCGTTCATGAATCATGAACAAATAATAGCCGTGAACAGTGCATTCCGCAAGATAGGCGGCGAGCTTGAATTAAGCAGGCACCGGTTAACATAGACTGTGTAACATATCGCCATAGATAAAAACCACGATGATACATATTCAGCCCCCAGTGAATGCTGCGTAAAGACGTTATCGCTGAGTTAGATACGAGTAACAGCGTTACTTGAGTAATAAACGTTATGGTATTGTGCGACAAAAAATGCCAGTCAGAAAACTGACTGGCATTGTTGTTAGTTGGCAAGGCTTAATGCGCTACCTAGCGAGTCTTATTCCCACTCAATTGTCGCTGGCGGTTTGCCGGAGACGTCGTAAACCACGCGGGAGATGCCGTCGACTTCGTTGATGATGCGGTTTGATACCTTACCCAGGAAATCGTATGGCAGGTGTGCCCAATGTGCGGTCATAAAGTCGATGGTCTCGACGGCACGCAGGGCAATGATCCAGTCGTATTTACGGCCATCGCCCATCACGCCTACCGAACGAACAGGTAGGAATACCGCAAAGGCTTGCGAGACTTTCTCGTAGAGATCGGCGTTGCGTAGCTCTTCGATAAAGATCGCATCGGCGCGACGAAGCAGATCGCAGTATTCTTTTTGAATCTCGCCCAGCACGCGCACACCAAGGCCTGGCCCTGGGAAGGGGTGGCGATAAAGCATGTGGTACGGTAAGCCTAGCTCAAGGCCAATTTTACGCACTTCGTCTTTGAATAACTCTTTGAGTGGCTCAACCAGACCCATTTCCATCTCTTCCGGCAAACCACCGACGTTGTGGTGTGATTTGATCACATGCGCTTTACCGGTTTTCGAGGCTGCTGACTCAATCACATCCGGGTAGATAGTGCCTTGTGCCAGCCACTTGGCATTTTTCATTTTGCTCGCTTGCTCATCGAATACCTCGACAAACACGCGACCAATGATTTTACGCTTGGCTTCCGGATCCGCTTCGCCTTTAAGGGCATCGAGGAAACGGTCTTCGGCATTGACATGGACGATGTTCAACCCAAAGTGGTCACCGAACATTTCCAGTACTTGCTCACCTTCATTAAGACGCAATAGGCCGTTATCGACGAATACACACGTGAGCTTATCGCCAATCGCACGGTGAACCAGCATGGCGACCACAGAAGAGTCGACGCCGCCAGACAAGCCAAGGATCACTTCATCATCCCCGACTTGCTCACGAATACGCTCAATCGCATCGTCAATAATGGTGGCTGGTGTCCACAAGCGCTCGCATTGGCAAATTTGCATCACAAACTGCTCCAACATACGTTGGCCTTGGCGCGTGTGAGTGACTTCTGGATGGAATTGCACGCCATAAAAACGTTTGTCTTCATTGGCCATGGCCGCGAAGGGGCAAGTGTCCGTCTCGGCCACTTTGACAAAATCTTCTGGAATGGCGACCACTTTATCACCATGGCTCATCCATACATCGAGGAGCGCATGCCCGTCATCGGCGATGGCATCTTCAATGCCATCAAACAGTGCACTTTGCCCAACGCGCTTCACTTGCGCATAGCCAAACTCACGGTGCTCAGAGCCGGCCACCTTACCACCAAGCTGCTCGGCCATGGTCTGCATACCATAACAAACCCCTAACACAGGTACGCCGGCATTAAAGACATACTGCGGTGCACGCGGCGAGTTCTCCTCTGCCACGCTCTCTGGGCCACCGGATAGGATGATGCCGTTGGGCGCAAAATCACGAATGTCTTGCTCATCCACATCCCAGCTCCAAAGCTCACAATACACACCGATTTCACGGACACGGCGCGCAATCAGTTGGGTGTACTGGGAGCCAAAATCAAGGATCAAAATACGTTGAGCATGAATGTTCTGGGTCATTATCTGGCTTTCTCAATTAAGTGGAACAAAGGGGAGCCGCGCTCCCCTCTCAAATGCATCGCGATGGTGATGTCTTTAGCCGAGACGGTAGTTCGGCGCTTCTTTAGTAATGGTGACATCATGCGCGTGTGACTCTTTCATGCCCGCGCCAGTGACGCGAACAAACTGCGCTTGGGTACGCATCTCTTCAATGGTGGCAGAGCCGGTGAGGCCCATGCTGGAGCGCAGGCCACCCATTTGCTGATGAATGATCTCTTTCATCATGCCTTTGTAATCGACACGCCCTTCAATCCCTTCAGGTACCAGCTTGTCTGCGGCGTTGTCGCTTTGGAAATAACGGTCAGACGAGCCTTTTGACATCGCGCCCACCGAGCCCATACCGCGATATGATTTATATGCACGGCCTTGGTAAAGTTCGACTTCCCCTGGAGACTCTTCGGTACCAGCGAGCATTGAGCCCACCATCACGCACGACGCGCCCGCGGCAATCGCTTTACACAAATCCCCTGAGAAGCGGATACCGCCATCGGCAATCACGGGAATGCCGTACTCTTGCGCTACAGCGGCTGCATCACTGATCGCAGTGATCTGCGGGACACCCACGCCGGTAACGATACGCGTGGTACAAATCGAGCCTGGGCCAATTCCAACCTTGACGGCATCGACACCGGCTTCAATCAGGGCGCGTGCGCCTTCAGCGGTGGCGACATTGCCGCCCACAATCTGCAGGTTCGGGTACGCGGCACGTGCATCACGAATACGTTGCAGAACCCCTTCAGAGTGGCCATGTGATGAGTCAATCAACAGCACATCCACGCCCGCTTCAACCAAGGCGGCAATGCGTTCTTCGTTGCCCGCACCGGCACCAACGGCACCGCCGACACGCAAGCGACCTTGTTCGTCTTTACAGGCATTAGGCTTGCTTTCCGCTTTTTGGAAATCTTTGGCGGTGATCATACCGGTGAGATGATGACTTGGGTTGACCACCAAAATCTTCTCGACGCGGTGCTGTTGCATGAGCTGTTGTACCTGCTCACGTTCTGCGCCTTCTTGCACAGTGGCGAGGCGAGATTTTGGTGTCATCACGTCTTCGACGCGCTTGCTTAAGTCAGACACAAAACGCACGTCACGGCCTGTGATGATCCCCACTAGCTCTTTTTGTGCATTGACAACAGGGTAACCGGCAAAGCCGTTACGCTCAGTCAGTGCCTTCACGTCAGCAATGGTCATTTCTGGGGTCACAGTCACTGGATTGGTGACCATGCCTGCTTCATAGATTTTGACCAAGCGTACTTGTTCTGCTTGTTGCTCGATAGTCATGTTCTTATGGATAAAGCCAAGACCACCTTCTTGCGCCAAGGCAATCGCCAAACGGGCTTCGGTCACCGTGTCCATCGCGGCGGATAGAACAGGAATGTTTAAGCTGATCGAGCGTGTCAGTTTTGTACGCAGATCGGCATGGTTAGGAAGAACATTTGAGTGGGCAGGGACGAGGAGTACATCGTCAAAGGTTAGCGCTTCTTTCGCGATTCTCAGCATTGCAATATCTCACACCAAAATTTGTGAAGGGGAACAAAATATTGCCGCAGCATTATACGGGCAGCGCAAACGTTTGGCTATCGATTTTTATTAAGAATCGCTGTTTGGTGGGCAACGGATTTTTAGTCGGTTGATTTATCACCAGATATCAACGCGACTTTTTAGCAACCGATTGCTCAAGGTCTATTTGGCATACCGAGATGCGGCAGGTAGTATGCCCTCAGGCTTATTGAAAGGATCCGTGATCGTGACCGCTAACAACCGAAACATTCTTTCCGTCTCTCGCTTAAATGCCGAAGTGCGTCTTTGCTTGGAGAAAAACATCGGTATCGTCTGGCTCACGGGTGAAATCTCTAATTTTACCGCTGCGACATCCGGTCACTGGTATTTATCGTTGAAAGATAACCAAAGCCAAGTTAAATGTGCGATGTTCCGTGGTAACAATCGCCGCGTGATGTTCAAACCTAAAAACGGCGATCAAGTGTTGGTACGTGCGCGTGTCTCTATGTACGAGCCTCGCGGCGACTATCAACTGATCTTAGAAAGCATGCAGCCCGAAGGCGATGGACGACTGCAACAGGCGTTTGAGCAACGCAAACAAGCGTTAGCCGCTGAAGGCTTATTCGCACAAAGCGCCAAACAGGCCTTGCCCGACCAACCCAAACGCGTTGGCATAATCACCTCCAAAACAGGCGCTGCCTTGCACGATATTCTAAATGTGTTGAAACGGCGCGATCCGAGCCTGCCCGTGGTTATCTATCCAACGCTGGTACAAGGACAAGAGGCAGCGGTCTCTATTGCCCAAGCCATTGGACGTGCCAATAGCCGCAACGAATGTGATGTGCTGATTGTTGGCCGTGGCGGTGGCTCACTCGAAGATTTATGGTGCTTTAATGAAGACATCGTCGCCCGTACTATCGCCGCCAGTCAGATCCCTATCGTCAGTGCCGTGGGCCATGAAGTGGATGTTACCATTGCTGACTTTGTTGCCGACGTGCGCGCGCCGACGCCATCAGCCGCCGCAGAATTAGTGAGCCGTGATCTTAGTTACCGCTTGCAGCAATATCAGCAGCGCGAGCAAGGGCTCAAAAACGCGATTGGCACCCTCCTGTATCGCCAGCAACGGGCACTGACGCAGCACGAACACCGTTTGTCTCATCAGCACCCTCGCCGTCGCCTACAACAGCAGAGTCAGCATATTGATGAGCTGCAAAGACGGATGCACCAGGCACTCACTAAGCAGTTTTCACGGTACAGCAGCCAACTGAACACGCTAGATAATCGATTGCAGCGCATGACGCCTTACCGTCGTATTCAGCAACATCAGGCTCAATTGGCGCAACACCATCAACGCCTCACCCACGCGATGGACTCACACCTGTCACATGCGCAACAGCGACTCGCCACCTTGGTCGCCACCTTAGATGCGGTCAGCCCACTTGCCACCCTTTCTCGCGGCTATTCAATTAGCCGTGATAGTGATGGGCACATCGTCACTAACATCAACCAGCTAGAAGAGGGCGATACCTTACACACTCAGCTCAGCAACGGCGATGTCACTAGCGTCGTGCAACAACGTCATCCACGTCAGGTAGCTGATTAAGCTCTGTACAACACACCTCTGACCGATCAGTAAGCGATCGAGCGATCTGGGGGTTTATCCCCCTTGATCAGCTTCCTACCCTGAAAAGAATATTTATCAATACACTTCCCGAAAGCATAAGTTACATATTCTGCATTTGGATTTTTAAAAGGATAAAACTCTAAATTGTATTTTATTAAAGCTTTGATCCAGAACAATCCAAAAGTGTGAGATGGCAAGGGGTGTCGATTTTACCACCGCTCAAAACCTGAGCGGCAGCGCAATAGGCTAGGATCTAAGACAACAGATAATCGCGCTCATTAATGTGATTTAGATCACTTTAATTTAGTTGCGGATCCCAACAGAGATCGGACTCGCCTTGTCGCGATCAAAAAAGCCCAGCATCGCTGCTGGGCTTTGTATTACTTCTTATTGCGGTTTTTCACCATATCCATTAAGCGTTTACGCTGACGGGATTGAGATAATGTCAGCTTTTCTTTTTTCCCCTCATAGGGGTTTTCGCTGTTTTGGAATTGGATCTTTATCGGCGTGCCCATAATATCCAAGGTTCGCCGATAGTAATTCATCAAATAACGCTTATAAGAGTCTGGTAGCTCTTTGACCAAGTTACCATGAACCACCACAATCGGCGGGTTGTAACCGCCTGCGTGCGCATATTTGAGCTTCACCCGACGTCCCCGGATCATCGGTGGTTGATGGTCATCTTGCGCCATTTTCAGAATACGGGTGAGCATCGCGGTTCCGACGCGTTTTGTCGCTGACTGATACGCCTCTTGAATCGACTCGAACAAGTGGCCTACCCCGGTGCCGTGCAAAGCAGAAATAAAATGCACACGGGCAAAGTCGACAAACCCTAAGCGGCGATCAAGCTCAGACTTCACGCGCTCTTTCACTTCGCTATCTAAGCCATCCCACTTGTTGACCGCCAAAACAATCGAGCGGCCCGCATTCAGCGCAAAACCAAGTAAGCTTAAGTCTTGGTCCGAGATGTTCTCTCGTGCGTCGATCACCAACAATACGACGTTGGCATCTTCAATCGCCTTGAGGGTTTGGATCACCGAAAATTTTTCCACTTTATCGGTCACCCGTTTACGACGTCGAACCCCGGCGGTATCAATCATCACGTATTCGCGACCATCACGCTCCATGGGAATGTAAATCGAGTCGCGGGTCGTGCCTGGCATGTCATAAACCACCACGCGCTCTTCGCCCAGCATACGGTTAGTCAGGGTTGATTTACCCACATTGGGACGGCCGATAATACCGATTTTAATCGGCAGCGACTGTAAGTATTCATACTCGCTTTCAGCCTGCTCTTCGGTTTTAACCGCGTCTTCGCCACTGTCGAGCGTATCTGCTTCATCGGTCAAATCGACCAAGCCTGCTTGCTCGTCGTCCTCGTCCGCGGACACTTGCTCAACCAAAGGCGTCAACGCACGATTAATCAGGCCGCTAACACCTCGACCATGCGCGGCGGCAATTTGGAACATGTTGTCCATGCCCAACTGCCAAAAGTCCGCGGTTGCCGTGTCTGGGTCAATACCATCCACTTTGTTCACCACCAAGAAGGTGGTTTTTTCACGGGTACGGATATGCTGAGCAATGTCTTTGTCCGCTGGCGTAAGACCGGCTCGACCATCCACCATAAACAGCACGACATCGGCTTCTTCAATCGCCGCTAGCGACTGCTCCGCCATCTTGGTTTCTACACCTTCTTCGGTGCCGTCAATGCCGCCGGTGTCGATCACGATAAACTCGTGATCATCCAGCAATGCTTTGCCGTATTTTCGATCCCTGGTCAGTCCCGGAAAATCCGCTACTAATGCATCGCGTGTGCGGGTAAGACGGTTAAAGAGCGTCGATTTCCCCACATTCGGACGCCCCACTAGGGCTATAACAGGAATCATGTAGACCTCTTCTTTTCATTCGCTTTATTAATAAACAAGGCTCCCGACTGTCTTTGCAGCCAGGAGCCTAAATATAAACTGGGTGGCTTCGCTTACTCGATACTCAGCTTTCTCAGTTGACCATCACGGGTGATCACGATATAGCCATCATCCGTTTGCACCGGGGCAACAGCGATCCCGTTACCTTCCAGTGATTGCTGCGCGACAAAATCGCCCGTTTGCGGGTCAAGCCAATGCAAGTAGCCTTGGCTGTCGCCGACCACCAGATAGCCGCCGCTTGCCGCGGGTGCCGTTAAGATACGGTACGCCAACTGTGTGTTGCGCCACTTCTCTAGGCCGTTGCGTGCATCTAACGCAACAATATTGTCTTTATCATCAATAAGATAAATACTATTGCCTGCTACGAGGAAGTCTTTAGCAGAGGAAAAATCCCGCTTCCACGCCGCTTTTCCGGAGCGCAAATCAATAGAGACTAATTGGCCATTATAGCCTACTGCATACAAACGGTCGCCATCGATCACTGGGGTCGCATCCACATCCACTAAGCGGTCGATTTCAGTCGCCCCTTTTGGTGTCGAGATAGGAATTTGCCAGATAGACCGTCCGGTTTCGATCATTGCCGCGCCTAGGCGTCCATTGGCCATCCCCCAGAATACGCCGCCGGAAATAGTCACCGGCGCACTTTCACCGCGTAGGCTCAAGTTCGGCACATCATTGGTGTTGTTCCACTGTGGCTCGCCCGATTCCGCGTCCAATGCCACTAACTCACCACGGCTGGTGTTAACGATCACCAACCCAGCTTCCACCAAAGGCTTGGCCAGCACTTCGCCATTCACGTTCTGTTGCCAAACCCGCTCGCCGGTTTCCGCATCCAGTGCGTACACTTGACCCGTTTCGCCACCCACATACACTTTGCCGTATGAGGCGCTCAACCCGCCGGAGAGCAACGCCGGTGTCTCGTCTTGCACCGACTGTTGCCAGATAGATTCACCGCTTTCTAAATCAAACGCGGCGACTAAACCTTGTCGATCAGCCGCAAAGACTTTGTCATAGGCCACTGTGGGCTGAAGTGCGGAATAATACTGCCCGACACCGTCGCCCACTTGTGCTCGCCAATGCTGGGTTGAAGATATCTCATTGGTCACAGCAGGCAGTGGCGCTATTTGCACCACATCTTCTTCACCGGCACAGCCAGCCAGTACAGCCATGGTCGTGGCCATTGCAGCCATGCGCCATAATCGTTTTTTCATACCACGACCTTATTGACTCAGATTATCAAGCTTCATGTTAACGGTCGGGCTTTCCGCCGCCGCCAATGACGCTGCATACGCGTCTCGCGCTGCCTGCTTGTCGCCCTGACGAAGCAAGACGTCGCCGCGGATCTCTTCCACTTTCGCGGTCCAGCTCTGCGTGGTGACTTTGTCGAGTTCGCTCAATGCGGCTGGGTAATTGCCTAACTCCGCTTCAACGCGCGCCAGGCGTGTCGTCACCAACCCGTACAGCGCCTCGTCTTTCACGGCTTGCTGAGCATTTTGCAATTGCTCACGGGCACTTTCCAGCTCCCCTTGCGCAACATGCTTTTGTGCCAGCTGCAATGCTGCCAAGGCACGATAACCTTCATGGCCTTCTAATTGGCTCAATGACACGGTATCGCCGCTTTCAATACCACTTAGCACTTGTTCGTATTGCTGCGAGGCTTGCTCTTGGTTGGTAAGCTGTTGTGACTGAAAATAACGCCAGCCATATAACGCCCCCAAACCGACAACGGCGCCGATCACGACCGCTTTACCGTTGTCTCGCCACCACTTTTTAATGGCTTCAACCTGCTGCTCTTCTGTGGTGTAGACGTCCACGTTCTGTCCTCTTAAATCAATGCTTTTAGTGACGCGGCGATCTCATCCTGATTCAGTGTTTGTTGCTCGCCGCCTTTCAAATCTTTTAACGCCACTGTGCCGTTGGCAACTTCATCCTCGCCTAGCACGAGCGCCACAGAGGCGCCGACTTTATCCGCGCGCTTAAACTGTTTCTTAAAGCTACCACCGCCAAAATGTGACATCACACGCAGTCCGGGCACCTGTTCGCGTAAGCGCTCCGCCAGTTTCATCCCAGCGATCATCGCGCCTTCACCCGCCGTGACCATGTACACATCCACCGCTGGGCGGACATCATCTTGGTTGAGGTTTTCCAGCATCAGAACCAAACGCTCTAATCCCATTGCAAACCCAACGGCAGGCGTCGCTTTCCCCCCGAGTTGCTCAACCAAGCCATCATAACGGCCACCACCGCACACCGTGCCTTGCGCCCCCAAGCTATCGGTGATCCACTCAAACACGGTCCGGTTGTAGTAGTCGAGGCCACGTACCAAACGGTGGTTAACTTGGTATTCGATACCTGCCGCGTCCAAGAGTTCACACAAGAGGGCAAAATGCTGTTTAGATTCGTCATCCAGATAATCACCCAACTGAGGCGCATTAACCAATACAGCTTGGATGTCCGCATTTTTGGTATCGAGCACGCGCAATGGGTTGGTCTGCATTCGACGCTTGCTGTCTTCATCCAACACTGATTCGTGTTGCATCAAAAAGTCCACCAGCGCTTGACGATAGTTCGCACGCGCTTGTGGTGATCCGATTGAGTTAAGCTCCAATCGCACATGCTCAGCAATGCCCAGCTCACGCCACATACGTGCGGTCATCATGATAAGTTCCGCGTCCACGTCTGGGCCATTTAGGCCAAACACCTCAACGCCAAACTGATGAAACTGGCGATAACGACCTTTTTGTGGGCGCTCATGACGGAACATAGGCCCGGTGTACCACAGGCGGTGCTCTTGGTTGTACAGCAGACCGTTTTCGATCCCCGCTCGGACACAACCCGCGGTCCCTTCAGGACGCAAAGTGAGGCTGTCACCGTTGCGATCATCGAAGGTGTACATTTCTTTTTCGACAACGTCTGTCACTTCGCCAATCGCACGGCTAAACAAATGCGTTGCTTCCACAATAGGCATGCGAACTTCGCTATAGCCGTAAGCGCTCACTACCTTTTTAATCGTAGATTCGAGCTTTTGCCATAAAGGAGATTGAGACGGGAGGCAGTCATTCATGCCTCGAATTGCTTGAATTGTTTTAGCCACGTTAACTTCCGTTACCGACATGATAGAAAAGGGGAGAAGGCCGCCTAACGGCTTAGCCTTCTTGATCGATTTGTGACACCTTGATGCGGTTGCGTTCATCCATCATCGCCGCTTTGGCGCGGATTTTTGCCTCCAACTCATCCACCAAGTTGTCGTTATTAAAGCGCTCTTTTTGGCGTTTACCGTCGAGGTAATAAGCACTGCGCTTGTTACCCCCAGCCAAACCGAGGTGAGACGCTTCGGCTTCACCCGGGCCATTGACCACACAACCAATCACGGAGACATCCATTGGGGTCAGTATATCTTCCACGCGCTGCTCGAGCGCATTGACTGTACCAATCACATCAAACTCTTGACGCGAACAGCTCGGACACGCAATAAAATTGACGCCGCGCGAGCGAATGCGAAGTGATTTGAGAATATCGAAGCCCACTTTGATTTCTTCTACCGGATCGGCGGCGAGCGATACCCGCAAGGTATCACCAATGCCTTCCGCCAATAGCATTCCCAAACCAACGGATGACTTAACCGCACCAGCACGCGCGCCACCGGCCTCCGTAATGCCAAGGTGTAAAGGTTGATCAATCTGCTGCGCAAGTTTGCGATAAGACTCAACCGCCAAGAAGACATCTGACGCTTTGACGCTGACTTTAAATTGATCAAAGTTAAGACGGTCCAAGATATCGACATGACGCATGGCCGACTCGACCAAAGCATCGGGCGTTGGCTCCCCGTATTTTTCTTGCAGATCACGCTCAAGTGAGCCGCCATTCACACCAATACGGATTGGAATGTTTTTATCACGTGCGGCATCCACCACCGCCCGAATGCGCTCTTCTTTACCAATATTACCTGGGTTGATACGCAAACAATCGACACCATACTCCGCCACTTTTAATGCAATACGGTAGTCAAAGTGGATGTCTGCCACCAAAGGGATCGACGTTTGCGCTTTAATCTCTTTAAACGCTTCCGCCGCGTCCATGGTGGGTACTGACACCCGAACGATATCTGCACCCACCCCTTCTAGCGCTTTGATTTGCGCGACGGTGGCTGCCACATCTGTGGTTCGCGTGTTGGTCATAGATTGCACGGCAATCGGCGCGCCATCACCAATCGGCACATTGCCGACATTGATGCGCGTTGAGGGACGGCGTTTGATGGGAGTTTCGTTGTGCATATCGACGTTCTCTGATTACTGCGGAAGGCGCAACCGAGCCACTTGGCCGGTTGGGAAGCCATCAAGATCAATGTTGTCGCCATTAAAGGTGATTTTCACCACACTAGGGGCACCCAATACTAATTGATACGGGGTGTCGCCGGTTAAGGTCACTTGTTCACCCTCAGATTTTATCCCGGTTGCCAGTCGCTCACCATTGGCGTCTCGCACGTCTATCCAGCAATCTCCACTAAAGGTCATCACCAGACGGTTATTGACCGTGCTTGCGGGGGCTTCATCCTCAGACGCTGCCGTTGGTTGTGCCTCTGGTGTTGTTTGCGTTGTCGCCTCGTCCGTTTGCGCCGACTCAACCGCAGTGGCCGATTCTGACGCCGTCGATGCTGATGGGCTCACCTCATCTGACACCGGCGCGTTCGCGGCATCTTGTACATCAGTGACCTGCGGCTCCGCCCCTTGTGAGGCCGCCGAATCTGTCATCGCAGGCTCGGCCATTGCCGGTGCATCGGCGGCAACCATCGCGCTATCTTGTGCTGATGGGGTCGTGACGAGTTCATCCGCTTGTTGGCTATCCAATTGTGTTGGCACGGACGTCATAGCCTGCTGATTCTGCCAATACCACACGCCAGTGATCCCGACCGCAATGGCAATAATCACCCAAGACAGCCACATTAATCGACTTTCGCTCTTTTGCCGCCGCGTTTTGCGCGAGAAGCTTTGCATTTTTTGTACGGTAGCCGCACTGCTCGCTTCCATATTGCTATTACCCAACAGCTGATCGGCGTCGATTTGCATCAGCTTGGCATAGGAGCGCAAATAGCCACGTGTAAACGTGGCCAATTGATCCATGTCTGGGTTGTTTTGTTCAAGATCCTCAATGACACTGACCCGCAACCGAAGTCGGTCAGCAACATCACGAACACTCCAGCCCATTTTCTCTCGCGCTTGCTTTAATACTTCCCCGGGCGCAGGTTGGGTATCAGATTGCGCTTGTTCTTCCGTCTGTTCAGTATTCATTCGCTAGGTACAATTGATATTCTTTGGATTCTGGAAACCGTTGCGCCAATCGCTGAGCGTCATGGGCAGCTCGCTCCGTGTAGCCTTGTTGCTGATAAGCTTTCACTAGCAATAACAGTCCGGCAGGCTGAACACCAACGCGTTGGTGGAGCCGCTTGATACGTGCGACGGCTGCTGCCTCTTGCCCAGTCTCTATCTCTAACTTGGCAAGTTGTAACCCCGCACGGACATTCAGTGGGTCGTGATCAGCCGCTTTGCTAAACAAGGCTTTTGCGCGTTCTACGTGGCCAGCTTTTAGCTGACAAAACGCCGCGTTTTCATAACTGTCTGACACACGATGATAATACGGTTGTACGACTGCTTGCAAAAATGCGTCATTTGCCGCGGCAAACCGCTGTTGTTCGCACAAGAAAACACCGTAATTGTTATATACATCGCCTTTTTCAGACGCTTGCGCTAACGCTTGTTGATATAAGCGATCCGCTTTGTCGTTTTCACCGACACGTTGTTGATAATACGCCATCGACAGCGAGGTGCGATAGTAGTTAGGTGCATATTGGCGCGCTTGCTGCAAGTTTTGCTGCGCTTGTTGATAGCGATCACTGTTTAGATAGCCTAATCCCAGTGCAATACGCGCCTCTGCGGCTTGAATCTTATCAAACTTGGGCTCACTGTGCTGCGAACTTGGCGTTGAACAGCCAACCAACGCCATCAACACGCCCACAACCCAAACCGTTTTTGTCATGCCATCCCCTTATCGCCATCTCATTTAGACGGGTCGAACAGGGATCACCTCCTGTGCGCCCAGTCGCTTCTCGGCACGCTTAGTTCGGTCGACAATGTCACCGGCTAGTTGGCCACACGCTGCGTCAATGTCATCGCCTCGTGTTTTACGTACCGTCACCGTAAAGTCGTATTCCATCAAGGTTTTCATAAACCTATCAATACGAGAATTACTCGGTTTGTTGAACGGTGATCCAGGATACGGGTTAAATGGGATCAGGTTAATCTTCGCTGGGGTGTCTTTTAATAGCTCTGCGAGTTGGCGCGCATGCTCCATGTAGTCATTGACATGATCCAGCAAGATATATTCTACCGTCACACGGCCGCGGTTGGCATTTGAGGTTGCAATATAACGGTGTACCGCATCCAAAAAGGCCTCGATATCCCAACGCTCGTTAATGGGCATGATTTGGCTACGCAGCTCATCGTTCGGCGCATGCAGTGAGATGGCCAAGGCGACATCGATTTTGCCAATCATTTGCTCCAAGCCAGAGACCACGCCCGATGTCGACACGGTGACTCGGCGCTTAGATAAGCCATAAGCATTGTCGTCGAGCATCAAATTCAGAGAAGGGAGAAGGTTTTTCATGTTGAGAAGCGGCTCTCCCATGCCCATCATCACCACGTTAGTGATCGGACGACGACCCGTCTCTTTCTCAATGCCGATCTCTTTCGACGCACGCCACACCTGCCCGATGATCTCAGACACACGCAAGTTGCGGTTAAAACCTTGTGCCCCGGTTGAGCAGAACTTGCAATCAAGCGCACAGCCTACCTGAGAGGAGACACACAATGTCGCCCGGTCATCTTCGGGGATATACACGGTTTCCACGTCTTGACCGCCCACACGCATTGCCCATTTGATGGTGCCATCTTGGGAGTAATGCGCTTCACTGACTTCTGGGGCTTTAATTTCTGCCACCCGCTTGAGCTTCTCACGCAACTTCTTGTTGATGTTGTTCATTTCATCGAAGTCGTCGCAACCAAAGTGATACATCCACTTCATGACTTGGTCAGCACGGAAGGCTTTTTCGCCGAGCTCATCAGCGAAGTAGGCACGCAATCCTTGCCTGTCAAAATCAAGCAGATTAACTTTCTCTGTCGTCATTGGGGGTTGCCTCGTAAGAACTAGCTAGGTGGTAAGACTGAATCATCGCCTCACGCGTGCCGATGTCTTACCTTGATCATAGCCAAGATATCTCCTCGGGACGCGCTTAAGGCGCGAAATTGTACAGGCTTTAGATCACAGTTTCCACTCTCTAACAGCGGGGTTATTCAATGTGGTTGTCTGATTTCGATAGGCAGAAAAAAAGAGGCTGACGCCTCTTTTTGAAGATTAAAAAGCAGGTGCTTGATTTAGCAGCGAGGATGAATTTCATCCGCGGTAAAAAAGTACGCGATTTCGCGCTCTGCAGACGCAGGGCTATCAGAGCCATGCACTGAGTTGTATTGCATGCTTTCCGCATAGTCAGCGCGCAATGTGCCACACGCTGCTTCTTCTGGGTTGGTTTTTCCCATCAACTCACGGTAGCGGCTGATCGCGCTCTCGCCTTCTAGTACTTGCACCATAATAGGGCCTGACGTCATGAACCCAACCAAGGATTCAAAGAAAGGCTTCCCTTGGTGCTCGGCATAAAATCCTTCTGCCTGCTCTTTGCTAAGATGGAGCATTTTCGCCGCCACGATACGCAAACCTGCACTTTCGATACGCTGATAAAGCGTGCCAATTAAATTACGCTCTACGGCATCAGGTTTAACGATAGAAAAAGTGCGTTCAATGGTCATTCGCTTGTCCTTTCACTGTCTGAATCTGGCCCGCTAGGGGCAACAACGCGCCTACCCTAGCAAATTTCCTCGCGTGTCCCTATGACCAATCGGGTGAAGCGTTAACTCACACAAAATTTTTGTTAACCTTTCACCCAAGGTGTCACAGGTCTATTTCGCTTGGTCGAGCAATACACGCGCTAAGGTTTTCACGCCCATTCCGGTCGCGCCCACGGCCCATTTATCATTGGCCGCTTTGCGGTAAGTGCCAGAGCAATCAATGTGCATCCAGCCTTTTTGATAATCCTCAACAAAGTAGGAAAGGAACGCCGCCGCGGTGCTCGCACCTGGCATGTACGCCCCCATGGATGCATTGGCAATATCCGCAAACGAGGAAGGCAGCAGCTGGCGATGGAACTCGGCCAATGGCAACGGCCACATGCCCTCGCCTTCTTTTTGTGCCGCGTCAAGCGTACGGTGTGCGAGCTCATCGTCGAAACTAAACAGCGCATGATAGTCATTACCCAACGCGGCTTTTGCCGATCCGGTGAGCGTGGCACAATCAATCAGAAGTTCAGGTTTTTGTTCACTGGCGTACATCAGGCCATCAGCGAGCACCAAGCGCCCTTCCGCATCGGTATTGAGCACTTCAACGGTCACGCCATTTTTGTACGTGATAATATCACCCAACTTGTAAGCACTGCTTGAGATCATGTTCTCGGCACAGCAGAGTACCAGTTTAACGCGTTTATTCAGCCCCTTGGCAATCGCCATCGCCAGCGCCCCGGTCGCCGTCGCTGAGCCGCCCATGTCCGCTTTCATGGTGGTCATAAAGTCGGAGCCTTTAATGCTGTAGCCCCCAGAATCAAAGGTGATCCCTTTCCCCACCAAACAGGCATACACAGGCGCGTCCGGATCGCCTGTAGGGTTATAGTCAAGTTGTAACATGGTCGGTTTGCGCGCCGAGCCACGACCGACGGTATAAATGCCATTCCAACCTTTTTCTAACAGGTCGGTACCGGAAATGATTTTATAAGTGACTTGGTCGGGGGCCATGGACTTAACAAACTCCCCTGCACGCGCCACTAACTGATGTGGCCCAACTTCTTCTGCCGTCTGGTTGATAATATCGCGTACCCAGTCACCCACGGTCTGTCGAAGCTCGAACTCTTGCGTATCGGCATCGTTCAACACGGTCTGCGTAAAGGCGACCTTATTTTTGGGGCCACGAAGCCCTTGGTAGAACGCCCAGACTAATTCAAGATCCCAGTGTTCTCCTGTGAGTGTCAGCGCAGGCACACCTTGCCCTTCAAGCTTGCGCGCCGCTTGTTGCACCTTGTCTCGCGGGTTGGCATCGCTCGACACATGGATCACCGCGTTGTCAGCGTCAAAGGAGACCAGCGCGTTATCGCCCCACTGTGGCGCCGCCGGCTGATGCGACAGGATAACGTTTAATGAATCTGACATATTGCACTCCTTGTACTGTCTCGCTGCTTTTACTGTACAGCGTGTCTCACTGAGCCCTCAGACAAACGCCTGGACGCCTCAGCGATATGAAAAAAGCGAGCCCATTGGCCCGCTTTGAATGTATGTTTTATTGGCCACAGGTACTGTGCCGAGCCGGAGACGATAACACAAGTATTATCAATCACTCGCGAGAGCTAGCCCTCAGTCTCTCTCATCCATCCAGCACATGATGATCGCCTCGAGGATGCGCTCATTGGAACGCTCTGGGTCATCGTCAAAATCATCCAGTTCAGTGATCCACTGATGCAAATCAGTAAAACGAACCGTGGTTGGATCGACATCTGGGTAGGCGTCACAAAGCTCGATTGCAATATCGAGCGAGTCTGTCCATTTTAAGCTCATCTTGCTTCTCCGTCCGTTACAGCCTTGGATTAATGGTTTTCGGCTGCGTGATTCAAGGTATAGCGCGGGATCTCAACCACCAAATCTTCATCGGTAATTTTTGCTTGGCAACCCAAGCGAGACTCCGGCTCAAGCCCCCACGCTTTGTCGAGCATGTCATCTTCTAGCTCATCACTTTCGTCTAACGAGTCGAACCCTTCACGGATCACCACATGGCAGGTGGTACACGCACACGACTTTTCACACGCGTGTTCAATGCCAATGCCATTTTTCAACGCCACGTCGAGGACTGTTTCCCCTTCTTTCGCTTCCAATTCCGCACCTTCTGGGCATAACTCGTGGTGCGGCAGAACAATAATCTTAGGCATGATTACACCTCATCAATGGATTGGCCGGCCAACGCATGACGAATCGATTGATCCATGCGGCGTGCCGCAAAGGTCTGGCTGGCTTTGTCTAATGCTTTGATCCCGGCTTCAATGGCGGCGCCATCATCACCGTTGCGCAAGGCAATCAAGGCTTCTATTTCTTTCACCAAAGCTTGCTGCTCATCAGGGTTGAGCAGGTTATCCCCGTCTTGTTGCATGGCAACCAGCAAGCCTTCGATCACACGATCGGCTTCCACACGCTGCTCCGCCAAGTAGCGGGCATCTTTGTCTTCTTCCGCATGGGTAAATGACGATTTGATCATGGTGGCAATCTCATCATCACTCAAGCCATAAGAGGGCTTCACTTGGATAGACGCTTCCACTTCGGTGGATTTTTCCATCGCCGTCACGGACAACAAGCCATCAGCATCTACTTGATAAGTCACGCGAACATGGGCCGCCCCCGCCGTCATCGGTGGGATGCCTTTGAGGCTAAAACGTGCTAATGAGCGGCAATCGTCTACCATTTCACGCTCACCTTGTACCACATGCACTTTCATGCCGGTTTGGCCATCTTTAAACGTGGTGAATTCTTGCGCTTTTGCCACAGGAATGGTGGTGTTGCGTGGGATAATTTTCTCCACCAAACCGCCCATGGTTTCGATACCAAGAGAAAGCGGGATCACATCTAACAGCAACATGTCAGAGTCTGGTTTGTTGCCCACCAAAATATCAGCTTGTGTCGCGGCGCCAACGGCAACCACTTTATCTGGATCGATGCTGGTCAGTGGCTCGCGACCGAAAAACGTACCAACCTGTTCACGCACGGCGGGAACACGGGTAGAACCGCCCACCATCACGACTTCCAGCACCTCATCGGCACTGACACCGGCATCTTTTAATGCGCGGCGGCATGACATCAAGGTTTTCTTAATAAGTGGAGCAACCAATTGATCGAACGTTTCACGGCTCAGCTCGCCTTGCCACCCCAGCACATCGATGGACGCGCTGTCAGCAGAAGAAAGGGCAATTTTCGCCTGCGTGGCGGCGTGCAGCACGGTACGGCGCTGATCGCCACTGAGGGTGTCAAACCCGGCTTGCTCACAGATCCATTGCTCGAGTAGATGGTCAAAGTCGTCTCCGCCCAATGCGGAATCGCCGCCGGTCGCCATGACCTCAAACACGCCCTGAGACAAGCGTAGAATCGAGATATCAAAGGTGCCGCCACCTAGATCATAGACCGCAATCACCCCTTCTTGGCCCGAATCAAGGCCATAAGCAATCGCCGCAGCGGTAGGCTCGTTAAGCAAACGCAGCACGTTTAGGCCTGCCAGCTTCGCCGCATCTTTAGTCCCCGCACGTTGTGCGTCATCAAAATAGGCGGGTACGGTGATCACCACACCTTCAAGCGCGTCGCCCAAACTTTTTTCCGCACGTTCGCGAACGGTGCGTAAGATATCGGACGAGCCCTGCACTGGGTTAATCGCGCCACGGCGGGTTTCCACTTGTGGCAAGCCATTTTCGGTTTGTGAAAACTGATAAGGAAGTTGCGGATAACGGGCTTGCACATCGTCTAATGAACGCCCCATCATGCGTTTGACAGACACCAAGGTATTGGCGCTATCCGTTTGCACGTGTGGGAGGGCGTCATAGCCCACGGAAATGGCATCATCACCGTAATGGACCACAGAAGGGATCAGTGGTCGGTCTTGTTCGTCGTTCAAGGTGGTTGCGGTACCGCTTCGTACCGTGGCCACCAAGGTGTTGGTGGTACCCAAATCGATGCCGACCGCGTGCTTGTGCTCATGCGGCGCGGCACTTTGACCGGGCTCTGAAATTTGTAACAGTGCCATGTCTAATCCTTAAACTTTACTGCGTTGACAGGCGAAAGGGCGATCAACTCATCAGCTGATCTTCGACACGCTCCACTTCATGGCGAAGCTTTTCTGCGAACTTGAGTTTACGCACAATCACGGCGGCCTCTTGCCACTGTGACGCAGCCAATGCCTGTTTAACCTCTAGAATCAATGCGTCGTAGAGTGACTGGGCTTTTTCACCAAAATCAAACAGCGCCGCTTCATCTTGACTATCGGTAATCGACTCGAGCTCCTCACGCAACGTCATTTGCTGCATCAGGAACTCAGGATCCTGCATGGTTTGCTGTTCGTCTTTTAAGTCAATACCTTGCAACGTCAGCATATACTCAGCGCGTCGAACCGGATCTTTTAACGTCTGAAACGCGTCATTCACTTGCGATGCTTTCTGTACCGCCTGCAGACGGGTTTTCTCGTCTTGGCTAGCAACATTATCGGGATGGTACTGACGTTGCAATTCCCGAAACGTTGAAGAAAGCGAGCTACCGTCCAGCTCAAACTGATACGGTAGCTCGAAAAGTTCAAAATGATTCATGTGCTCTCACGGATTACACGTTGAAGCTTTCGCCACAACCACATTCACTACTCACGTTAGGGTTGTTGAATTGAAAACCTTCATTCAGGCCTTCTTTAACAAAATCCAGCTCTGTCCCTTCGAGATAGAGCAAGCTCTTACCATCGACGATTACCTTGACATCATCGTACTCAAAAACCTGATCGCCTTCTTGCAGCTCATCCGCAAATTCGAGTACATAGGCCATGCCTGAACACCCTGACGTTCTCACGCCCAGGCGCAAGCCAATGCCTTTGCCACGGTTATTGAGAAACGCTCTGACGCGATCTGCTGCCGCCTGTGTCATGGTAATAGCCATATATCAACAACCCCTTCGTTTTACTGCTGGTGTTTTTTCTTGTAATCACTGACCGCCGCTTTAATGGCGTCTTCCGCCAAGATAGAGCAGTGCACCTTGACGGGTGGTAGCTCTAATTCTTCTGCGATCTCAGAGTTTTTGATCGCAGCAGCGTCGTCAATCGAGCGGCCTTTCACCCACTCGGTAACCAGTGAGCTCGAGGCAATCGCCGAGCCGCAGCCGTATGTTTTAAACTTGGCGTCTTCGATGATGCCTTCGTCATTCACCTTGATTTGTAGTTTCATGACGTCGCCACACGCAGGGGCACCAACCATGCCATTACCAACCGATGGGTCGCCTTTCTCAAACGAGCCAACGTTACGTGGGTTTTCGTAGTGGTCAATTACTTTATCGCTGTAAGCCATAATCGTTTCCTCAATATGATTGCTCACTGTTGCCAGCTGGCGCGTTATTCGAGTTAGTGGTGCGCCCATTCAACGGTACTTAGATCGATACCGTCTTTGTACATGTCCCAAAGTGGTGACATTTCACGCAGTTTATTCACTGCTTCACGCACTTTCTCAATCGCATAATCCACTTCTTCTTCCGTCGTAAAGCGACCAAATGAGAAGCGCAGCGAGCTATGTGCGAGCTCATCGTCGCGTCCAAGCGCACGAAGCACATAGGAAGGTTCGAGGCTTGCTGAGGTACACGCAGATCCTGACGATACCGCCAGATCTTTCAGTGCCATCAGTAATGACTCGCCTTCAACAAAGGCAAAGCTCACGTTTAGGTTATGTGGAACACGCTGTTCCAAATCGCCATTGACGTAAACTTCTTCTAAATCTTTCACGCCTTCATAAAAACGCTCGCGCAATGCCAGCGCATGTTGGAAGTCTTTCTCGCGCTCTTCTTTCGCGATACGGAACGCTTCACCCATGCCCACAATTTGGTGAGTAGGCAATGTGCCTGAACGCATACCACGCTCGTGACCACCACCATGCATTTGCGCTTCAATGCGTACGCGTGGCTTACGGCGAACGTATAAGGCACCAATGCCTTTAGGGCCGTACGCTTTGTGTGCGCTGAATGAGATCAAATCGATTTTCATCTCTTTGACGTCCAGTGGCACTTTACCCACTGACTGCGCCGCATCGACGTGGAACATAATTTTACGTTCACGACAAAGCTCGCCAATCGCAGAGATATCTTGAATCACACCAATCTCGTTATTCACGTGCATGATTGACACTAAAATCGTGTCGTCACGCATCGCCGCTTCGAGCTTCTTCAGATCGACCAGGCCGTTTTCTTCTGGCTCAAGATATGTCACCTCAAAGCCTTCACGCTCCAGTTGACGGCAAGGGTCAAGCACGGCTTTATGCTCTGTTTTGCAGGTAATAATGTGCTTGCCTTTCTTGGAGTAGAAATTAGCAATACCTTTGATAGCCAAGTTGTCTGACTCAGTCGCGCCAGAGGTAAACACGATCTCACGTGGGTCGGCATTGCAGTAATTGGCAATGTTCTCACGCGCTGTATCAACCGCTTCTTCTGCTTGCCAGCCAAAGCGGTGTGAACGAGAGGCCGGGTTACCAAAAAACCCGTCCATGGTCAGGTACTGACTCATTTTTTCAGCAACGCGCGGATCCACCGGACACGTGGCTGAATAATCAAAATAAATGGGCAATTTCATGTTTTTCTCCAATTACACCGACATTGGTCATCAGGAGCGAACGTTCACGCCTATGGTGGCGCTATCTTGTTTGACCTTCGAGCTAAATGTGTTTCTGGGCGCCAATGAGGCATCCAGTTTAGCGTCCTGACGATCTGCTACTTGCTTCACTTCGTTATCATGCATCAGCTCACCGAGCGTGATGTCGTTTAAAAAGCCGCTAATTCGGGCACTTAAGTCGTGCCACAGAGTATGTGTTAAACAACGGGTGCCGCCTTGGCAATCCGCTTTACCTTGGCACTTGGTCGCGTCGACAGATTCGTCAACGGCAGCAATCACGGCCCCCACGGCAATGTCACTTGCCGCAATACCGAGGCGATAGCCGCCGCCGGGACCACGTACACTTGTCACCAACCCCGACTTGCGGAGCCGTGAAAAAAGTTGCTCAAGATAAGACAAGGAAATGCCTTGACGCTCAGAGATGTCCGCCAGTGGTACAGGACCCTGCTCGGCATGAAGCGCCACATCGAGCATGGCGGTAACCGCATAACGGCCTTTCGAAGTCAATCTCATAACACGCTACCTGTGGTGAATAGATGCTCAGATAGTTACATACCCGAGTAATTTGGTCAAGTATTTACCTGAGTATTTTTGTCAGGTTTTCACCCTAAGTTACGCATGCTCGGTTGAAAGGATCACTGAGCGCGATGATTATCGGTATTTTGCTCGCGCGATGCCGCTTGTTGGGTCACTTTTTCGATGGATGACAGCACCCCCCGTAAAATATTTAACTCTTGGCTCTCAAGTCGCGCTCGGTTAAAGAGCCGACGTAACTTGGTCATCACCATCCCGGGATGCTGAGTACGGATAAATCCGGTTTTGCTAAGGACCGTTTCTAGGTGCTGATAAAACCGTGAAAGCTCTTCATTTAAAGGGTAGGTTTGTTCCAGCGTGGGGCCTTGATAGGCTTGACTGTCTAGCCAAGCGACGCGCATTTCATAGCACAGGGTTTGTACCGCCATCGCCAAATTCAACGAGCTATAGTCTGGGTTGGACGGAATCGACACATGATAATGGCAGGTCTGCAGCTCTTCATTGGTCAAGCCAGTGCGCTCGCGACCAAAGACAATCGCCACCGGGTGAGTACTCGCCTCTTCCACGGCCTTTTTACCGCATTCGCGAGCATCGAGCATCGGCCACTCGAGTGTCCGGCTTCTTGCACTGGTTCCCACCACAAGGCCACAGTCTGCCACTGCCTCTTCTAAGGTACCGACGACCCGCGCATTGTTGGCGATATCACTGGCACCGGCCGCCAACGCAATGGCTTGGCCATCCACTTCACATTCGGGGGCCACGAGGGTCATATTGCTAAGCCCCATGACTTTCATTGCCCTTGCGGCTGAGCCAATATTACCGGAATGGGAAGTTCCCACCAATACGACGCGGATTTGATCTAGCATGATGTTGTTTTCGTCTCTTACGCTGTGCACCCTTGGTGGGGTGGGCAGGTGTCTGTTAGATCTGCGCAGTTTATCACAGTGCAATCGATAATACTTCTCAGCTAAGCGTGTCGCGCCAGTTCACGGACGTCGCGACGGTCAAAAAATACCCACTTTCCTTTTGCTCTGGCTCTGTTATACTCCGCCCCGCTTTCGTTCTTTAACATCCGTTGGGAAAACCGTATGCATCCGATGCTAAACATCGCCGTCCGTGCTGCACGGAAGGCTGGCGACTTTATCGCCAAATCTGCAGAAAACAGAGACAACATCGAAACCGCGCAAAAAGGCAGTAATGACTTTGTCACTAATGTCGACAAAGCGGCAGAACAAATCATCATCGACATCATCAAAAAGTCCTACCCGGACCACACCATCGTTGGCGAAGAGTCAGGCGTGGCTGAAGGGAAAGATAGCGACTATCAATGGATCATCGACCCACTGGATGGCACCACCAACTTCGTTAACGACTTTCCCCATTTCAGCGTGTCTATCGCGGTGCGTATTAAAGGCCGCACTGAGATCGGCTGCGTTTACGATCCTATCCGTAATGAGCTATTCACCGCACAACGTGGTGCTGGCGCACAACTCAATAACAAGCGTATTCGTACCGGTAGCGCCAAAGAGCTCGACGGCACCATCTTAGCGACGGGCTTCCCCTTCAAAGCAAAGCAACACGCTGAAGGCTTTATGGCGGTCGTGAGCGCGTTATTCGTTGATTGTGCTGATTTCCGTCGCACCGGCTCTGCCGCGTTGGATCTTTGCTATGTGGCCKCAGGCCGTGTTGATGGCTTTTTTGAGCTTGGCCTGAAACCGTGGGATATCGCGGCAGGCGAATTGATTGCCCGTGAAGCTGGGGCGATTTGTACCGACTTTAACGGTGGAACCGACTACATGCGTAGCGGTAACGTGGTAAGCGGTGCACCACGCGTCGTAAAAGGCATGCTGGCCAAAGTGCGCGAGAACGCCCCTGAGTCGATGAAAAAATAATGCTTCCCTCTGGGTATAAAAAAGCGACGCTCGGTGAGCGTCGCTTTTTTTATGCCGTCAAATCATCGGCTGTCTCTTTAACACAGAGTGCCATACTGGCTGCGACGCACACCGAGTGTGCAATTCGCCCCGCAACAGACGCGGGGCGAGCGCATCAAGGCATCGCGTCAAACTCTTGCCCTTCTTTTTCCACTTCTGGCACCAACAGGTGCTCACGCGCAATACCCAGCTTCAATGCCAGTGCAGACGCCACGTAGATTGAAGAGTAGGTACCCACGGTGATACCAATCAGCAAGGCCATCGCAAAGCCGTGGATCATGGTTCCACCCAAGGTGAACAGTGCAATCACCACAAACAAAGTCGTGCCCGAGGTAATGGTGGTTCGACTCAGGGTCTGAGAGACAGACGCATTAATGATTTCATCTGACTCACCTTTACGTAGTTTACGGAAGTTTTCACGAATACGGTCGAACACCACGATGGTATCGTTCAACGAGTACCCCACCACCGTCAGCAACGCAGCGACGATGGTCAAGTCCACTTCGACTTGGAACAAGGAGAAAATACCCAAGGTAATGATCACATCGTGCGCCAGTGCCATCACCGCCCCCGCGGCCAAGCGCCACTCGAAACGGAAAGACACGTAGATCAGGATACAGACCAGCGCGATAATAATCGCCAACCCACCCGCTTCAGTCAGCTCGTCACCCACATTCGGGCCAACAAACTCGATGCGGCGCATTTCTACGTCATCGCCGGTTCCTGTTTTGATGGCATTGAGCACCTCATTACCGAGGTTTTCGCCTTCCATATCATCACGCGGACGCAGGCGCACCATCACATCAGTGGCACTACCGAAGTTTTGTACCACGGCGTCACCAAAGCCGTCAGCCGCCAGTGACTCACGAATTTGCGGTAAGTCAGCGGGCTGTTCAAAGCCCACTTCTATCAAGGTACCACCGGTAAAGTCGAGCCCCCAGTTAAGCCACTTAGTGGATAGGGTGACGACAGACGCGGCAATCATGGCGATGGACAACACGAAGGCCAATTTAGACCAACGCATAAAGTTGATCGACATGTCCGGTTTAAATATTTGAAACATGCTTGGACTCCCTTAAATCGACAGTTTCTTGACGCGCTTACCACCGTACACCAGGTTAACCAGTGCACGCGTACCAATGATGGCGGTAAACATCGAGGTCAAAATACCGATCGACAGTGTCACCGCGAAGCCTTTTATCGCGCCTGTTCCCACAGCAAACAAGATGATTGCGGTGATCAGCGTGGTGATATTGGCATCGGCGATGGTACTAAACGCGTTAGAATAACCACGGTCGATTGCATGTTGAGGGTTACGGCCTTCGTGGATTTCTTCGCGGATACGCTCAAAAATCAGCACGTTGGCATCGACCGCCATCCCCACTGTCAAGACGATACCGGCAATACCAGGCAGTGTCATGGTCGCCCCTGGGATCAAAGACATAATACCGATAATCAAGACGATATTCGCGAGCAAGGCACAGTTGGCAAACAGACCAAAGCGACGATAGTAAATCAAGGTGAAGACCATCACCGCCACCAAGCCCCAGATACAGGCTTGCACACCCATATTGATGTTTTGCTGACCCATTGATGGACCAATGGTGCGCTCTTCAACAATCGAGATAGGCGCAATCAAGGCACCTGCGCGCAGCAGCAGCGCCAAGTTATGTGCTTCGGCGGCAGAATCAATGCCGGTAATGCGGAAATTACGTCCCAAAGCAGACTGGATCGTGGCTTGGTTAATCACTTCTTCGTGTTTTTCCAAGATCACTTTGCCGTCTTCGTCACGCTCGCCACTGTCTTTGTATTCTGCAAACACGGTGGCCATCAGCTCACCAATATTGCGCTTACTGAAATCAGCCATTTTGTCACCGCCCTCGCTGTCGAGAGAGATGTTAACTTGTGGTCGGCTGTATTCATCGCGGGAGGAGCTAGCGTCAGTAATGTGCGAGCCCGTCAAAATGACCCGCTTTTTCAGCACGGCGGGACGACCATCTCGAGTACGCATCAACTCGCTGCCCGGTGGCACTCGGCCTGCCATGGCGGCAGATAGGTCAGCGTCCTGATCCACTTCGCGGAATTCCAAGGTCGCGGTGGCACCAAGAATTTCTTTCGCGCGTGCCGTGTCTTGCACACCGGGGAGTTCAACCACAATACGGCTTGCGCCCTGACGTTGCACCAAAGGCTCGGCCACACCCAGTTCATTCACACGGTTGCGCAAAATGGTAATGTTTTGCGCCACCGCGTAGTTACGAATCTCTTTGAGGCGCTCTTCTTTGTAAACCGCGGCTAATCGCCCTTCATCTTCATCGACAGAAAAGTTCATGTCGAGGTAGTTGTTCGAGAGCAGTTCTAGCGCTTTATTGGTGTCTTCGGCATTACTCAGATTCACCACAACACGGGTGTTATCTTCTATTCGTAAACCACTATAACGGATACGCGCTTCACGTAAGTCGGTGCGGAAGCTGTCTTCTTGCTGGGTGATCAGCTTTTCTAATGCTGCATCCATGTCCACTTCCATCAGGAAGTGCACCCCACCACGTAGGTCTAGGCCAAGCTTCATTGGGGTAGCACCCAGCGTATCCAGCCACGATGGCGTTGCAGGCGCCAAGTTTAAGGCGACCACATAGTCATCACTGTTAAAACGCGACATCAAGGCATCACGGGCACTGATTTGTGCTTCCGTGTCTTTAAAGCGGGCTAAGACGTTACCGTCTTCGAGCGCAATGGATTGGTAGGAAAGGTCGTTCGATTCGAGAGTCTGTTTGATGGAGTCCAACGCAGTCATATCTACCGAGGCGCCACGCGCTCCGGAAATTTGTACTGCTGGATCTTCACCGTATAAATTGGGAAGCGCATACACGATGCCAATAACCAGTGTTATTAGCACCATGATGTACTTCCACAAAGGATAACGGTTTAGCACAGCATGCATCCTTTATGGTTGCGAGAATTAGAGAGACTGGATAGTACCTTTAGGCAGTACTGCCGTCACGAAGTCTTTTTTGATGGTCACTTCGTTATTATCGTTGAGTGCAATCACAATAAAGTCATTGTCTTCAGCGATTTGAGTGATCTTACCCACTAAACCACCTCCGGTTAGCACTTCGTCCCCTTTGCTCATAGATGCCATAAGGTTTTTGTGCTCTTTGACACGCTTAGATTGCGGGCGGTAGATCATAAAGTAAAAAATCACCGCAAAGAGACCAAGCATGATAAAAAGCTGCATTCCGCCACCTTGTGGTGCGGCTTCAGCGGCTGCGTGAGCTTGTGAGATAAACATTCAATCACGTCCTCGTTCTAGTTGTTGAATTCGAAATTAATCGAGCGGCGGCACTTCCTTGCCACGACGCGCGTAGAAATCCGCTACAAAGGCATCTAATCTACCTTCGTCAATCGCGTTACGCAAACCTTCCATCACGCGCTGATAGTAGCGTAAGTTGTGGATGGTGTTGAGTCGCGCGCCTAGGATCTCATTACAGCGGTCTAAATGGTAGAGGTAAGCACGGCTGTAGTGGCGGCAAGTGTAACAGTCACACTCGGGATCCAGAGGCGAGGTATCACTTTTATGTTTCGCATTACGGATCTTGATCACACCGCCAGTAATGAACAGGTGGCCATTGCGGGCATTTCGGGTCGGCATCACACAATCAAACATGTCGACACCACGACGAACCCCTTCGACCAAATCTTCAGGTTTCCCCACGCCCATCAGATAGCGCGGTTTATCTTCTGGCAGCTGCGGACAAGTGTGCTCCAAGATCCGGTGCATGTCTTCTTTCGGCTCCCCGACCGCTAGGCCGCCAACGGCATACCCATCAAAACCGATCTCGGTAAGACCTTCTACAGAGACATCTCGCAAGTCCTCGTACACGCCGCCTTGTACAATACCAAACAAGGCATTTTTGTTACCTAATTTGTCAAAGTGATTGCGGCTACGTTTTGCCCAGCGTAGTGACATCTCCATCGACTTTTTCGCTTCGTCATGCGTGGCAGGATAGGGCGTACACTCATCAAAAATCATCACGATGTCTGATCCCAAGTCATATTGGATCTCCATCGATTTTTCCGCGTCCATAAAGATGCGATCGCCGTTCACTGGGTTGCGAAAGTGCACCCCTTCTTCGGTGATTTTACGGATATCGCCCAAACTGAACACTTGGAAACCGCCAGAGTCGGTCAAAATAGGGCCATGCCACTGCATAAAGTCATGCAAATCCCCGTGCAGTCGCATAATTTCCTGACCTGGGCGTAGCCATAGATGGAAGGTGTTCCCTAATAGGATCTCCGCCCCCGTCCCTTTCACTTCTTCAGGCGTCATCCCTTTAACGGTGCCATAGGTGCCTACCGGCATAAACGCCGGGGTTTCTACCGTGCCGCGTTCAAAAATTAAGCGGCCACGGCGAGCGCGTCCGTCGTTTTTTTTCAGTTCGTATTCCACGAATCCTCCTCAGTGCCAGAGAAACAGTCTGGCGTGTGTCTTATGCTAACAGATTGACCCTGCCGCAAGCATAGCGCACACGGACATAAGAGCCCGTGTTCTCATCATGTCGTCAGTGGTGCTGACGGGTAATAAACATGGCATCGCCATAGCTGAAAAAGCGATAGCGTTCTTCAACCGCCGCACGATAAGCGGCCATGGTATGCTGGTAACCGGCAAACGCGCTTACCAACATGATCAAGGTGGATTCCGGCAAGTGAAAATTGGTCACCAATACATCCACTAGCTGCCATTCATACCCCGGATAGATAAAAATCTGGGTGTCATTAAAAAACGGGGACAGTGGCTCACCTTTTTGCTTGGCCGCCTGTGCCGCACTTTCCAGTGAACGCACCGAGGTGGTTCCCACCGCAATCACCCGCTTGCCTCGTGCTCGCGTTTGATTGACCGCATCGACCACCTCTTGCGGCACTTCAGCATACTCAGCATGCATGGTGTGCTCTTCAATGTTGTCGACCCGAACCGGTTGGAACGTTCCCGCTCCCACGTGCAAGGTGACAAAAGCAATATTGACGCCTTTTTCTTTAAGCGCTGCCATAATGGCATCGTCAAAGTGTAACCCCGCCGTTGGCGCAGCGACGGCCCCAGGCTTTTGGTTATACACGGTTTGATAGCGTTCTTTATCGCTCTCTTCATCTGGGCGGTCGATGTATGGCGGCAACGGCATATGGCCGATGTCGTTAAGCGTATCTACCACGCCTTTATCGTCGTGTAGCTGGATTTCGAACAGAGCATCATGGCGTGCCACCATCTTTGCTGGGACCTGTCCGTCATCGCCGAGGAATAATTCGGCGCCGGGTTTAGGTGCTTTAGAGGCGCGCACATGGGCGAGGAAACGACGTTCGTCGAGCACACGCTCCACCAGCACCTCTATTTTACCTCCCGACGCTTTGCGGCCATACACGCGCGCGGGGATCACACGCGTGTTGTTGAACACCATCAAATCCCCTGGCTCAACCAGATCGAGGATATCCTTAAACTGACGATGTACCACCTCACCGCTTGTGCCATCGAGTGACAATAAGCGACTTGCACTGCGATCCGGTTGCGGATAGCGTGCAATTAACTCATCGGGGAGTTCAAAGTGAAAATCGGATAATTGCATGACATTTGCCTAGATAAAAAGCAGGCCGCTAGTATAGGTAGCCCACCGTGAAGATCAAGCAAGCTGGATGCTTGATTCAGGCATCGTTTACACAGGCGCCAATGAACACAACATTTGCCTCGATGCGCGTAGTTATCTTGATGCATATCACGCCTAACCCGGTACAACTGCACTACAGTAAAAGTATCCCTGTGTACTGATGACAAGGAGGTGCCATGTTTATTGTTGATGATATGATGACCCGGCATCCACACACGCTTAGCCCTGACCATACCCTGGATGACGCGCACCGTTTAATGCGCGCCGAGCGCTTTCGCCATCTCCCCATCGTTGACGATGATGAGCGTTTGTTAGGACTGGTCACACAAAGAGATGTGCTGTCAGCACAAGCCTCTTCACTAGGCAAAACGACCAATGGCGATCACCAGATCCATACTCCCCTATCATACTTTATCGAGCGGCAACTGGTCACAGTCGACCCCGGGGCGTCACTACGGGCTGCAGCGCTAACCATGCTCGAGCGTAAAATAGGCTGCTTACCGGTGGTGAAGCACCAACGTTTGGTTGGGATCATCACCGACAGTGATTTTGTCGCCATCGCGTCAACATTGCTGGAGATCCAAGAAGAAAGTGAGCCGGTTGAAGAGGGAGAATAAATAAAAAAGGGAGTGTGAGACTCCCTTTTTATCAGGTTGATAACCGGTATCGCGCGATTAGAATTGATCTTCTTCCGTCGAGCCCGTTAATGCCGTGACCGATGATTGCCCACCTTGGATAATATTGGTCATCTGATCAAAATACCCAGTACCCACTTCTTGCTGGTGCGCGACAAAGGTATAGCCACGCTCAGCGGCAGCGAACTCTGGACGCTGAACTTTCTCGACATAATGGCGCATGCCCTCACCTTGCGCATAAGCATGCGCCAAGTCGAACATGTTGTACCACATGTTATGAATACCCGCTAAGGTAATGAACTGGTACTTATAGCCCATATCAGACAGTTCTTGTTGGAAACGCGCTATCGTCTCGGCATCCAAGTTTTTCTCCCAGTTGAAAGACGGTGAACAGTTATAAGCCAAAAGCTGGTCTGGATACTGAGCATGAATGGCTTCAGCAAACTGTCGTGCTTCCTCCAAGTCCGGTTTCGCGGTCTCGCACCAAATCAAATCGGCATACGGCGCATAAGCTAGGCCTCGAGAAATGGCTTGCTCAATCCCAGGACGCACGCGATAAAACCCTTCGGCTGTGCGCTCACCAACGATGAAGTCCTTGTCGTATGGGTCGCAATCTGAGGTCAATAGATCGGCCGCGTTGGCATCAGTACGCGCAATGACCAGCGTATCGGTGCCCGCCACATCGGCAGCTAAGCGCGCCGCGACCAATTTTTGTACCGCCTCTTGGGTTGGCACCAACACTTTTCCGCCCATGTGGCCACATTTTTTCACTGAGGCGAGCTGATCTTCAAAGTGAACACCGGCAGCGCCAGCTTCAATCATGTTACGCATCAGCTCGTAGGCATTAAGCACGCCACCAAAGCCGGCTTCGGCATCCGCTACAATCGGTAAGAAATAGTCGGTGCCCTCTTCCGGTGAGCCCCCTTTCGACCACTGAATTTGGTCCGCTCGGCGAAACGCATTATTAATGCGCTTAACGACAGCGGGAACAGAATCAACCGGATACAACGACTGGTCTGGATACATACTCGAGGCTGTGTTGTTGTCAGCCGCCACCTGCCAACCAGACAGATAAATCGCTTCAATACCCGCTTTGGCTTGCTGCACCGCTTGACCGCCTGTCAATGCGCCCAAGCAGTTGACGTAGCCTTTTTTGGCACTGCCATTGACCAAATCCCATAGTTTGGCAGCTCCCCGCTTAGCGACGGTATTCTCCGGCACAAACGAGCCACGCATATTGACGACTTCTTCAGCCGTGTAGGGGCGCTTAACCTGTTTCCAGCGCGGGTTTTCCGCCCAATCCTTTTCCAGTTCAGCGATTTGTTGTTGGCGAGTCAAAGTCATGCTCCATTCCTCTTTGTTAGCAGGGCTGTACCAGCCCCTTACTGTCATTCCATGTTTGTTGTTGTGCTTCCATGCCCATTACGGCAAATACTCATAACCCGGTAAGGTTAAAAAGTTAACCAGCTCATCACTGGTAGTGAGCGTTTCCATCAAGGTTGCCGCTTGCCGGTACCGTCCTTGCGCAAAGCGCTCTGCGCCTAGCTCTTTTTCAAGCACCGCCATTTCCTCGGCAAGATACTGAGAGAACAACGCCTTGGTCACCACCTTGCCGTTGCTCAGTGGTTTTTGATGCTTAATCCATTGCCAAATCGACGCACGTGAAATTTCAGCCGTGGCCGCGTCCTCCATCAAGCCATAAATAGGCACACAACCGTTACCTGAAATCCACGCTTCAATGTACTGCACCGCCACGCGAATGTTATGTCGCATTCCCGCCTCTGTGCGTTCGCCATCGCAAGGCGCCAGCAACTCTGCAGCAGTAATCTCAGCATCTTGCTCGCGGGTCACCGTAAGTTGATTCGGCTTATCGCCAAGTGCACGGTCGAAAATCGCGCGAGCCGTGTCAGCCAGCCCTGGATGCGCAATCCAGGTGCCATCGTGGCCATTATTGGCTTCTAAGGTTTTATCCTTTTCAATTTTCTCTAGCACCTGCTGGTTTTCAGCCGGGTCTTTACTGGGAATAAAGGCTGCCATGCCACCCATCGCCAACGCGCCACGCTTATGGCACGTTTTGACCAGTAAACGCGAGTAAGCGTTAAGGAAAGGCTTATCCATGGTCACCACTTGGCGGTCCGGCAACACGCGGTCCGGATGATTACGCAATGTTTTGATATAGCTAAAGATATAATCCCAGCGACCACAGTTAAGGGCGACGATGTGATCACGAAGGTGATACAAAATCTCATCCATTTCGAACACGGCGGGCAAGGTTTCAATCAGCACGGTCGCTTTGATGGTGCCACGGCTTAGCCCAAACTCGTCTTCGGCAAAGGAAAACACCTCACTCCACCACGCGGCTTCTTGATATGCTTGAAGTTTAGGCAGGTAGAAATAAGGCCCCGATCCCGTCTCGAGTAAACGACGGTAGTTATGGAAAAAGTAAAGAGCGAAGTCGAACAGGGCCCCTGGAATTGGTTTACCCTGCCACGTCACGTGTTTTTCGGTCAGGTGCAAGCCACGCACACGGCAAATAAGGCGTGCTGGGTCTTCATTTAGCTGATAGCGTTTGCCTGTATCAGGGTGCTGATAACTGATGGTGCCATTCACGGCATCGCGCAAATTACGCTGCCCGTCAACCACTTGTGGCCACGCCGGCGCAAAGGAGTCTTCAAAGTCCGCCATGAAAACTTTCACGTTAGCGTTGAGTGCGTTGATCACCATCTTCCGGTCTACCGGTCCGGTAATTTCTAGCCGCCGATCTTGTAAATCCTCGGGAATGCCACGGATGGTCCAATCCGCTTGGCGGATCGATTGCGTCTCCGGAAGAAAGTCGGGCAGCTCTCCCGCATCAATGCGTTGTTGACGCGCCTCACGCGCCGCTAACAGTGTGGGTACGCGCGCCGCATAACGCTCAGCGAGACTGGCTAAAAAGCACAATGCATCATCGGTTAAGATTTCTGCCTGCTCTGCGGTGACTGTCTCGTTAATCACCAACGATTCGCGTAAGGTTGAGCACGCTTCCGTCATATCGCCTCCCTGGCTTATCATTTGTAATCCAATCACAACACTATTATTACTACACGCGCTTGGGCTCTCGTGCAGCACTTGTGTTATTACGTTGGCTTACATTCGCGCAAAAATCAACCAAGAACAAAACAAAAACGGAATGATAAATTATTAAAATAAATTAAAAACAAACACTTAAACAGTTTAGAGTATAAGCTCGAATGCGCTTTTTTATGCCCATTATCAGAATGATATAACACTGCTACGGGGATCATAATTTTGTCACCACTTTGTAATCAGTTACGTAATTAAATTACACAACAAGCGCTTTACCCTGTGGCGAAAAAATAAAAAAATACTTTAACTTCAATGGCTTATATATAAAAACAAAAAGCAGCACCCTGGGGTGCTGCTTTTTTCGTGATAATAATCCAACGGCTTTGGTGTCATTTTCAACGCCCTTAAACAGACAATCATGCTGCAAAAAGGCAAAAATATCAGTGTAAATAACTTATTTTAGGCTTTTTACTCCCTAGCTGTTGGGGAAAGTAGTCCTGCGACCAGATCAGCGAGCTGGTTAAACGTATTAATCCGACTCGAAGAGGGTCGCCAGACCACTCCTATATCACGGTAGGCCGCTTCTCCCGGCGGCGTTTCTAAATGCACGTCGAGGTTATCAATTAAGCCATGATCAATCGCCATTTGCGGTATAAAGGTCACACCATTGCCGTTTGCGACCATTTGCACCAAGGTGTGTAAGCTGGTTGCCATAAATGGGTTAATCTTCTGTGAGGCCGTCATCTGACAGGCAGAAACCGCATGGTCAGTGAGGCAGTGTTCTCGCTCAAGCAAGAAAACAGATTCATCGGGCAGCGCGTCATAATCGATGGGTAACTCAAGCTGCGCAGCTTGCTTTTGGCTCATCACCATTTTAAACGGATCACGCCCCACCACGCGACGGGTCATGGTGCCAATATCCATTGGCAGCGCGAGGATAAGGATATCCATTTCGCCGTGTTTGAGCGCGGTGAGTAAGTTCGCCGTGGTGTCCTCACGCAACAACAAATCTAAGTTGGGGTAATGTCGGTTGACTTGCTGCACCACATCACACAATAAGAATGGCGCGATGGTAGGGATGCAGCCCAGCCGTACTTTGCCGTGCATAGGATCTGATTTAACTTGCGTTAGCTCCATCAAATCCTGACTGCGCGCTAGGATTTCTCGGCTACGGCGCACCACCTCTTCGCCCATCCCAGTGAGTACCAAGGTTTTATTGTCACGCTCAATGAGCTGAGCACCAATCAGATCCTCGAGGTTTTGGATCCCAGCGCTCAAGGTCGACTGGCTCACAAAACACAATTTCGCCGCTTCGCCAAAATGCCGCGTTTCGGAGAGGGTAACTAGATAGTGTAGCTGCTTTAAAGACGGATATTTGTTCATACAGTCATATTTTAAACAATCGTATTTTTCGATTATTACAATCTATTAATTCCACTTTTTTCAATCTAACAAGTTAGCTATAGTTTGTCTCGCTTATATAGGAACCTGATTATCAGGCAAACATTTAAACTAGGAGCTGAGATATGGTACTCGTAGGTCGTCAAGCACCAGATTTTACTGCCGCTGCCGTACTAGGTAATGGCGAAATCGTTGATAACTTCAACCTGAAAGAGTTCACCAAAGGCAAAAAAGCGGTTGTCTTTTTCTACCCACTCGACTTCACTTTCGTGTGCCCATCAGAGCTGATCGCATTCGATAAGCGCCTGAGCGACTTCCAAGCTAAAGGCGTTGAGGTTATCGGTGTGTCTATCGACTCTCAGTTCTCACACAACGCGTGGCGTAAAACGGCTGTCGAAGACGGCGGCATCGGCGCAGTGAAGTATCCACTGGTTGCTGACGTTAAGCACGAAATCTGTAAAGCATACGACGTTGAGCACCCAGAAGCTGGCGTTGCGTTCCGTGGTTCTTTCCTTATCGACGAGGAAGGTGTGGTTCGTCACCAAGTTGTTAACGACCTACCACTAGGCCGTAACATCGACGAAATGCTACGCATGGTTGACGCACTGAACTTCCACCAGAAAAACGGTGAAGTTTGCCCTGCACAGTGGGAAGAAGGTAAAGCGGGTATGGCTGAGTCACCTGAAGGTGTAGCTGCATACCTGTCTGAGCACACTGACGACCTGTAATAAGGTCAAGTGCCCTGCACTGGACAATGTGAGACAATAATGAGGCCCGGCAAACCGGGCCCTTTTTTATCTATCCCACCTCGCCTTACTCAAGGCTCTTCTCTCATCAAGCCATTTCCAATCTAACACTAGGTAATTACCTCTCACCCTGTCACAATAGCGTGGACTATCTTGACACGGTTCGTTTCGTCAAAGGGGTGATATGTCTGTCTTAGTTGAAGTTTGTATTGATAGTATCCGTTCATTATCGCTTGCTGAGCACGCTGGTGCGGATCGAGTGGAACTGTGCAGCGCACTGCGCCTCGGTGGTTTAACCCCAAGTGATGGCTACATGCAACAAGCCGCTCAGAAAGCGCGGATCCCTATTTATGCGATTATCCGACCGCGAGAAGGCGACTTCGTCTATGCCAGTGAAGAGATTGAAGTGATGCTGCAAGATATCGCCAACGCCCGCCAAGCTGGGTGTGCAGGCGTGGTGATCGGCGCACTCACGCCAAGTGGTCAACTCGACTTGCCGGCTATTGATGCCATGCTTGCCCAAGCAAAGGGAATGGGAGTGACTTTCCATCGCGCATTTGATCACTGCCAAGACCCTCACGCGGCGCTCGAAGCAATCCTTGCCCGCCCGACGATTGAACGCATTCTCACCTCCGGGCAAGCGACGAATGCTTGGCAGGGAAAAGAGGCACTCAAACAATGGGTGGACGCCACACGCCATACCTCATTGGCCATCATGCCAGGCGCAGGCGTGACCCCCGACAATGCACAAGCGATTTTAACGACCACCGGCGCACGTGAAATCCACTTGTCGGCACGCACCGAGCAAGTAAGCGACATGCAATCAAACGCCTACGCATCGATGGGCGATGGGGACGATGGCTGTTATCCGATCACCGATCCGGAACGTGTTCGTCTCGTCAAAGCCATTGCTCAATCGTTTTAAACCTCGGTGTAATGCCGTGATCAGACAACATGGCAATGTGACCCACTCTAGTCTTTTGAGGTGATATACGCTTTCGCTACTTGAATCCATTGCATCCGAAAAGTGAGTTTTCTACCGTGATCCCATCGCTGTGGTAAAAGGAGAGCGGCCTTGTCGGATAAAAAAGCACACAAGATCAGCAAAAAACATTACGAGAAAAAGCTAACCGAATTACAGACTGAGTTGGTCAAACTTCAAGAATGGGTCAAGCAAGAGCAGTTGAAAGTGGTGGTCATTTTTGAAGGGCGCGATGCCGCCGGTAAAGGCGGCGTGATTAAACGGATCACCGAAAAGCTCAATCCGCGTGTTTGTCGAGTCGTCGCGCTAGATAAGCCCACAGAGCGTGAACGTACCCAGTGGTATTTTCAGCGTTACATTGAGCACCTACCCGCCGGTGGTGAAATTGTCTTGTTCGACCGTAGTTGGTATAACCGCGCCGGCGTCGAGCGAGTCATGGGCTTTTGTAGCGATGAAGAATATGAAGAGTTCCTTCGTACGTGCCCCGAGCTTGAGCGAATGTTGATCCGTTCAGGGATCATCTTAATTAAATACTGGTTCTCGGTATCGGACGAGGAGCAAGAAAAGCGCTTCGCGGAGCGGATTAACACCCCAATAAAGCGTTGGAAATTCAGCCCCATGGATCTCGAGTCTCGTAGTCGTTGGGTGCAATACAGTGAAGCCAAAGACCGCATGTTTGCCTACACCGACACCAAAGAAAGCCCTTGGTGGGTGGTGGAAGCCGATAACAAAAAGCACGCTCGGCTCAATTGCATCGCTCACTTACTCTCACAAATCCCTTACCAAGAAATTGACTACCCCGCAGTCACCCTTCCAGAAATCAATAAGGAAGGTTACGTGCGTATGCCTTTGCATGACCAGAGCTTTGTCCCAGACGCCGTCAGTGACTGGTTAGACGACGAGTAGCGATTATTTGAGGAGCTTTTCCAGCTCCTCTTTTTGAATGTGGCGAACGTCTTTGCCTTTGACAAAATAGATGATGTATTCACAAATGTTCTGACACCGATCGCCCACTCGCTCAATGGCTCGGGCCGACCACATTACTTTCAGCACATTGGGAATCGAGCGTGGATCTTCCATCATGTAGGTCATCAGCTGTCGCAAAATCCCCTCGTATTCACGGTCCAACGAGTCATCTTTACGATAGACTTTCATTGCCGCATCAATATCCATGCGCGCAAAGGCGTCTAACACATCGTGCAGCATTTTAGCGGCGCGCTGACCTAACGCTTCGAGTGATACCAAAAACGGCTGCTGAGAATAGCTCGAGTTGTCGAGAGCCATTTTAGCGATACTGTCAGCAACATCACCAATGCGCTCAAGATCAGTGATGGTCTTAATGATAGCCATCACCAGTCGCAGATCGCTCGCGGTGGGCTGACGTTTAGCAATGATGCGTGTACATGCCTCATCAATCGCCACTTCCATGCCATTCACTTTGTGATCTTCACGAATAACATGGCGCGCGAGCTCCACATCTTGATTGTGCATGGCGCGCAGCGCATCGGTTAGCTGACGCTCAACCAAGCCGCCCATTGCCAGCACGTGGGTGCGAATGGCTTCAAGCTCTGCGTTAAACTGACCAGAAATATGACGGCTAATATTGTGGTTATCCAAGGCCTGCTCCTTATCCGTAGCGCCCGGTGATGTAGTCTTCGGTTTGTTTGTTTTGTGGGGTGGTAAACAAGGTATCGGTATCCGCGTATTCCACCAAACGTCCCATATTAATAAACGCCGTTTGATCCGAGACCCGCGCCGCTTGCTGCATATTATGGGTGACAATTACCACTGTGTATTGATTCTTTAAATCATTAATCAGTTCTTCAATGGTCAAGGTTGAGATGGGATCCAACGCTGACGATGGCTCATCAAGCAGCAACACTTCAGGTTCAATCGCGATCGCCCGCGCGATCACCAGCCGTTGCTGTTGCCCACTGGACAACCCAAACGCATTGTCATTAAGGCGATCTTTCACCTCATCCCATAATGCCGCGCCACGCAATGAACGCTCGACGGCATCATCGAGTGTTCTGGGATCATTGATCCCTTGTAAACGCAGTCCAAAGATCACATTTTCATAGACAGATTTGGGGAAAGGGTTAGGACGCTGGAACACCATCCCCACTTGACGGCGTAATGCTGGCACATCCACGTCGCGGTGATAGATATTTTGCCCATGTAGGGTGATCCCGCCTCGAACACGGCAACCATCCACCAAGTCATTCATCCGATTAATACAACGTAGCAATGTTGATTTACCGCACCCAGACGGTCCGATAAACGCAGTGACCTTCCCTTTGGGAATACGCATACTGATATCAAACAACGCTTGGGTCGACCCGTAGTAAAGGTTGAGATCCCGAATAGCTAACGCGGTTTGCTCGTCAGGCAAATTCCCCAAGTCTAAGCTAGGCGTGACACCTATGGGTGGCGTTATCGAAAACATCGAGCGGGATCCTTATCGTTATAATTCCAATGCGCGATACTTTTCACGCAAGTAATGACGAATACCAATCGCGGACAAATTGAGCGCCACGATCACAGATACAAGCAAAAACGACGTGGCGTATACCAAAGGACGCGCCGTTTCGATGTGCGCGCTTTGAAAGCCGACATCATAAATATGGTAGCCCAGATGCATGAACTTCCGCTCTAAGTGCAAAAACGGGAAGTTACCATCCACTGGCAAAGAGGGGGCGACCTTAACCACCCCCACCAACATTAAGGGCGCCACTTCTCCGGCTGCGCGCGCAACCGCTAAAATCAACCCGGTCATCATCGCAGGACTTGCCATCGGCAGGACCACCCGCCAGAGCATTTCTGATTGTGTCGCCCCAAGGGCAAACGCACCATGGCGAACACTGGTGGGGATCCGAGCCAACCCTTCTTCTGTAGACACAATCACCACAGGTAAGGTGAGGATCGCCAAGGTTAACGCCGACCAGAGAATACCTGGTGTCCCAAAAACCGGTGCCGGCTGCGCCGCTTGATAAAATACATCGTCAATGGTGCCACCGATAAAATAGACAAAAAAGCCCAACCCGAACACACCGTACACAATTGACGGTACCCCGGCGAGGTTAACCACGGCAATGCGAATAATACGCGTGAATGCCGTTTTCGGCGCGTATTCGTGAAGATATACCGCGGCGAGCACCCCTAACGGGGTGACAATCACTGACATCAATAGCACCAAGAAAACGGTGCCAAAAATCGCCGGAAAAACGCCCCCCGCCGCATTACTGTCTCGTGGAGATTCGGATAAAAAGGTCGCAACCTGGTAGCCCCAAAATTTAAGCTTATCAACGGCACTCATGGCGTTGGGATACCAAACATTAATCACATTTTGCAGAGGCAACGCCACGGCGTCACCGTGGCTATCTTCAACAACAAGCGCACCCGTTTGTTGTTTTTCTCGCAGCTGTTTGAGCTTTTTCTCCAACTGCTGGTATTGCGATAGCAGCTGAGAACGACGCTTATCAATTCGTTTTTTTTCTGCCGTGTTTAGCTGGCTATCTAATGAGAGGGACTTTTCCTCCAGCCGCAGCTGCTCCAGCTGATAGTTAACGCTCGCTAGGTGTACTTGCTCGATGTCATTGATCACCTCTCGACGCGCCGCTAAATCTTCCAGGCGTTGATAAAGTTCAGACAGCACTAATGCATGTTGGTGGCCGCCGGCGTCGACGTATGCTTGAGGCTTGCCGTAGAACATGCCATTTTCATTTCGCTCGATCATCGCCATTTCAACGGGTGTGTGCTGACTTTTTATCTGAAACGCCAGCAATTGACGAAAATCGATCCCTTCTTGCTCACGGTTACCGGTTTTTACCACCAAACGTTGGTAGCTGGGCTGGCGATAGGCTGGCAATACAACACCAGCATCTTTGAGCTGCGTCGCATCAACCTGATCGGTTCGATATATTTGCCCGACCACGGTTTCTACTCCCTGCTCACTCTTCACTTCAAAGCTGGTGACCGGTGTCGGCCAGAAATAGCCTAAGCCTCGATAGCCGAGCAATAACAGCACCCCAAGAATCGCAATCAGACTGACGCTGACCATTCCGGCCGTCATCCAAACCCAAGGAGTGCCAGATTTTATCCATGGACGCATGCGCATTCTCATCTCGGTTAAAGGTTGCTGTATTTGTCACGCAAACGCTGACGGATCAGCTCTGCCAATGTGTTAAAGACAAACGTGAAGACAAAAAGAATAAAAGCGGTTAAAAACAGCACTCGATAATGGGAACTACCGACTTCAGACTCCGGCATTTCCACCGCAATATTGGCCGATAAGGTACGTAGCCCTTCGAGCAAATTCCAATCCATGATAGGCGTGTTACCGGTTGCCATCAGTACGATCATTGTTTCACCGACCGCGCGCCCAAGGCCCATCATTACGGCAGAAAAAATACCAGGGCTTGCGGTAAGCAACACCACCCGAATCAAGGTTTGCCAGTGTGTCGCCCCTAAGGCCAAGGCGCCGTTTTTAAGGTGAGGGGGCACAGAAAAAATCGCATCTTCGGCAATAGAGAAAATGGTTGGGACTACCGCAAATCCCATGGCGATACCCACCACCAGCGCATTGCGCTGATCATAGCCGATACCCAGTTCATGCGTCACAAACTGGCGCGCATCGCCCCCTAACCAGACCTGCTCTACCCATGGTCCAAGGTAAGCGGCTACTACGCCCACCATCAATAACGCCGGAATAATGACCACTATCTGCGCGTTATCAGGTAAGCGGCGTCGCACATACCTAGGGATCATGCGCCACACGCCGCTTAGCCCAAGTAAAATAATAGGGATGAGCAGGAGCAACAAAAAGACGCTAGCAATGTGCGACTCAACCCAGGGTGCCAGCCACAAACCGGCCAAAAAGCCGATAATGACTGTGGGCAACGCTTCAATCGTTTCCACCGTCGGCTTCACCCAACGCCGGAGCCCGGATGACATAAAATAAGCAGTGTATATGGCTGCGCCAATCGCCATCGGCACCGCAAAAATTAAAGAAACCAAAGCGACCTTTAAGGTACCAAAAATCACGGGCACCACACTGAGCTTGGCTTCAAAGCTGTCATCCGCAGAGGTCGACTGCCACACATACTGCGGAGACGAGTACCCTTCATACCACACTTTCTGCCATAGTGAGTGAATACTCACTTCTGGGTGAGGATTGTCGACGGTCAACCATTGCCATTGATTGTCGACCACAGCAATCAGCCCATTTGCACGAGGCGTAAACGCCAAAGCGTCGGGCAGCGCGGTAAACTGAGCATCGAAATGGCGCTGTTTCTCACTGGTGGCATGCACTAGGCTAAGTCGTCCCGTTTCATCTACCGTCGCCAGACTTTTACGGTGACGCTCAGGTGCGAGACGTGCCACGCCCTCCCCCGGTGAAAACGCGCGCACTTCAGTTAACGATGGCTCACCATTTTTCACCACATCGAACCATTGTGTGACGGTGCCATCTTGGTGCTGAAGGAGCAAAGAGCGTCCCCCGGCTAGCATCGACATTTTCGTGACTGGGCTGGCGACCACATTGTCGAGATTAACCGTTTCGCGCAACGCTAAATCGTTCCCGTTTACGCGCCAAATCGCTAAACGATTTTGTTGATGCACAAACAAGCGCTGCCCGTCTCCTGATAACGCGATATGGTCAACGGCTTGCGAAAGAGGCACCATGCTTTTCTGCGTACCACGAAAAACCACCAAACGGTTATCCTGAGTGACAGCAGCCAGCACGGGCGGGATGGTTTGACCGTGTAAACTATCCGGCACCGCAACAGTCAGCTGGTTAAGCGGCTGCGCGCTCGCGTCCACGATCAACTCACGACCAAAGGCCGGCATAGTGGACAATTGAGGGACCACTGAGGCGTCAGCTTGGTATTGTGTACGAAAGCGTAATTGCCATGCAGCTACGCGCCCAGGCGTCTTTTCCACCGCCAAAAATGGCGTAGATGCTTCGACGCGGCTTATCGCAGGCTTATCCATGCTGGATAGCGGCTGCTGTAATACCGTTTGCGCGCGGAGCACGGCGCTGGCTGTGGGAGTCTCAGACCGTTGCGGGCGTTTGGCAACCGTTAACACACCTCGATCATCCAAGCCATATACCAGTTGATTGCGTGTATCGGCACCAATGTATTGAGGCACGCCGGGAGTGGCTAAGGTAAAGCGCTCACTCAAGCTCACACTCGCTTGGTGAAAAAGCGGTACCACCACCGTGAGTAAGTAGAAGAAAAGAAGCAGCAGGGTCACTAATACCATCACGCCACCAAGACGTACCGTTTGGCGAGTCAGTTTATCTTTAAAACGCCGCGCCGGTCTGGTGTCCGTTAATGATGGTGAAGAGTGGGTCATTCGTGCCTCTTTTTATTAAGCAAGCCCTGTATTGTATGTCATTACAATGACAATTTTGTGACAGCGAGACGCACGACGCCGCGTTTCACAAACACGGCATCGCATCACTGTCGTCCAGTGTATCGTGAGTGGTCATCAACGCCTAGTCACGCTATCGCCACGCAATAAATATGCAACAAACGGGCTTTAGGCTTGCTCAAGTTGATATTGGGCACACTTTCGTGAGTTTAGCCTCCAGCAGCATAGACAACACCTTGACTGGCCTCAATAATTGTCTAAAGAATCGCCGTAAGGATCACGCATGAAGCATTTTGTTATCACATTAGTGGGCCCAGATCGCGCTGGCCTCGTTGATCAAATATCACACACGGTTTTCAATCATCACGGCAGCTGGCAAGCCAGCCGACTCAGTCAGCTAGCAGGGCAGTTTGCCGGCATCATTCACATTTCAGTGTCAGACACGTACGCTGATGCGCTGGTCCATGCGTTACGCGCGCTCGATGGTTTACAGTTGCTCATCACTGATGCGACGCCCGCCTCACCGTCTCCGATTACCCATACATTGTCGGTAACAGGCAACGACAGGCGCGGCATTGTGCAAGCGCTCAGCCAGCTGCTCGCCGCTCATGGCGTCACCATCAACAAACTCAACACGCAAACACAAAGCGCCGCCAATACGGGCGGACAAATTTTCACCGCAGATTTTTATTTAACGGTTCCGCCGGCGGCGGACATTAACGTATTGCATGAAGCCCTTGAAACGCTGTCAGACGACTTGATTGTCGATTTTGACAGCAATTTTATTCAGTAGAACAGGATTTTCTTACGCGTTATGACTTTAGACTCTTATCATGTCGACAAAGAACTTAGCTGGCTTTCTTTTAATGAACGTGTCCTGCAAGAGGCCGCGGACAAAAGTGTGCCTATTATTGAGCGAGTTCGGTTTTTAGGCATTTTTTCATCCAACCTTGACGAGTTTTATCAAGTACGGTTTGCCGACGTGAAACGGCGCATCATTATCGATGAAGAACGCGGAGTGGAAAGTCATGCCAAAGAGCTATTGAGCAAGATTCAAGCAAAAGTCGTCAAACTGAATCAAGATTTTGATCATCTTTACAACGATATTTTGCTCGAAATGGCACGCCGCCATATTTTTTTAGTTAACGAACGTCAACTCTCTGATCATCAAGCGCAGTGGTTAAAACGTTATTTTAGAAGCAATATTTTGCCTTACATCACGCCAATTATGCTTAACAAGGACGTCGATGTTTTAAGCTTTTTGAAAGATGCCTACTCTTACCTCGCCGTACAGCTGAAAAAAGAAGGGGAAGAGCCCAAGTATGCGCTGATAGAGATCCCAACTGATGAATTAGAACGCTTTGTTAAAGTCCCTGAGCCAAAAGGAAAACGGCAGCGAAAAACCATCATTTTACTCGATAACATTATCCGTTTGTGTTTAGACCAAATTTTTAGTGGTTTTTTCGACTACGATACTGTCGAAGCGTACGCGATGAAAATGACCCGCGATGCGGAATACGACCTGACCAATGAAGTGGAGCACAGCCTGCTTGAAAACATGTCAGAAAGCTTGGATCAGCGTTTAACCGCCCTACCGGTTCGGTTTGTTTATCAACGCGATATGCCACCGGAAATGGTGAGCAAATTGATTCAGGTATTAAAAATCTCCGACTACGACAGTGTCTTACCGGGTGCTCGCTATCACAACTTTCGTGATTTTATCGGCTTTCCGAACGTTGGACGTAAATACCTGGAAAACCCGCCTTTGCCACCGTTCGAATCGGCTGATTTTCAGCTACAAAACAATGCCTTCGATGCTATTCGCGAACGCGATATTCTACTTTATTATCCCTATCATACGTTCCGCCATATGACTGAACTGGTGCGTCAGGCGTCGTTTGATCCTAAAGTGCGTAGTATTCGGATTAATGTCTATCGTGTGGCGAAAAACTCTCGCATTATCAACTCGATGATTGATGCTGCCAACAACGGAAAACGCGTGACCGTCGTGGTCGAGCTGCAAGCACGTTTTGATGAAGAAGCCAACATCGAATGGTCACGGGTGCTCACGGATGCTGGCGTAAAAGTCGTGTTTGGCACCCCCGGACTCAAAATTCACTCGAAACTGTGTTTAATTTCTCGTCGAGAAGACGGCGTGCTACGCGATTATGGCCATATCGGCACAGGTAACTTTCATGAAAAAACGGCGCGAATTTATACCGACTTCGCGCTGTTTACAGCGGATCAGCCATTGACGTCAGAAATCCGCAAAGTATTTGAGTTTATTGAAAACCCGTATCGTCCTGTAAAGTTCAATCACTTAATTGTCTCGCCACGTAACTCGCGGCGTCGTATGTATAAACTGATTGAACGTGAAATTGAGCATGCGCAGGCCAAACGTAAGGCAGGTATTACGCTCAAGGTCAACAACCTGGTCGACAAAGGCCTAGTGAACCTGCTGTACAAAGCCAGTAATGAAGGGGTGAAAATTCGCATCATCGTACGCGGCATGTGCTCGCTAGTGCCTGGGGTTAAAGGGGTAAGTCAGAATATCAAAGCAATCAGCATTGTTGATCGCTTCTTAGAGCATCCCCGCGTGTTTGCCTTTGAAAACGGCGGTGAACGTGATATGTATATTTCGTCTGCCGATTGGATGACTCGCAACATCGATAACCGGATTGAAGTTGGGGCTCCCATTCGCGATCCCAGACTGAAAGATCGCATCATGGCCATCTTGGAGATTCAATTTTCCGATCGCGCGAAAGCCCGCGTTATCGATAAAGCCATGTCCAACGCCTACGTCAAACGGGGTAACAAGAAAAAGATCCGCTCTCAGACCGAGATCTATGATTACCTTAAGCACGCAGAGCGCCAAGAACTCAAAAACGCGGAAAAGTTGCAACATGACACACCCCCAGTCAAAGGATAAGCCGCGCGAAATCGCAGCGGTTGATCTCGGCTCTAACAGTTTTCATATGGTCGTCGCGCGCGTCGTTGGCGAAGGGTTACAGATAGTGAGTCGCCATAAACAACGTGTGCGACTGGCTGCAGGGTTGGATGATCAACATCGCCTCAGTGATGAGGCGATCAGCCGTGGTGTCGAGTGCTTAGCCATGTTCGCTGAACGGCTGAACGGCTTAGACATGGAGAATGTCCGTATCGCCGCCACCCACACCTTGCGCCAGGCCCGCAATGTCGACACCTTCATCAAGCGGGCAAGACAGGTTTTGCCCTACCCGATTGAAATTATTTCCGGGGAGGAAGAGGCGCGTCTTATTTATATGGGCGTCTCCCACACGCAGCAAAACGTTGGCCGGAAGTTAGTGATTGATATTGGGGGCGGCAGTACAGAATTAGTGATCGGGGATAACTTTGAGCCCGCACTGGTTAACAGTAAACGGGTTGGCTGCGTCAGTTATAACGAGCGTTTTTTCCCCAAAGGCAACATTACGCCTAAGCAATTTGCCGCCGCACAGCTGGCTACCCAACAAAAGCTAGAAAGCTTGGCTTCTCAATACCGTCAGGCTGGCTGGCAAGTGGCGCTCGGCGCGTCAGGCACCATCAAAGCGATTCGTGAAGTGATTATCGGCCTGGGTGATGAAGACGGCATTATCACCCGTAAGCGGTTAGATAACCTGATCGAAAAGTTGCTGAAGTTTAAAACCAGTGACAGTATCGATTTACCGGGCTTGTCGGTCGACCGCCAACCGGTTTTCGTCGCAGGCGTGGCAATTCTTTCTGGGATCTTTGATGCGCTTGCCATCGAATCGATGCGCTTCTCTGATGGTGCGTTACGTGAAGGGTTGCTCTATGAAATGGAAGACCGCTTTCAACGTACCGATATCCGTGGTCGTACGACGGATGATATGGCAGCACGCTACAACATCGACCTGAGTCACGCCCGTCGCGTGCAACATACAGCCGCGTATTTTTATGCGCAAGCCGAGCCGGATAAGGGTAGTAAGAAAGCAGAGCTCGCCGGGCTTTTGAATTGGGCTGCGCTGCTGCACGAAGTGGGGTTAAGCATTGGTTATCCTGGCTACCACAAGCATTCTGCGTATATTCTGCGCAACACCAATTTGCCTGGGTTTAACCAAGAGCAGCAAACCGTGCTAGCCACCCTCGCGCGCTTCCATCGTAAGGCGCTAAAGCTCAATGAAATGCCTAAGTTTACCTTGTTTAAACCTAAGCTCATCGAGACGCTGATTTGCGCACTACGGTTAGCCTGTGTGTTGCACTCACAACGTAACGACGAGGCCTTGCCAGAGATTGCTCTCAGTGTCGACAAAAAAGGGGCATGGCAACTCACCTTCCCTACCGGGTGGCTGCAAGAGAACCGTTTGCTCGCGGCGGACTTGGAAGCAGAGCAGGCATACTGGCAGTCAGTAAACTGGGGGCTGACCTTTAGCGACTGAGAGCACGACAAGCGTCCAGTGGAGGCCGTCGCTTCCGCAACGCTGAGTCCCTAAACGTCTAAACCCTTAACGCGAGTCTTTTAGCGACGCATCCAGCCCTAATGCCTGTCTTTGCGCGCGCACCGCTTGAGCCGGCAAGGGAATATAGCCTTGCTGACTCACCGCCTTCTGCCCTTGCGCCGACAAAATATAACGCATAAATGCCGATTCAAGTGGCGCCAGCGGCTGATTGGGCGCTTTATTGATATACAAATATAAATAACGGGTAAGGGGGTACTCACCCGTTCGAATCGCTGAAGGGGTGGGCTTTATCGCCTCTTTTCCTTGGTGTGAAATCGCCAGCATGCGCGCCCCTGACGCTTGATGGCCGATCCCTGCATACCCGATCGCATTCAGCGAAGAGGCCACCGACTGCACAACAGACGCCGAGCCGGGCTGCTCATTCACATCGGCTCGAAAATCCCCACGACACAACGCTGCTTGCTTAAAATAACCATAGGTACCGGATACCGAGTTACGGCCGAATAATTGCAAATCTCGGTTGGCCCAACGGCCTGATAAGCCCAATTGCCCCCAGGTTGCCACCGGTTTACTCGCCCCACACCAGAGGGTGCGAGAAAATACCGCATCCAACTGTTGAAAACTGATGGTGCGTAAAGGGTTGTCTTGGTGGACATAGACGGCCATCGCATCCACCGCAACGGGTACCGCGGTAGGAGGATAGCCAAAACGTGCTTGAAACGCATTTTCTTCACTGACCCGCATCGGACGACTCATGGGGCCAAGTTGTGCGGTCCCTTCCACCAGCGCGGGGGCGGCGGAGGCAGAGCCTGGCGTTTGTAGCTGTATATTCACCCCTGGATGTAGCCGTTTGAACCCGTCAGTCCAAGCGGCCATCATATTGGCTAGGGTGTCTGAGCCGACAGAGCTCAAGTTACCGGATATACCGCTGCTACGTTGATAATCAGGCAGCGTGTCGGCATGACTAAAGCCCGCCATGCTCACTAGCAGGCTGGCTGTGGCAATAAACCGCTTTAACATGCTAACCGCTCCGGTAAGGTAAAGGAGAACGTGCTCCCCACCCCGAGTTCACTTTGAATATCTAATTCCGCATCGTGATGACTTAACGCATGTTTTACGATCGCCAACCCTAAGCCACTGCCACCCGTTTCACGGGAGCGGGCTTTATCCACCCGATAAAAACGCTCGGTTAACCGATCCAAATGTTGCGGCGCGATCCCCTCACCACTGTCCTGTACTTCCAAGCGTGGGCCTTTGCTTGCGCGATACCAACGCACAGTGATCCCAGCTTTGGGCGGGGTGTGCTTTACTGCGTTATAAACCAGGTTGGAAATCGCACTGCGTAATTGATCGTCATTGCCTTTCACTTTAAGGCTGGTATCAACTTCAAACGTAAGTACATGCTCACTATCACCACTTAAGGCTTGGGCTTCTTTTTGTAGCACATCAAGCATGGCTGGCACATCCACATGATGATCCAGCTCAGGCTTGGCCGCTGCTTCAATTTTAGACAGGGTCAAAAGCTGTTCTACCAGTGACTCCATCCGAGACAATTGCTCGGTCATCACCCCATGTGCTTTCGGCCACATGGGACCAACAACCATCTCCGGATCTTCAGTCATTTCTAAGTAGCCACGCAAAACCGTCATCGGCGTGCGTAGCTCGTGTGAAACATTGGCGAAAAAGTTGCGGCGCATCCCTTCCAGTTGCTTTAACTGAGTGATATCACGCACCACCATCAAATATTCGCCTTCCGCATAGGGCATGGTCCGGAACTCAAGTGTGCGCGCGCTATTGAGGTGAGAGCGCATCTCGAGCGGCACATCGTAATTGGCATCAGCAATATAACTGACGAATTCAGGGGCGCGGATAAGATTACTGATATGCTGGCCATTATCATCAGGCATACGCAAGCCGAGCAGTTCTTGAGCTAATTTGTTACACCAGACAATGGCACCGTCACGCTCAAAAACCACCACCGCATCCGGTAAAGACTCTGCCCCGTTGCGAAAGCGACGAATCAGATTCGCCAGCTCCTTACGGCGACGACGATTACGCTTTTGTAAGCGATAAATCCCATTAAACAAAGGCTCCCAGGAGCCGGTGCCTGAGGGTGGCATTAGGCTTTTGTCTTTCCAAAGCCAATCCGACAGCTTGACCTGCTGATGCAGGTGCCAAAGCAGCATGGCAACGGTGGCGCCAAGCAATAACCAAGGTAGGCCACCAAACAGCCAACCTATGATAAACCAAGGTAAATAAAAAAAAGCCAGCTCCCAGGCTAGCTTCTTCCAAGACAGTCGTTCGACCATTGCGTCTCCATGCAGCCTACACCTGATGTAGGCGGGATTTAACTACGTGTTGAGAAACGATATCCAGCGCCGCGCACGGTTTGTACCAGTTTGGCGTGTCCACCGGCTTCCAGCACTTTGCGCAAGCGACGAATATGCACATCCACCGTTCTATCTTCAACATAGACATTGGTGCCCCACACGTTATTGAGTAGCTGCTCGCGGCTATATACTCGCTCTTGATGGGTCATGAAAAAGTGCAGCAGCTTAAACTCGGTCGGCCCCATGTCTAGCGGATTATCATTGGCGGTCACTCGATGCGAGACAGGGTCAAGCTTCAACCCTTGTACTTCAATGACATCATCCAAGGTTGTCGGCGACACGCGGCGCATCACCGCTTTTAATCGCGCCACCAGCTCTTTCGGCGAGAAAGGTTTGGTGATGTAGTCATCGGCCCCTACTTCTAAGCCTCGCACTTTGTCTTCTTCTTCGCCCCTTGCGGTCAGCATTACCACGGGGATTTGTCGGGTTAACTCTTCCCGCTTTAAGTGCTTAATAAGATTGAGCCCCGATCCGCCAGGTAACATCCAATCCATCAGGATCATTTCTGGGTAAGGCTCGCATATTTGCGCCAGTGCCGAGTCGTAGTCTTCTGCCTCAACCGTTTGATAACCTTTTTGTTCAAGTACAAAACAAAGCATCTCGCGAATGGGGGCTTCGTCTTCAACAACGAGAATCCGTCTAACCATGATAATTACCTAGTGTTATCATTGAACTGGCGCCATTATGTGGATTTATTATGACATTTTTGTGACCCAGCGCGAGCTATTTTCCCCTTGTGTCGACAGGCTGTGACCTAGCCTACACCTTGCTGTGTCACTAATACACGGCTTGCGCCGCCACCTTGGCTATCTACACGGACTTGTGCACCAATCCGCTCAACCAGTGTATTCACATGCGAAATCACCCCAATTTGTCGGCCATCCGCTTGCAGGGTATCCAGGCAGGCTAACGCCATTTCTAAGCTATCAGGGTCTAGGGTGCCGAAGCCCTCATCAATAAATAGAGAGCCAAGCTGGCGGGTATCTGCCGCTAAAGAGGCCAGTGCTAGCGCCAGCGAGAGCGAGACCAAAAAGCTCTCTCCGCCAGACAGTGATTCGACACTGCGCACCTCATCACCCATATCGTGATCGACCACCTGTAACGCCAGCAAGCTATCCGGCACCGTTTGCAGTGCATAACGTGGTGACAATGACGCCAAGTGCTCATTGGCGATATCCACTAACTGAGACAAGGTTAAAGATTGGGCAAGATTTCGGAACTTCGCCCCGCTCGCGGAGCCAATCAGGTCAGCCAATTTTAGCCATTGTTCCGTTTGATGCCGCTGCGCCTCTATTTTTTCAGTCAGTGAGCCGGCTTGGTGCTTGGCTTTTTCTGACTCAGTCAATTGGTGACGAAGCGTAAAGAGGCGCTGCTCCTGCTCCTCGAGCGCTTGCTGCCACTGTGACTGCTGTGCGCTGAGAGACGCATCATCATCAGGTAACTGCTGTGCCACTATCCAAGCTTTGGTGTCTGCCATGGTTTGCTGACAATGAACAAGCTGTTGCTGACGCTCATCAAGGCGCGTTTTGGCTTCTTGATAACGCGCTTCAACATCGCTGATCGCCTGTCGCTCATTGGCACGCCATACCTCGCTATACGACAGCGCGCCAATCAAATCATACTGATGAACACCGAGTTCCGGCTGCCATTGGATCCAACGTCTCACACTTGCGCGGTAGCGCTGATCCGCCTCACGCTGCTGGGTATCAAGCGTTTGCTGGCGCGCCTGCACACCAGCACGCTTTTCACTGGCCTGCGTGTAGGCTTGCTCGGCTTGGTTACGTTGTGCGACTTGTTCTTCAATGGCCGCTTTGTACGCTCGCTCTAGCGCCTCCAGATCTGATTGCGGGATCAACGCTTGGCGCGCGGCACTTTGCTGTTGATGCTCTTGTGCGAGGGTCACCAGTTGGGCTTGCCGGGCTTGAATATCTTCTGACAAGCTCTGGCACTGCTGCGAAAGCGAGGCGAGGTCGGTCTCTCTTTGTTGCTTGTGCTCAGCAAGCGCCGCTTTTTCGTCTTGCAGTGCCTGATAGGCTTGAATTTTTTGCTCCATCTGGCGGATATAATGCGCGGCGCCAACCTGTTGCAGGCTCGACAGCCACTGTCCAGCGCCTAATTGCTGATCCAGCGATTGGCTGACTCGAGTCACTTGCGTCTGTTGCTGCTGCCATTGCTCATCAATCGCATTGAGCCGTGTCTCACACTCTGTCAGTGACTGGTCGAGTTGATGACGTCGAGCCACTAGCTGCTCACGTGCATGCTGGAGTTCGGCAATGGCCGTATCCATTTGCTGAATGTGGGCAAGCTGTTGTTGGCGCTCTGTCATCGCTTGATAACAGGCTTGATACTCGGCATAGGTTGGTTGCGCCTGTGCGTCAATCTCGCCGAGGATGTCACTGAGTGGACGCGATAAGTCGATGGTTTCATCCAGCTCAGCAATCGCAGCATGCACCTCTCGTTCGCATTGCTGTCGCTCAGCCTGCCAAACCGCTCCCTGCTCTTTTAACTCGGCACACGCGTGCTGGCTTTGCTGGTGCTGCCTTTGCCAGTAATAATACTCGGCGTGATGTTGGTTATACGATGCTTGCAAGGCGTCTACACGCGCCTGCTGCTGCGCGATCATGCCTTCAATCGCGGGGGCATGGTGCAGGTAGGGGTGTTCGGTGGCCCCACAGAGCGGGCAAGGATCCCCCTCGTGTAAAGTTTGGCGAAGATCATCAAGCTCGACCACCGCCATCGCCTGTTGGAGGCTATTTTGTGCTTCTTCGACCTGGGCCTGCTCACGGGTCAGCGTGTCTTTCAAATGCGCTAACTGGGTTTGGCTGTCTGCAAACAGTGCTTGATGTTTTTCCAGCTCCGCTTGGTTATGCTGACAGCGCTCTTGCCAATACTGCCAGTTTTTTCCCTCATTGAGCACCGCTTCTTGCTGCTGCTTTTGCGTGTGCAGTTTGCTATACCGCACCTGATCCGCGTCTTGATTTGCCTGCAGCGCCTCAGGCTCTAACGCTTGTCGCTTGGCTTTCAGCTGCGCACTGCTGTCATCAACTTGGGCAATGTCTTTGTCCAACTTGTCACGTTGCGGCTGCCAATGTTGCTGCTGATGATAACGGGCTTGATACTCTTCTTGCAGCGCCGAGAGTGTATCTTGGCAATCGAGGTACTGGCGCAGGTTATCAAACACAGGTTGATAGTGTTCCGCCACATGAGAAAAGTCACCATAACGGGCGATTTCTTTTTCTATCGCCGCCTCACGTTGTTGCTGTTGTTCGGCTTGCGCGCGCGCTTGCGCAAAAGACTGTTGGGCTTGTCGATACTTTTGCTGTTGCTCATTCAGCGCTAGGTTTTGCTCATGCATTTGCCGTTCAATGCCAGACAGTTGGGTATCTATTTGTTGCGCTTGCCGTACTTTAGGCTCAAGCTCCGCCCAGCTTTGCTCGGCCTCCGCCACTGCCCGATTAGCGTCGCGCCAACGTTCAGCCTCTTGTTCATACGCTTGGGCTATACGACGTTCTTCACGCGCGAGCTGATGGCGTTCGAGTGTGAGCGCCTGGCGTTGCCATTGGGTGGTCTGCACCGCTTGCCAATCGTCCCGGGCCACTTGGACACGCTCTATCTCGTCCAACGCGTCACGCCGGGCGGCAATGCTCTCTCGCGCTTCACTCGCTTCATCGAGCGCCTGCTGAGCCGTCTCAACGCCCTGCTGCGCTTGCGCAAAATGCGTGTGTTGTTGGCGATAGTCATTGAGTTTTCGGAGCTGAGTGTGTAAATCGTGAATGTGCTGCTGGCATTGCGCCTGCTCTTGATGCAATTGCTGTTCTTCGTCATCCGTGAGTAACTGAATATCGCCCAACTGTTGGGTCAGTTGATCCAGTGCTTGCTTTTCATCACGTGCCCGCTGGTGCGCCATTTGCGACAGCCGGCTATATATTTCAGTGCCTGTCATGCGCTCAAGCAAGGCCGCTCTATCATCTGCAGACGCTTTTAAGAAAGCGGCAAAATCCCCTTGCGGTAACATCACCGCACGGCGGAACTGTTCATAGCTCAGTCCCACTAAGCGCTCTATTTCACTGAGTACTTCCTGTTTTTTACCGGCGATACGTTGGCCTGTGGCGAGGTTCTCCAACCAATGCTCGCTCGCCTGTATACGGCCGTCCGCTTTACCGCGCGCACGGCGCACCGACCAATGCGCACGCCAACGGCTGCCATCATAGGCGACAAAATCCACTTCCGCGTACCCCTCGCCTTTACCACGCGATAAGATACTGCGCACATCATTGGCTTTAACCCGAGTGGCCGGGTCGCCCAAGCCAATATCCGCATCATGCTTTTTATTGGACTGAAAGCGCGGGATCTTGTCGTAAAGCGCCAAGCAAATCGCATCCAAAAGCGTCGACTTTCCCGCGCCCGTTTTGCCTGTGATCGCAAACAAGCCACTGTCACCCAGCGGTCCTTGTGAAAAGTCCAATGCAAACGGATGTTGAATGCTGGCCAAATTCTCGCCACGTAATGCCAGGATTTTCATCGTTTATTGATCCTCGTCCTGTTCCAGTTGCTCCAATAACTGAGAAAACGTTGCTGATAACGCCGTATCAGGTTCACCTTGATACTTTTGCTGCCAACCATGGCGAAGCACCTGATAGGGCTCGACCTCCGAGAGACGTTGCTGTCGAAAGCCACTTGTTTGTGGTTGCTCGCGATAATGCGGTGTGATTTTGGCAAGCCGCACAGGTTTACCATCCAAGGCCGCTAGAATTTTTTCCCTGAGCATCGGCTGGGGTTTATCTAACAAAACAGGGACATCAAGCAAAGGTTGCTGCGACAGCGGTAAAGGCTCAAGCGTGAGTCCCGCCAGTGCGTCGAGTACCGTTTCCAACGGTGAGGGCTGTTCCGGAACCCGCCATAAATCAACGGCACGCGGCACATAATGTGGGATCACACTTTGTAGCTGATCGTCTTCAAGCGTTACCGCTAACACTTGGTGCCGATAGTGGCGTTCGGATAACGACAAAGGGATGGGCGATCCGCAATAACGAATCCGTGTTTGCTTCGCCACTTGCTGAGCTAAATGCAAATGTCCAAGCGCGACATAGGCAATATCCTCACTGAAAATATCCGCCGGCAGCGCATGCTGATTCCCCCCAAGAATGCGCCGCTCTGACATTTCTGACAACTCACCACTGGCCATATACACATGGCCCATCGCTATCAACGCCTGATCAGCGCGCGCGTTTTCACGCCCAGCTTGCTCCGTTTGCTGATAAATACTTCGCACTCCCTCAATAAGCCGATCGTCCTTTTCATCGAGTCCTTCTGTACGCAAATCACCACTTCGCAAAAAAGGCACCGCCAATACCCAAGCCGCGACGTCGCCTGACTTATCGGTAATAGGCACTCGCATACGTTCTGTATCTAGGTGACCGTCACTGTCACGGGCAATGGCACCAATTAAGTGTAAATCAAAGGCTTTCAGTAGCTCGTGTGGGGCGTCGAGTTTGCTAGGTGAGTCATGGTTCCCGCCGGTGATCACCACATTTAAGTGTGGCAGTGCTTTGGCAACATCAGCCAAAAAACGATACAGCATTCGCCAAGCGCTGGCGGGTGGGTTGGCGCTGTCAAACACATCTCCCGCCACCAATAAGGCATCGGCTTGCTCATCAATGAGGCATTGCTTAAGCCAATCGAGAAAGGCTTGATGTTCATATTGGCGATCATAGCCATGTAGCTGATGACCAAGGTGCCAATCGGAGGTATGAATGATCTTTAACACAACTGAGGTAATCCGTTCATTGAGGAAGCTGGGCAAGTTTGTCTCGCTGAAGTCGCGAGCAGGGTTAAATTCTACGCTAATTGCAGCGACATTCGAGAGTGAATGCAATACCATGTTGCCTTTCTCACAACAGGATGGATAAAGCCTCGCCATGATTTGGTTTAAGAATTTACTCGTCTATCGTCWTACCCGTGATATTCCCCTCGATCCAACACAATTGGAAAGCCAGCTGAAGGAGTTCGACTTTACCCCTTGTGGCAGCCAGGACATGCAAAAGTTTGGCTGGGACAATGCACTGGGTAAGCATGGCGATATGCTCACGCATGTCAGCGGTAACAATATCCTGATCCGCGCTCGCAAAGAAGAAAAGTTGCTCCCCGCGTCGGTGATCAAAGACGCCTTGGAAGAGAAAGTTGACGCCATGGAGCAAGCCCAAGGGCAACGCCTGAAAAAGCGCGAGAAAGATAGCCTAAAAGACGATGTGGTCATGGAGCTCTTACCGCGTGCCTTCACGCGTCAAAGTCAGATGTGCGCTTTGATTATGGCGGATAAAGGTTTGGTGTTAGTTGATGCCGCCAGTATCAAAAAAGGCGAAGAGTTGCTCGCCCTATTACGGAAATCCATCGGCAGCTTACCCGTCGTTCCCGTTGAAACCGAGACCCCGGCAGAGCATGCAATGACCGAATGGGTCAAGCAAGGCCAAGCGCCGCAAGGCTTTCACCTCGGTGATGAAGCAGAACTCAAAGCACTGCTGGAAGAAGGTGGGGTGATCAAATGTAAACAGCAAGATCTCACCAGTGATGAAATTCAGGCGCACCTGGAGGCAGACAAGCAAGTCACCAAGTTGTCCATGGACTGGCAAGAACAAGTCGACTTCATATTAGGCGATGATTTAAGCGTGAAGCGACTGAAGTTCTCCGAGGAAATTCGCGATCAAAACGCTGACATCGACCGAGAAGATGTCGCAGCCCGCCTCGATGCCGACTTATCGCTGATGTGCGGCGAGCTCGACACCCTTCTAGATGGCTTATTCACCGCGTTAGGCGGTTTAAAAACCGACTAACTAATCCCCACAAAGATTAGGTAAATTCGGCTGGTAGTGTGGGTAATGTCACAGTAAAATGGCACCCACACTCACCTTCAACGTGAAGGTGCCTGACTTATACTCAGACTCAAGCTTGGAATTATGTTTACGCCAGAATTACTCTCTCCCGCCGGTAGCCTAAAGAATATGCGCTACGCGTTCGCCTATGGGGCCGACGCCGTGTATGCCGGCCAGCCACGCTATAGCCTGCGTGTGCGCAACAATGAATTTAACCACGACAACCTGAAAATAGGCATTGACGAAGCCCATGCGCAGGGTAAGAAGTTCTACGTGGTTTGTAATATTCAGCCGCACAACGCCAAGCTAAAAACCTTTATTCGCGATCTTAAGCCAATTATCGATATGGGCCCTGACGCGCTGATCATGTCCGATCCTGGCTTGATTATGATGGTGCGTGAGCACTTCCCTGATATGGCAATCCATCTTTCCGTGCAAGCCAACGCGATTAACTGGGCGACCGTCAAGTTTTGGCAGCAGCAAGGGATTGAACGTGTGATCTTATCGCGTGAACTATCACTGGAAGAGATCGAAGACATCCGCCAACACTGCCCTGAAATGGAGCTTGAGGTGTTTGTTCATGGCGCGCTATGTATGGCGTATTCTGGCCGTTGTCTGTTGTCAGGCTATATTAATAAGCGTGATCCAAACCAAGGCACCTGTACCAACGCCTGCCGTTGGGACTACAAAGTGCATAAAGGCAAAGAAGACGACGCAGGCCAAGTCGTACAAGTTCAAGAAGTGACCCCAACCTTGGGTAAAGGCGAGCCAGTTGATGATGTCGTGTTGCTTGAAGAAGGCGGACGCCCGGGTGAGTTGATGGCCGCGTACGAAGATGAGCACGGCACCTACATCATGAACTCAAAAGACTTGCGCGCCATTCAGCACGTTGAACGCTTGACCCACATGGGCGTGCACTCGCTAAAAATCGAAGGTCGCACTAAGTCTTTCTATTATTGCGCACGCACAGCACAGGTGTATCGCCAAGCAATTGATGATGCCGTGGCCGGTAAACCGTTCGATGAGAGCCTGATGAATACCCTCGAGAACCTTGCACATCGGGGCTATACTGAAGGCTTTTTGCGTCGTCATACCCACGATAGCTACCAAAACTATGACTACGGCTATTCAATTTCTGAACAGCAGCAATTTGTCGGCGAATTCACTGGCAAGCGCCGTGGCGATCTGGCTGAAGTGGAAGTGAAAAACAAATTTATGCTCGGTGACAGCCTTGAGCTAATGACACCGCGAGGCAATGTCCATTTCACCCTAGAAGCGATGGAAAACCGTAAGTCAGAAACCATCACTGATGCCAAAGGTAGCGGCCACTTCGTATTTATTCCTGTGCCAGAAGATATGGATCTAGAGTATGCGCTACTGATGCGTAACCTGCAATCAGGACAAGATACACGTAACCCATCGGGTAAGTAATATGGCACTACTCATCACCGATAAATGTATAAACTGCGATATGTGTGAGCCCGAGTGTCCCAACGGGGCCATCTCGATGGGTTCCGAGATCTTTGAGATCGAGCCAGATTTATGTACCGAGTGTAAAGGCCATTACGACAAGCCAACGTGTCAGTCGGTCTGCCCTATCTCCAAATGCATTATCACCGATCCCGATAATGTCGAGACAGAGGATCAGCTCTTAGAAAAATTTGTGGTCATCCAAGGGATGGCCTAAGCCATTAAAAGCGCCGCAAGGCGCTTTTTTTATGTCTATATCAATCTACTCTACAACAGTGAACTAACGCTAAGCGCTTAACAGTAATACATGGCAGTCTCAAATGAAGGGGTTGCGTTCAGGCGCTCAGGCTCACACATATCGCAATTGGTACCCTAGGGTTCTGCTTTTAACATAAGCAGGCTATTTACTCCGGGCCTAAACGCAAAAAACCCCAGCTTTTCAGCTAGGGTTTCTAAGTAGTGGCGGAGTGGACGGGACTCGAACCCGCGACCCCCGGCGTGACAGGCCGGTATTCTAACCAACTGAACTACCACTCCGCACCAATTCTGTATGACTAAAGACTTATATCTCTTGGCTTTAATCAATTGTATTCAAAGCCTGGCGATGTCCTACT
>NZ_MUEY01000005.1:0-168056 GCF_001995695.1 Salinivibrio sp. ML290 | reverse complement strand
AGATAAGCGCTGAAAGCATCTAAGCGCGAAGCTGGCCCCGAGATGAGTCATCCCTAGAGCTTCGAGCTCTCTAAAGGGTTGTCGTAGACTACGACGTTGATAGGCAGGGTGTGTAAGCGCTGTGAGGCGTTGAGCTAACCTGTACTAATTGCCCGTGAGGCTTAACCATACAACACCCAAGAGGTTTTGGGTTGGACTTGAAATAAGCCAGTTGATTGTGGCGAGAACGAACAGCTTTCTAGGTTGATAGTTTTCACTTTTTAAAAAAGTGAAGACAAAACAAAATTTTGCTTGGCGACCATAGCGCTTTGGACCCACCTGACTCCATGCCGAACTCAGTAGTGAAACGAAGCAGCGCCGATGGTAGTGTGGGGTCTCCCCATGTGAGAGTAGGACATCGCCAGGCTTGCTTTCTTGTTTTCAGATTTTTGGAAAAATCTGAAGGCAAAAACAGCTTTAATCATCAAAGCAAATAGATGTAAGACTTTGATGAGAAAACACCAAGCCCTGACCTCACGGTCGGGGCTTTTTTGTATCTGTCGCGTGGTGATTGCTGGTTAAGTAGAAGAATGGGGTTGAGGTTGCCAGTGTAAGCAGAAATCCCAGAAGCGGGTGAGTAGGCCTGACTGGTATTTATCTTTGTGGCGCACAAGCCAATAGCGCCGGGATAATAGCAAAGGGAGTTCGAGGGCAACCACTCGACCATCGGCAATGGCGTGTTGAGCGGAGAGCTTAGACAGGTACGCCAAGCCTAACCCAGCACTTGCAGCATTTAAAATCGCTTCTGTGGTATTGAGCTCGAAAGAAAGGTGCCAGCGCTCGAAGCGAGGAGCAAGGCGTGAGAGAAAGTGCTCACGGGTGCCCGAGCCAGATTCGCGGATCAGCCAAGTTTGATTGTCGAGATCGCCCACACTTAACGGTGCGTGACTCACAAGCGGGTGATTAGGGTGACAAACCACCGCCATCTGATCGCTTAACCATGGCGTTTGCAGTAAATCGGGATGCAGTATTTCACCCTCTATCAACCCAATATCCAGCTCGAAGTGTTGAAGGCGAGTGATGATTTCTTGGCTGTTGGCAATCACCAATGTTTGTTGTTGATGACACGTCGCATGGCGAAAATCACTAATCAGTGTAGGTAAAAGCTGGTTACCCACCGTATCGCTTCCGCCTAGTCGCAACCAACCAATCAGTTGGCTATCGTCTTTTAGTGTGGCACTGATTTCGTCGCTACGGGTGAGTAGTTCATCTGCTTTAGGGATAAGCGCTATCCCTTGGTCATTGAGGTGAAGCCGATTGCCGCGTCGATCAAACAAGGGGTAACCGAGCTGACTTTCTAACTCGGCGAGTGCCATACTGACTGCTGGTTTACTGAGAAACAGTTTCTTGGCGGCGGCGGTGATGGTGCCCTCTTGCACGATGGTTAAAAACACCCGCAGTTGAGGAAGAGAAAGCGTCATCGAAACCTAATGATAAAGAGTTTCAAACACTATAAGGCGGTGCCTGTGCGATGACAATCTTAACGCTGGCCTTTGTCTTGGCTGACCCAGTGCTGGATATCTAATTGTGCCTGTTTTAATGCCTGATAGTGTGGTGATTGCTCACTCGTATGCTTGAGAACAAAGTCGAGCGTGCGCACTACATTTCGCCAACGTGGTGTTTTTGGGACGGTTTCTACGTGCAGGTACTTATCCAAGGTTCTTGTTTGAAAGCTACCTTTATCCTGGTAAACACGCCATAAGCCACTTTTTTCTGCTAGCCCGATTTTATCCCCACCCCAAGCGGCCAGAGCCAAGTTCATCGCATCCACTAAGCGACGATGAATACTCTCCGGCTGATGCGCTTGTGTCTCTTTATCGTTAATCGTGATTGATGGAGAAAAATACGTCGCTCTCAAGCTGTGTTTTAAGTGGGAGAGTGCGCTTGCAAGGCGACCAATTTCATCTTTTCGCTGGCGATGGGTGACCGGATAGTCCAGTTCACCTGCGGCAAACTGCTCGGCGCACCAAGTCAGTTGTAAGATAGGCAGTGTCAGGCGGTGAGATAGCCAATGCCCAATACAGACTAATAAAACAATAACGACGATCACGAGTGTCGCACTGATCGCATACAAGTGGCGCAGAGGCTGATAGGCACGTTTTTGAGGTGTACAAGTGATCAACGCCCAAGACGCCCCCGCCACATTGACGGGTCGATACGCCGTGAGTTGAGGCATGAGTGTATATTGGCTTGGAGACATGACCCCTTGTTGGCCATGGAAAGCGGCATCGATGGCGTGCTTTGATGGCAAGATCGAGGGCCTAGCTTGATCAGTGTGAGGCACCCAACTGTTGAGTAACGATTGATGATTTTGATTAATCAGCCACAGCCCCGACTCTGGTTGCTGCCGTTGGCGAAGTGTCGCAGACAAGTTATCGGTTGTGGTGCTAATAGCAAGGACGCTTTGCATATGGCCGCTTTTAAGTATGGGGATCAGATACCAAGCTTGCATGGTGCGTGAGCCATGTGGCTCAAAGGCAGTGCGCATCCATTTAGGGCGCTGCTGGGCAGGCATATTCATCAATTGCTTGATCGCATTTTTCAGTGATGGGTTGTCCTGTGTCATGGGGTGGGCTTTGACGGTGTATACGAGGTTTTGGTTTAAATCAAACATCGCGAGATTGTTGAACGCGTATCTTGCTAACCAAGATTGAAATTGGTGATGAAAGCGACGATATAAGCGGTGATACTTTTGGGCTGTTACGCCAGCATATTGGTTCGGAGACTGTTGAAGGATCGGTATGAGTCGACGCTGCGATTGGCGCGTATCATCACCGAGTTGTTGGAATGCATGAGGAAAGCCATAAAAGCGTCCACCGCTGCTGGTTGCTAGATCAGAGGCTGCAAGATTGGTTACCGCGCGCACTTGGTCATTAAAATATGATGTGATGGTGACATAGTAACGATCGCGCTCGCTCTCGAGCTGTTGATGGGCTTGATCGATCAGCAGTTGCGACTGACTCCAAGTAAAGTATCCCGTCAAAATCACCACAGGGATAATACTAAGACTAAAAAACCACCACATAAAGCGGCGTTGAAGACGTGTAGAGCAACCTATATCCATTTGCACGCTGTGAATACCTCTCCCTGATCACGCGGGCTTGAATCGCAAACGGCTGCCCAAAGGCAGCCGCGAAAGAGTAGACGCTAACACGTCCGATCAGTCAAAACTGTGACCTGCTGTCAGGTATCAAACCTTACAAGTGTGTTACTCGATTGATTGATGGTGTTGTCAGCAACTAGCGTGCTTTTCGCGCATGATAAACGGCAAATCGGCGGGTTTTCGCAAGGGTATCGCACTGACCGAATCCTTTTTCAATAATCGGCGGATAACGTAAGAAGCTGTTGGCGACGATCGCTAATTGGCCGTGACGGCGGAGGTAGCGAGGTGCGTTTTCCAGCAAGGATTCGGTGGCATGGTAAAATGTCTCCAATCCTTCATGGAAAGGTGGGTTGCTTATAATGGCATCAAACTGCTGTCCACTGACGGCCCCTAACATGTCAGAGACAAAAACAGAGCCGCTGAGCCCATTGGCCGCGAGCGTCGCTTGGGTTGATGCGACCGCTAAATGACTCACATCAACACAGGTGACCGTACAGCTTGGGTGGGTAGCCAGTAGTACCGTGCCGATAACGCCCGCGCCACAGCCGACATCAATCACATCGCCTTGTATGTCGGGCAGGTGCTGGAGTAATAAGGCCGTGCCATCATCAAGGCTTTTGTGACTAAACACACCGGGTAAAGCACGAACAGTGAGTGATAGGCTGCCTACTTGGAGAGGATAGTCGTGAAACCAATCTGCCAGGCTAAATGACGCCGCCGGTGATGTGCACTGGCCATGGTATAGGCTGCATCGGCGAGCTGAATCTTGTTTAATGACTTGGCCATACGGTGCAAAACGTTTTTCGATGCTTTTGACGCCACTGCGGTTTTCACCCACTACGATCCAGTCGACATTCGCGCCGAGACGATGCGTGAGCATCGCGAGAAGAAAATCGGCTTCCGCTTTTGACTTAGGCCAGTAGAAAAGTACCACGTCGACGGCGCTATCATCCGTATATTCTGCGCCTGCGTGTACATGGATGTCAGTATTTGCCATTCGTGTGGCATAGCCATGATGGGTCGTAAATACCGACACGCGTGCGGCATGAGACAGTAGCTGCTGGGCAAAGTCATCTTCGAGCTCCCCGGCCAATAGAACATGTTTATTGGCGAACAAGGTGAGGTGACGCTGAGCAATCTCGCTGGGTGCCGTGAGGGTCATGAGGGTTCTCTTTCCGGTTATAAGTACTTATCGGCCGCGTTTGAAGGTAGGGTGGCGCGCCAAGACAAGGATTTTCCCACAAAGCGCGCACTAGGCCAATATCAAACCCCCTACGCGTTATCTTGTCGGTCAAGAAAGCGTTCAAATTCGATCTCGTACATCCGAAAGAGTACCAAGGTAATCGAAAAGATAATCGGACCATAGATAAGCCCCATCAAGCCGAACAGATGAAGCCCTCCTAATAGTGAGAAGAAGATAAGCAAGGTATTCATCCCCGAGTTACCTTGCATGAGGAAGGGACGGAGTAGATTATCGATGGAGCCGACCACCACAACACTCCATATCAGTAAGGCGATAGCCCATTGCCAATCGCCCGTGGCCACCAAATACAGCACGGTTGGCAGCCAGATAAGCGCAGTGCCTACCACAGGGATAAAGGAGGCGAACGCCATCATGGTCCCCCAAAATAGTGCTGGCAGCCCGACGGCCCACATCGCCAGCCCGCCGGCGGCCCCTTGCGCCAAGGCGGTAAGAAAAGACCCAAGCACGGCAGACTTGGCGACCTTCTCTACTTCATCCAGTAACTGATCTTCTTGGCTTCGTGATAAGGGGATCACGTGGCGGAGCGTATGGATAATGCTGTCGTGATCACGGAGCAAGAAAAACAGGACAAACAACATCAGCATGAAGGTGATAAAAAAGTCGGTCACATCACCTAATACCTTGGAGCTAAATTCGAGCATTTGGCCACTGAATGAAGACATCCAAGCCGCCAGCTTTTTCACGGTTTCTTGTGGGTCAATTAAATCAAATGGCAGCCACTGGTTGAGAAAATGCAGCGACGATTGTATTTGCGGGTTGTTGAGTAACTGTTTTGCGCCGCCGTTGTTGAGCCATTCGTAACTGCGTGTAAAAAAGCTCACGCCTTGCTCGATAATGGCCCCTGCTACCACGGTGAGCGGAATGATGATGATAAAGGTGATTAAGACACAGGATATGACCGACGCCGTGTTTGGACGTTGTCCAATGCGATCTTCAATACGTTTATGAACAGGGAAAAAGAGCAAAGAGACAATAAACGCGAGTACAATTGCACCAATATAGGGCTCGATAAGTAAATAGCACGCATAGGCTGCGATGATCAGCGCGGCGATTAAAGTCCAATGTTTCGGCTCGACACGAAATGACGAAGTCACAGGGTATCCCTCTTAGGCTGGTTGAATGAATCGCGCTTGCTTTACTTGCCGTCAAAAGACCAATCCGCCGCTGGGCAGGTAAAGGCGCCTAAACAATAGGCACCTTAACATACAGTTTGTTGCACTAGTCAGCTAAAAAAATGGCCAAAAGATCGTTGAGGAAGAGTTTACCTTTGGCGGTCACTTGCCAATGTGTCTCGGACTCAACGAGCAGACCTTGGTCATACGCTTGAGCTAATGGCTGGCTAAGGTGGTTGAGAGGCAACCCCGTGCGGGCAACAAACTCAGCTTTCGGACAAGGCTCGAGTAGGCGAAACCGGTTCATGAAGAACTCAAACGCGAGATCAGTCTGTTTCACCCACTGGCTATCGGTGAGATAGGCCTTTTGTGGATCAAGATAGCCGCGCGGATGCTTCACTTTAACAGTCCGAAGCAGGCGAGACTGATCGCCATTCGGTAAGGTGAGTTTGCCATGGGCGCCGCAACCAATCCCCAAGTAGTCGCCAAAGCGCCAGTAGTTGAGGTTATGGGCGCATTGATGATCGGGTAAGCTGTATGCAGATGTCTCGTATTGCACGTAGCCAGCGTCGGTAAGCAGCTGATGGCCGCGATCAAAAATGTCCCACAAGGTATCTTCTTCTGGCAGGGTCGGTGGTTTGGAGTAAAACTGGGTGTTGGGCTCGATGGTCAACTGATACCAAGACAGATGTGGCGGCTTAAGTGCGATGGCTTTTTCCAAGTCGCCCAGTGCTTCTTGTTCTGATTGCTCAGGTAAACCATGCATTAAATCGAGGTTAAAACTGTTTAATCCAGCTTGATGAGCAAGGTGGGCCGCACGCTCTGCCTCGCCAGGGCCATGAATACGCCCTAAGCGTTCGAGCTTATCAGCAGAAAAGCTCTGCACCCCGATAGAAATCCGGTTAACGCCTGCTTGTCGATAACCGATAAATTTATCGGCTTCCACGGTGCCAGGGTTGGCTTCCATGGTCACTTCCATGCTCTCACTGACGGGAAGGCGTGCTTTGATGCCATCCAATAGGCGTGCTATCTGTGAAGGCGACATCAAGCTTGGTGTACCGCCTCCAATAAAGATCGAGTGCAGTGTGCGCGTGATGACTGAAGGGTAGGCGGCAAGATCGGCATCAAGATCGTCAAGCAGCGCATCGATATAATCCTCTTCTGGGATCGCGCCCTTTTGGGTATGCGAATTAAAATCGCAATAGGGGCATTTTTGTACACACCAAGGGATGTGCACATATAAACTCAATGGGATCATGGCTTATTGCGACGCTTTTAAGGCTTGGAACAGGGCGTTGAGCGCTTGTCCGCGGTGAGAGCGTTGTTTTTTCTCGGAAGCGGGCATTTCTGCTGCGGTACACTGCTGATCGGCAGGTAAAAAGACCGGATCGTAACCAAAGCCGTTTTCCCCTTGCGGTGCGTGAGCGATTTGCCCTTCCCACACCCCGTGGCAGACTAGCGGTGTTGGGTCATTAGCATGACGCATATAAACCAATACGCAATGGAAGCGAGCCTGGCGTCCATCATTGCCTGTATCATGCAATGCTTCTAACAGTTTAGCGACATTATCCGTATCACTGGCCGTTTCCCCCGCATAGCGCGCAGAGTAGACGCCTGGTGCGCCGTTTAAGGCATCGACTTCAAGGCCTGAGTCGTCGGCGATGGCGGGGAGGCCGGTCACTTTCGCCGCATGACGTGCCTTAATGATGGCATTTTCGATAAAGGTGGTGCCTGTTTCATCAACTTCTTCAACGGCAAAGTCACTTTGCGGCAGGACGTCGAAACCAAATTCGCCGAGTAGTCCCGCCATTTCTTTTACTTTGCCTGCGTTCCCCGTTGCCAACACAACTTTATTCATCACAGTTACCTATTGGTTTATGGCCCGACTATGGGGCATCGACGTAAAACGTATAATTATAGTCAAAAGACGCATTGCGGTTTCCTTCGGCGTTAAGGTCGATATGGAAGCGATACGTCTCTTCATCATCGGCTGCGAAGGTGGCGATGTAGTAGATCGCGTCCCCTTCTCTTACCTCGGTAAAGTCCAGTTCACGACTGTTTCCGACCAAGTTTTTTACTTGCCCGGTGATCTCGGCGGCTACCGCCGGTTTTCCCAGTTGCATGGTATCGAGAACGGCAATGTTGACCAAGCCTCGATAGCCACTACGAGTAATGTCGTACTGCTGGGCGATTTCGGGTGTCAAGAAAGTGGTTGAGAGCGTGTTGTAATGCACTTCCAACTCACCGACTTCTTTAAACTGCCCCGCCCAAGCCGGTGTGATAAGCAAACTCAATACCATGCTGAGCGCTGCTATGATCTGACGCATAATCATTCCTTGTGATAAAGCGAAGTGAGGCTCGCTATCAATACGTACGGGTGCCTAAGTACGATCCACCGTACATCGTTGGCACCCGTGAGATTCCGTAAGCGGTGCACCCCGTGGCGATAAGTCGAGGGTGACTTAGCGCGTGGCGATTCGCTTACAGTGCATACCAAATCGGGCCGATAAAATCGCCGATAAGCATATTGATAAATTGGAGCGCGATAAAGATCACCAGAATACTGAGATCGAGCCCACCGATGGGTGGAATAATACGGCGTACTGGCGCACATACCGGCTCAGTAAGTTGATGAAAAACATACTCTACTGGATTGTTGCCTTGGCTTACCCAACTCAAAATGGCACGCAGGATCAGCACCCAGAACAGCAACTTACCCGCGGCTTTTAGTAAGGCGATACCAGAGAAGAGGAACATGCCTGAACTCATTGCAAAGGGGTTGCCGGCGACTAAATCCAGTACCACAAATTTCGCCACCATGAGCAGGTAAGCAAACAGCACCGTTGCCAGATCCAAACCACCGAGTGCCGGGATCATACGACGCAACGGGCCCACCACAGGCTGGGTCGCTTTGACGATAAATTGAGAGAAGGGGTTGTAAAAGTCTGCGCGCGCCCATTGTAGCCAAACGCGTAGCAGCACCACCATGATGTAAAGATCAAACGCGGTGTTGATCAGAAAGGTCATTGCATTCATATCGTTGCCTTAGTGATTAAAATTCTTGTTCCATTTGTTTGGCGCGGCTGACTGCCGCCTGCATGGCCTGTGCCACTATATCGCCAATGTGGTGCTGGTCGAAAACACGTAACGCTTCAGCGGTTGTGCCGCCTTTCGAGGTTACCTGCTCACGCAATTGGCCAATGGTTGTGTCCGTATTGCTTACCACCATTTCTGCCGCCCCTTTTGCGGCTTGCTGAACCAGCTGCCTGGCTTGCTCGTCGCTAAAGCCTTGGCGGATAGCTTCTTGATGCATCGCTTCCATAAAGCGAAAGAAGTATGCCGGTGCGCTGCCTGCAGCCGCAATCACACCATTAATTTTTGCTTCCTCATCGACACAGCAGACCTCGCCGACGGCTTTCATCAATGCGGTGGCGTAGTGTTTATCCGCCTCCGTTACCTGGCTAGACGCATAGAGTCCGCTCATTCCTTGGCCGACAAGAGACGGTGTATTCGGCATGACACGGATGAGGTTGAGTGTGGTACCAGCCATCTCACACAGACGATGAGTACTGATGCCGGCTGCTATCGAGATCACCAGTTTCGAAGACCAATCGACAGCCGATAAATCGCTTAAAACCTGCGCCATTAATTGTGGCTTGACCGCCAAGACAATGACGTCTGCCGCTTGGCAGGCATGCAAGTTATCACGGGTGGTTTGGATGCCATAATCCGTACTCAGCACATCGCCAGGGTGGGCGCTGGGTGATGAGGCCGTTATCGCAGAGGTGGGGTAGCCTGCACTCACAAGGCCAGCAATGATGGATCGCGCCATATTACCGGCGCCAATAAAGGTAAGGGAGCGATGTTCCATGAAAAGCGTTCCTGTTGTTCTCGTCATTGTATTGGTTTATTACGACCGCTTCGTTAGCGGCTGTCTCGCGCGCCAAAAATCGCGGTGCCGACACGTACCATGGTGCTACCACACGCAATCGCCGCTTCCATGTCACCACTCATGCCCATCGACAAGGTATCGATACTCTCTGTCTGCTCACGGAGGGCATGAAACGCATTTGATAAAGGTTCAAATGCGGCGCATTGTCGCTGATAGTCCATCTCAGGCTGTGGAATAGACATTAATCCTCTGACATTCAGGCCGGGTAGGGCTCGGATATCTTCAATGAGGGCGATGGCGTTATCCACGGTTAACCCCGACTTTGATGCCTCGCCACTGGTGTTTACTTGTACCAAGACATTGAGCGGCGGTAAATGTGCCGGACGTTGCTCGCTCAGGCGTTTAGCAATCTTCAACCGATCGACAGAATGCACCCAGTCAAAGTGCTCTGCAATCAACCGTGTTTTGTTGGACTGAATGGGGCCAATAAAGTGCCATTCAATGCGTGCTTCGGGATGATGCTGGGCAAAGTAGTCAATTTTTTCTACCCCTTCTTGCACGTAGTTTTCCCCAAACGCCTGTTGTCCCGCGGCGATGGCATCTGCGATCGCCTCGATAGGCTTGGTTTTGCTGACTGCAATTAATTGCACTGAGTCCGCGAGTCGACCGCATTTTTGGCTTGCGTGGTCTATCTGTTCCCTGACCTGTTGAATATTGTTCTTAATATGACACATACCTGATTCTGCAAGGAAAATGAATGGATATTAATGAGCTACTTGCGTTTAGTGTAAAGCATCGCGCGTCAGATCTACATCTTTCTGCGGGGGTGTCGCCTATGGTGCGGGTAGATGGCGATATGCGCAAGCTTAGTCTGCCACCGCTTAGCCACCAAGCTGTACGGCAATTGGTACTGGCGATGATGAGCCCTGAGCAGCAGCATAGTTTTGACAATGCATGGGAAATCGACTTTTCCTTTGAGCTGGCCTCGGTGGCGCGTTTTCGTGTTAATGCGTTCCATCAGCAACATGGCTGTGCGGCGGTTTTTCGTGTGGTGCCAACGGCTGTCCCAAGGTTAGAGGATTTATCCGCGCCGCCACTTTTCAGTGAGCTGGCTTTGTTACACCAAGGATTGGTGTTGGTGACTGGGCCGACAGGCTCGGGGAAATCGACCACATTGGCGGCCATGATCGCGCAGATAAATCACCACCAGCAAAAGCATATTCTGACAATCGAAGATCCGATTGAGTTTATCCACCCGTCCGAGCAAAGCTTGGTGAACCAGCGAGAGGTCAAGCGTGATACGCAGTCTTTTCAGCAGGCATTGCGATCCGCGCTGCGTGAAGACCCAGATGTGATATTGGTGGGTGAGCTACGTGATTTAGAAACCATCAGCTTGGCATTAACCGCGGCAGAAACCGGGCATTTGGTGTTTGCGACCTTGCATACCGTCAGCGCTGCTAAAAGTGTGGATCGTATCATTGACGTTTTTCCGGGCAGTGATAAACCCTTGGTACGTTCAATGCTGTCTGCTTCACTGCGGGCGGTGATCTCTCAGCAGCTTGTCAAAAGTGTCCAAGGCCAGCGTGTTGCCGCTTATGAAATCATGACGGTGACGTCAGCGATTTGTAACTTGATCCGAGAGGATAGAGTGGCGCAAATCACCTCCATGATGCAAACCGGCACCGCGCATGGCATGCAGACCATGGTGCAAGCGATGGCACAGCTAGAGAACCAAGGCGTGATTGCGCCGCAGGCGGCGTTAACGTCCACTCAATCTGTGTATTGACGCTCAAACCAGCTTTCGATAATCACCACCGCAGATTGGGCGTCGACGGCGCCTTTTCCTAGCGCCTTATACCCGCCGCGGGAAAACAGATCCGCACGCGCTTCACGGGTAGATAGGCGTTCATCGTGCAGCTCAACCGGGTAGCCGAAACGTCCATGCAGGCGGTTGGCAAACTTCTTTGCCCTTGGCGTGATGGTCTCTAAAGGTTGACCGTGTAAATCAAGCGGTAAGCCTACCACCAGATAATCGGGTTGCCAGTCTTTGAGTATGGCTTCAATGTCATCCCAATTTGGGATCCCGTCTCGGGCTTTTAAGGCACACAAAGGGCGAGCGGTGCCAGTTAGCGACTGGCCGATGGCGACGCCAATGCTTTTGACGCCGTAATCAAATCCAATAATGGTTTGTGCGTTCATGCATGTCCTACTTGTGAAGAGAGGTTTGCGGCGTCAATGCCGAGCTGATCGAGCGCTTTTTGCCAACGTTGGTGAACGGGGGTATCAAAAATGACCTTGGGATCGGCTTCCAGTGTTAGCCAGCTATTGTCGGCCAGTTCCTGCTCGAGCTGTCCCGGCTCCCAGCCTGCATAGCCCAGCGCGACCAGAAATTGCTCTGGCTGTTGCTCGGTGCCGAGAATCGAGAGAATATCTTTTGAGGTCGTGACCGATAGCTGATCAGACAGGGGAATACTGGTGCCATACTCACAGGTTGCAGGATGCAGCACAAAGCCTCTGTCTTCGGAGACAGGACCACCAAACAACACAGGTTGAGACAAGCTCTCTGTGGTGCTTGAAAGGGGGAGCTGGCGCTCGACGTCAATTTGATCCAGCATTTTGCCGACAGACAAATTAATGGGGTGGTTAATCATCAGTCCCATTGCCCCATCATGGCTATGCTCACAGACATAAATGACACCATGCTGAAAACGGCTATCAGCCATACTGGGCATCGCGATTAAAAAATGATTTTTCAGATCCATATCGCCGTCTCCTGTTGGTGCGCGTACCTTGAGTATGCGCGAAGATTGATGTTTTAGATAATGAAGGAGGCGCTGCGCCTCCTCAAATTAGGCGCAGCGTCTGGCGATCGCCTCCATCAAGATGTCACCAATTGAAATGTCATACGCGGCGTCAATCTCGCGAATACAGGTCGGACTGGTGACGTTGATTTCTGTTAGCTTGTCGCCAATCACGTCGAGCCCTACGAATATCAGCCCTTTCTCTTTCAATGTCGGAGCGATCGCGCGTGCGATTGTCCAATCAGTCTCTGATAAAGGACGCGCTTCGCCACGGCCGCCAGCAGCCAAGTTACCGCGCGTTTCACCGTCGGCCGGGATACGGGCTAAACAGTAGGGAACCGGTTCGCCATCAACAATTAAGATGCGCTTGTCACCGTTGCTGATGTCAGGGACGAAAGTTTGTGCCATGCAAAAACGTTGGCCATGCTCGGTCAGGGTTTCAATAATCACCGACAGGTTCGGATCGCCTTGTTTGACTCGAAAGATAGACGCGCCGCCCATGCCATCGAGTGGTTTTAAAATCACATCGCCGTGTTCGGCTTGGAATGCTTTAATTTCGTCGGCACGACGGGTCACCAAAGTGGTCGGCGTATGCTCTGGGAACCACGCGGTATAAAGCTTTTCATTGCAGTCACGCAAACTTTGCGGCTTGTTAACAATCAATACACCCGCTTCCTCAGCCCGCTCTAACATGTAGGTTGCGTAGATGTATTCCGTATCAAACGGCGGATCTTTGCGCATCAATATGGCATCAAATTCTCGCAATGCGAGGGTTTGGGTTTGGTCGATTTGGTACCAATGGTCAGGGTTATCCATCACAGTCACACTGTGGGTGCGAGCGTATGGTTCACCCTGCTGCATTGACATATCTTCCATCAAGATATAATGCACTTCCCAGCCGCGTTTTTGTGCTGCCAGCATCATGGCAAACGTGGAGTCTTTTTTCACACTGATGGCCTCGATGGGGTCCATCACAACACCTATTTTCATCATGTTTCTCCTGTTTGCCGGTTAACCCAAATCGCCAAAACGGACTTGAAGGGCCGTGATGGCGGTGAGCGCCGCGGTTTCTGTTCGCAACACGCGTGGGCCGAGTAGGATCTCTTCAAAGCCGTGTTCGCGTGTCATTGCAATCTCGTCATCAGACAATCCGCCCTCTGGGCCAATGAGCAAGCGTAGCTTGTCGGGGGCGTCGGGTAGCGTATTGATAGAGTAGGGGGCACGCGGATGAAGGTTCAGTTTTAAGCCATCAAACGCCTGCTGGCACCATGTGTCTAGATTGATCACCGGGTTAATGGTGGGCACCACATTACGGCCGCTTTGCTCACAGGCGCCAATCGCGATTTTTTGCCATTGTTGGCGTTTTTTCTCGAGTCGCTCAGCATTGAGTTTCACTCCGCATCGAGCCGACAAAAGGGGAGTGATGGTATTCACGCCTAATTCGACCGATTTTTGAATGGTAAACTCCATTTTCTCACCACGTGAAATCACTTGGCCGAGTTCAAAGTCAAGCGGTGACTCGACACTGTGTGATTCGCAAGCGGTAATGGTCGCGACAACCTGCTTTTTACTGACTTCCGTCAGCATAGCGGGAAACTGCGCACCACTGCCATCAAAGAGCAAAATCGGTTGTTCAGGTTGCATACGTAGGACGCGACCGAGATGGTTGGCAGCTTCGCCACTCAGTGTCACATCGCCTTGCGATGGCAAGGGCGTTGGGTGATAAATTCGAGGAATTCGCATTGTGCTCGTTTTCCATGGTCATCTCGCCCTCAGTGTAACATGGCTACGGGGGCGATAGGCTTTGTCACTAATATGGGGTCGAGTGGTGAAAAAACAAATTATTCTAAGGCGTCAAGGTTTCTCACTAGTGGCTGTTTACAGCGGTTGCAGCGATAGGTGGCTTGTCCGCGCTGTATTTTATTGTGGCGGCGAATGGATAAGGCAACAGGGCCACACTCACACTGGTACGCGAAGGTTTTGCCTTGCACGGCACTGATATCAAGCTGGTGGGTGGTATTGGCAGGGGCATTAAATACCTGGTTCATTAGCGAACGCCACTCAGGACCATGTGGTTTTACCCGACCGTATAGCGCAAAGGTAACCAAATGACAGACCTCATGAGGGATCACTTCGTCGAAAAAGGTCTCTGGTGCTTGCTGTAAAAGGATCGGGTTAAACCTAACACGCCATTGCGTGGGGTGCGCGGTGCCAGCGGATTGACCCCGTAGTGTGAAGCCAATCGCAGGATAGTGTAGCTGGGTGCCTAATTGACGATTAGCCGCATCAATACACTGGTAAACACGCGTGTTAGCCTCTTGCTGTAATGCATCAGGTGACCAAGCGTTCTTGTCAAAGGCGAATGCGTCAGAAGCAGAAGACATAGTGTGGCGATCCTAGTAGCGATCAAAAAGGGAAGCCGAAGCTTCCCTTACAAGCAATGAGTACGTGGAGATTACCCGAGCTTGGCAAAGTCGCGCAACAGCTCCGCTTTGTCGGTTTTCTCCCACGGGAAGATATCGCGTCCAAAGTGGCCATACGCTGCGGTCTGCTTATAGATAGGTTGTAATAAATCCAGCATCTCTTGCAGGCCATACGGACGTAAGTCGAAGTGCTCACGCACCGCTTTGATGATCACCTCTGGCGCGACTTTTTCAGTACCGAAGGTCTCAACCATGATGGAAGTCGGCTCGGCCACGCCAATCGCGTAAGACAGTTGAATTTCACAACGGTCGGCAAGGCCTGCGGCAACAATGTTTTTGGCTACATAGCGCGCGGCGTAAGCGGCTGAGCGATCAACTTTTGAGGGATCTTTCCCCGAGAACGCCCCGCCACCGTGACGGGCTGCACCGCCATAGGTGTCAACAATGATCTTACGGCCTGTCAAACCACAATCGCCCATCGGACCGCCAATCACAAACCGGCCCGTTGGGTTGATGAAATACTTGGTATCCTTGGTCAGCCATTCTGCGGGCAACACAGGCTTGATGATTTCTTCCATCACCGCCTCGCGTAGATCGTCGGTTGAAATGCTGTCGCAATGCTGTGTTGAGAGCACGACGGCATCAATACCGGCAATTTTGCCGTTGTCGTAGGCGAAAGTGACTTGGCTTTTCGCATCTGGGCGTAACCAGTCTAAGGTGCCATCTTTGCGCACTTGCGCTTGGCGCTCCACCAATCGGTGTGAATAGGTGATAGGGGCCGGCATCAGCACATTGGTCTCATTGGTGGCAAAGCCAAACATGATCCCTTGGTCGCCAGCGCCCTGATCTTTCGGGTCGGCGCGGTCAACCCCTTGATTGATGTCTGGAGATTGTTTACCAATGGTATTCAATACGGCGCAAGAGTTGGCATCAAAGCCCATATCAGAGTGGACATAGCCGATATCTTGGACGGTTTGACGAGTAAGCTCTTCAATGTCGACCCATGCCGAGGTCGTCACTTCCCCGCCTACCATTACCATGCCAGTTTTAACATAGGTTTCGCAGGCAACGCGTGCTTTGGGGTCTTGCTCAAGGATGGCATCCAAAACAGCATCAGAAATCTGATCTGCGATTTTATCAGGATGGCCTTCAGAGACGGACTCTGAGGTAAACAGGTGCTTAGCCATGTGACACTCTCATTGATTATCAGGGAAACTGACGATACGTACTCACGCGCATCATCGATCATCTCAGATGTTTTAACTTCTAGACGTCTATTTTATTCGCAATTGTGATAAACGCAAGTCGGTTGATGCATATGGGTGTCTTAAGGTATAGCAAAATTGGCTGAGGTGCGCTTACACCTCGTGGGATACTGGCTGTGGCTTCACTGACCTCCATGATGAGGGAACCGCCTCTTGCAGCCAGTGCACCAGTGATTCGACACGCAGAGGAAGGCGGCCAGCGCTGCAGTAAAGACGCAACGGAACAGGCGCTGAGGCCCACTGGGGCAAGCACCGCGTGATTCTATCAGGATGATGGTGTTGATAGCCAGTGGCGCTCCAAATCGGTAGCAATCCAACGCCCTGTCCATCTGCGATGGCATCTAACTGAATCGCTATCATGTCGCAATTAAAGCGGCTAGGCATGGCGCTTAAGTGATAGGTCTTGTCGTGGTCATAGAGTGTCAACCCTTGTCGGCGAAGGGCAAATACGTCTAGCCAAGGGTGTTTATCCAGCATGCTAGGATGCGTAAATGGACCATATTGGCTGACATAGTTTGGTGCAGCGTAAATACCATATTGCCAATGGCCGAGTTGATATGAGCGACAATTGACCGGCAGCATGATGTCTCCTGCCCAGATGATAAGATCGGCCGACTGAATACGTTGTGCGCTGACTTCGCTTGTCAATGTGATGGATACTTTGGGGTGCTCAGCGAGAAAAGTACTGATCAATGGGCCCGCCCAGCCGCGCATCATGCCGGGATGGCAAATCACTTCTATCGGCCCTTGAAGGTGGTTATTTAAATCCTGTATTGCCTCTTCACTTCTTTCTGCTAAATCAAGAATTTGATGGCAGTATCGCGCAAATATCGTCCCCGCTTTTGTTAAGACCAGTCTATTGCCTTGCCTTTGCGTTAAAGGTTGTCCTAGGTCGGCTTCAAGTTGAGCTAAGCGGCGACTCACCGTTGACTTGGGTTGGCCCAATGCCTTGGCGGCAGCGGTGAGGCTTTGATGATGACACAAAGCGGCAAACGAACGGATCGAAGAAAAATCCTGCATAACTGTCCTTTTAACGCCACTAAGACGTCACGTCGGCTGTCCAGAAGGAGAGAAATCATCTCGTTCTATAAATGGAACGAGATGTTCCCTTTATGGGGCTAGGCGTCTGTGCATCTTTGTGAATAATTCTCAATAAACAAATGATAATTATTATCACAAAATGGAGTTGATTATGTCCAGTTGTCTTCGTCCCGTTGTTCTCGGGGTGGTATTAGCCGGTATACCTGTGAGTGCCATTCATGCAGCAGAAGCAGGCGATCAAAATACCGAAACCATGGTGATCACTGCCTCAGGGTTCGAACAAGCCACGGCAAAGGCGCCAGCGAGTATCAGTGTGATTAGCCGTGACCAACTTGAAGATCGTTATTATCGCGACGTCACAGACGCCTTAAAACGTATTCCAGGTGTCGTGGTCACAGGGGGCGGTGACACTCAGGATATCAGTATTCGTGGAATGGGCTCCAAGTATACCCTAATGCTGGTGGACGGAAAGCGTATGACGAGCCGGGAGACTCGTCCGAATAGCGATGGCCCGGGCATTGAACAAGGTTGGTTACCTCCCCTTCAAGCGATTGAACGTATCGAGGTGATTCGGGGGCCGATGTCGACCTTGTATGGCTCTGACGCCATCGGTGGGGTGATTAATATTATTACCCGTCGTGAACAACATGAATGGCATGGCAATGTGCAATTAAGCACCTTACTCCAAGAAAAGCGCGAATCAGGCGACGAACAAAGCGCCAATTTTTACCTTTCTGGCGCCTTGAGCGATAAGCTTGGGATGACGGTATCGGGCCAACACGTTCAACGGCAAGAAGACGATATTCTCTCTGGTTACGAGGACAAATCTTTACGTAGTCTTTCTACCTCGTTGACCTATGATGCTAGCGATTATCAACAGTGGACCTTGGACTTAGGCGCGAGTTCGCAAGAGCGAAATGGTCACATCGGCAAAACCGTTCCCACGGATGATAGTCAGTGTCGAAACAACAAATGTGAAAACAGCAACAATGACTATCGACGGCAATCAATCGCCCTTGGGCATGAAGGGCATTGGATATGGGGCTGGTCAGATTCACACTTACAGTATGAGCAAAGCCGCAATAAAAGTCGTGAAATGACGATTCAGAACACCGAGTTTAAAACCCGTCTGATTCGTGATTTTGAAACACATACTTTGACGGTTGGTGGGTCAGTCAACAAAGCGAAGTTGGAGGACTTTACCTCTAATAAAGCGTCGAGCCAAACTGAGATTGACAATACACAAGCGGCTTTGTTTGTCGAAGATGAGTGGCGTGTGATTGAGCCATTTAGCCTGACCCTCGGCTTGCGTGTCGATCATGATGAAAACTACGACTACCATGCCAGCCCGCGTGTGTACGGCGTGTATCAACTTAATAGCAACTGGGTGGTTAAAGGCGGCGTGGCGACCGGGTTCCGTTCACCGCAACTGCGAGAAATTGCCCCGAACTGGGCGCAAGTGAGTCGTGGGGGAAATATCTACGGCAACCCCGACCTGGAGCCCGAAACCTCTGTTAACTCAGAAGTCAGTATCAACTACCAAGGCGATATGGGAGTCAGTGGTTCGTTAACTGCATTCCATAATGACTTTGAAGATAAGATCACCCGAGTGACCTGTCCAACCTCGGTGTGTACGGATGGCCCCAACCAGTTTGGCTCAGATCCAACCTATCGGATTAATGTGGACGAAGCGGTCACTCAAGGGGTTGAAGCGAGCATATTTGTGCCCCTCACGGAGACGGTCGACGTGAGTGCCAGCTATACCTATACCGATTCAGAGCAAAAAACTGGTGAGTATAAGGGGCAGCCTTTAACGCAAATACCCCAGCAGCTCGCGTATGGCGAAGTTAATTGGCAAGCTGCTGATAGGTTGCGTCCTTGGGTGAGCGTGACCTACCGTGGCGAAGAAATGGATCCTGTGACAGGCCCGTCCTCTCGCAGCAATATAGAGCCAAGTTACACCTTGGTGGATGCCGGGATGAACTACCAGCTCAGCGATGCCATCGAGCTTCAAGGCGCGGTCTATAACCTATTGGATAAAACGCGTGAGTATGAAGACTACGGTTATATCAGTGATGAACGCCGCTACTGGTTAGGACTGAATATCAGCTTCTAACGCATGATAAAAGGTGTGCTTTTACGTTATAGAATGGCGCAATCCTAACACTGCCACGCCCGTCTCGGACTCTACCGGACGGGCGTTTTTTGCTGCATTTTATTCCTAGGTAGCGTGAGAAGAGTCACACAACACGTGCGTCTTTTACGTGCTTGAGATACACTGTGCATCATCGTTAAACGAGCACCGATGGACATGGCATTAAGAGTCGCAATTAATGGATTTGGTCGTATAGGGCGCAGTGTATTGCGAGCCTTGTATGAAAGTGGCAAGCACGATCGCATTCAAGTGGTCGCAATTAATGAGCTCGCAGAGCCCGAGGCGATGGCGCATCTGCTCCAGTATGACTCGAGCCATGGTCGATTCGGCTGGCCAGTATCCTATAACCAAGAGCACCTTTTTGTCGCCACCGACAGCATTCGCTTGCTTCATTTGCCGGAGCTGCAGCTTCTACCTTGGCGCGATCTGGATGTAGATATTGTGCTCGATTGCACGGGCAAGTTTGGTACGCGTCAGGATGGGGAAGCCCATATTGCAGCGGGCGCTAAAAAAGTCCTTTTCTCTCACCCCGCCAGCCAAGACGTTGACAGAACCGTTATTTACGGGGTTAATCATGACGCGTTGACCGCAGAGGATCGTATTGTTTCAAATGGTTCTTGCACTACCAATTGTATCGTCCCGGTGATTAAAGCCTTGGATGAGCATTTTGGTATTGAGTCGGGGACGATTACGACCATTCACTCTTCGATGAATGATCAACAAGTCATCGATGCTTATCACCCCGATCTTCGTCGCACACGTACTGCCAGCCAGTCTATTATTCCTGTAGATACCAAACTGCATGTTGGAATTGGTAGGATTTTTCCGAAATTTTCTGACAAATTTGAAGCGATCTCTGTCCGCGTGCCGACGATAAACGTGACAGCGATGGATTTAAGTGTCACTGTACGTACTAAAGTGAAAGTTAATGACGTAAATCAAGCTCTGCAGACTGCATCTCGATGTACATTAGACGGTATACTGGATTATACCGAAGCACCCTTGGTATCGATTGACTTTAACCACGACTCACACAGCGCCATTGTCGATGGTTCGCAAACACGGGTCAGTGATCACCAGCTGATTAAAACGCTGGTTTGGTGCGATAACGAGTGGGGTTTTGCCAACCGAATGTTAGATACCACACTTGCCATGGCGTAATAGACGCAAGCGTGGGTGGGGTGTTGCCCTGATTAAATCAGTTTCAATTTGCAACCTTATAGCGAGGACCATATGTCTGTAATTAAGATGACCGACTTAGATCTTGCCGGAAAGCGTGTGTTTATCCGTGCTGATCTGAACGTGCCTGTAAAAGACGGTAAAGTGACCTCTGACGCACGTATTTTGGCATCACTGCCTACGATTAAGCACTGCTTAGAAGCCGGTGCAAAAGTCATGGTGACCTCTCACCTAGGTCGTCCTGAAGAAGGTCAGCCTGAAGATCAGTATTCACTGCAGCCGGTAGTGAACTACCTTGATGATGCGCTGGATTGTAAGGTCAGCCTCGCTAAAGACTATCTAGACGGTCTTGAGCTTAATGCCGGTGAGCTGGTGGTGCTTGAGAACGTGCGCTTTAATAAAGGCGAGAAGAAGAACGACGAAGCGCTGTCTAAAAAGTATGCAGCGCTGTGTGATATCTTCGTGATGGATGCATTCGGCACCGCGCACCGTGCGCAAGCGTCAACCCATGGTGTGGGCACGCATGCGCCTGTAGCTTGCGCCGGTCCACTGCTGGCCAACGAGCTGGATGCGTTAGGCAAAGCGATGGACAACCCTGCTCGCCCAATGGTTGCCATTGTGGGTGGGTCAAAAGTGTCTACCAAACTGACGGTGCTGAAGTCACTGTCAACCGTTGCTGACCAGCTGGTTGTGGGCGGTGGTATTGCGAACACCTTTATCGCAGCTGACGGCCACAATGTCGGTAAGTCGCTGTATGAGGCGGACTTAGTGGATACGGCGAAATCTTTAATGGAAGAGTGCCATATTCCTGTCGCGACCGACGTTGCGTGTGCGAAAGCGTTTGATGAAAACGCGGAAGCAGAGATCAAGCGCGTTGAAGATGTGCAAGACGACGACATGATTTTCGACCTTGGTCCTGAATCAACCCAGGCATTGGCAGACATTTTGAAAAATGCCAAAACCATTCTGTGGAATGGCCCTGTTGGCGTCTTTGAGTTTAAGAACTTTGAAGCGGGCACAGCAGGCATTTCAAAAGCGATCGCGGAGTCTGAAGGCTTCTCTGTTGCAGGTGGCGGCGATACCCTCGCGGCGATTGACAAGTTTGGCATCCAAGCTGACGTGTCTTACATCTCAACCGGTGGCGGCGCGTTCCTAGAGTTTGTTGAAGGCAAGCCTCTTCCAGCGGTAGAAATGCTGGAAGCACGCGCCAAAGACGCATAAACCAGATAATAAAACGGGAGGGACATCTCCCGTTTTTGCTTTCGTTTGACTACAATAGGCCGAGTCGTAAACGATTGCACCAGATTGATAAGGGTGCTTCAGGCATCTTTACTCAGTTCAGCAAAGACAACCCGAGTTAATAGGACAAGAGCCATGTCTAAAGTTTTTGATTTTGTAAAACCTGGCGTTATCTTTGGCGATGACGTTCAGAAAGTATTTGAAGTTGCCAAAGAGAACAAGTTTGCATTGCCTGCAGTCAACGTGGTTAACACTGACTCAATCAACGCAGTGATGGAAGCCGCGGCGAAAGTAAAAGCGCCAGTGGTTATTCAGTTCTCTAACGGTGGTGCGGGTTTCTTCCCGGGCAAAGGTCTGAAACTAGAAGGCCAAGAAGCGCAAATTAAAGGCGCTGTTGCCGGTGCGAAGTACGTTCACGCCATGGCTGAAGTCTACGGTGTGCCGGTGATCATGCACACTGACCACGCTGCGAAAAAACTACTGCCTTGGATTGATGGTCTACTTGACGCTGGCGAAGCCTTCTTCAAAGAGCACGGTAAACCGCTTTTCTCTTCTCACATGATTGATCTTTCTGAAGAGTCTCTAGAAGAGAACATGGAAATCTGTGCCGAATACCTAGCGCGCATGGACAAAATGGGCATGACGCTAGAAATCGAACTGGGTATCACTGGTGGTGAAGAAGACGGCGTTGATAACAGCGATGTTGATACGGCTGACCTTTACACCAAACCAGAAGAAGTGGCTTACGCGTACGAAAAACTGTCTGCTGTAAGCCCTCGTTTTACCATTGCCGCTTCATTCGGTAACGTTCACGGTGTTTATAAGCCAGGTAACGTGGTACTTAAGCCAGAAATTCTTCGTGAATCACAGGCTTACTGTTCAGAGAAATTTGGTCTGCCGACCAATGGTCTGAACTTCGTCTTCCATGGTGGTTCGGGTTCTTCAGAAGAGCAAATTCAAGAATCCATTGGTTACGGTGTGATTAAAATGAACATCGATACCGATACCCAGTGGGCGACATGGGATGGAATTCGTCAGTATTACCAAGACAACGAAGGCTACCTGCAAAGCCAAATCGGTAACCCGAAAGGTGATGATCAGCCTAACAAAAAATTCTATGACCCACGCGTTTGGCTACGTAAAGGTCAAGAGTCGATGGTTGCGCGCTTGGAGCAAGCTTTCAAAGACCTCAACGCGATTGACGTACTGTAAACGTCTCAACAGTGTTGAATTAAAGCCCGCCATTTGGCGGGTTTTTTTATATCTGCGTGATACCGACTCGTCTCATTGGGTAGAGGTTTTGCGTGATTGAGATAGACAGCGACCAGTAAAAGGCTGTTAACATAGGGTTACCGTTTATCCCAACTTGAAGAGGGAAAGTGAATGAGTGAGGAAAACACAGTGGTAGAGGGCGCTAAATGGGCCCAGACTTGGCTGATGGATAATCAAGATCTGTTGACGCAGTACGGGGTGAACATTATTTCCGCGCTACTGATCTTGGTGATTGGTAACCTTGTGGTTAAAGGTTTAGCTAACTCCATGGCGGGTGTGATGCGTAAGCGCAACATGGATAACGCGGTGGTGGAGTTTATCCATGGTTTGGTGCGTTACTTACTGTTCGTCATTGTTTTAATTGCAGCATTAAGCCGCGTGGGTGTGCAAACGGCGTCTGTGATTGCCATCTTAGGTGCCGCAGGTTTAGCCGTGGGGCTTGCTTTACAAGGCTCGTTGGCCAACTTTGCTGCCGGGGTGTTGATTGTGATGTTCCGTCCGTTCAAATCGGGCGATTACGTCGAATTGGCCGGAGTCGCTGGCTCTGTTGAGTCCATTCAAGTGTTCTCTACGGTGCTCACGACCCCTGACAACAAAATGGTGGTGGTTCCAAATGGCTCGGTGATCAGCAGTCCAATCACTAACTATTCCAAGCACGCGACACGTCGCATTGACTTGACGATTGGCGTAGCGTACAGCGCGGATTTGAAGAAAACCAAAGCGGTGTTAACCAACATCGTCACTCAACACCCCTTGATCCTGAAAGACCCTGAGCCCAATGTGGCGGTGATGACGTTAGCCGACTCATCGGTCAATTTTGTGGTGCGCCCTTGGGTGAAAACAGAAGATTACTGGAGTGTTTACTTTGAGCTGTTGCCAACCATCAAAGAAGCACTGGACGAAAATGGTATTGAAATTCCGTTCCCGCAAATGAGTGTTCACTTCGAGCGCGGCGAGAGCCAAGCGTAACCTCACGGCGGGCGACCGTCATTATGGATGCGGCAGCGTGGCCGCATCCCTCTTTTTTAACCCGCCAGTAAACGTGCGTACAGGCCAAGTGCGAGCTTACCGGCCACGAATAACATCATACTCGCCATGAGTAGGTCGAGCAGTCGCCGGATAGAGGGCGTGGAGAGCCACGGCGACAAGCGCGCGGCCCCTGCTGATAAACCGTAAAACCAAAGGCACGATCCCATTAGGGCGCCGACAGTAAAGGCAACGCGTTCATCGAACGCAAATTGGCCACCAATTGCCCCTAACACTACCACGGTATCGAGATACACATGCGGATTGAGTAAGGTCACCGCCAAGGCACCAATGATCACCGCGCGGCGGCCTCGACTCATGGTGGGTGTCGCCATTGACACGTCTGGGCTGTGCTGACGTGCGCTTTGGATAAACTGCCATGCATACACACTCAGAAAAGCGATCCCCGCGAGCGTAATGGTGTTGAGCAGAAGTGGGTAGCTTGCTAACAATGCCCCTCCGCCAAAAATACCACTTGAAATCAAAATAATATCGCAAATAAAGCAGATCGATGCTGTGGTCATATGGTGTTCACGGCTGATACCTTGGTTAATCACATAGGCATTCTGAGCGCCAATGGGAATAATCATGGTTAGGCTTAATCCTAAGCCCTGAAGTGCGACGAGAAAGCTGCTCACCCTGTTCTTCCTTCTTTTTACTGGTATAACCCTCACTTTAAGCAGGATTGCCTATTAAAGGAACTTAATTATATTTATAGTTAATTAATTTAACTAATGAGGCGCAAGGATGGATTATCGAGGAGTAGAAGCGTTAGATGCGGTGATCTCTTGGGGAAGTTTTGAACGCGCGGCGGCGGCCCTGTTCATTACTCAATCTGCGGTCTCTCAACGTATAAAGCAGTTAGAGCGGCAAATCGCCCAGCCTGTAATGGTGCGTGAGCAACCTCCGCGGCCAACGCCGATCGGTCAGCGTCTACTGGGTCTTTATCGACGCGTGCAACTGTTGGAGCAAGAAACCTTGCCTGAGCTGGCACCGGGTATTGATGGGTCAGTCCTGTCGGTCTCCATTGCCACCAACGCGGATAGTTTAGCGACTTGGCTACTTTCGGCCCTCGCGCCACTGACCGCCCATCAAGCGATTGACTTTAATTTATTGGTTGAAGATGAAAGCCGTACGCTCAATAAAATGCGCAGCGGTGAAGCGATTGCGGCGATCAGCACTGACTCCACGCCGATGCATGGCTGTGATTGTCGTTACTTGGGTACCATGGACTACAGTTGTGTGGCTACCCCAGCGTTTGCTCAGCGATACTTTTCTGATGGGATTGATAGAGAGGCGTTAATGGCGGCGCCGGCAGTGATTTTTGATGCACATGACGATATGCATGCGGATTTTCTAGCGGCTCATTATGCCATGCCCGCAGCGGGGTGGCGCCGACATATTGTCCGCTCTTCGGAGGCATTTGTGGCCATGGCATCGCAAAGTATGGCGTATTGTTTGATCCCACGGATTATGGTGTCAGCGCAGTTAGCGGACGGGCGCTTGGTGGATGTGATGCCGGGGAAAGTGGAGTCACGGCATTTGTACTGGCATTTTTGGGCGATGGAAAGTGGTGTGTTAGCGGCGATTACCCATGCTTGTCAGCAAGCGGCGAAACAAGCACTGGTTCAATATTGACACAAAATTGACGTTGATAGGGGAGCTTTTGGTGTTTTTTCGCGTCTGACCTAGCGTTACTTACTATCTATCGCTTGCCTTCTCAAAGGAGAGATTATGCAAAAATTGAAAGCAATGGTATGGCTGACGGGGGCCTTAGTGATGGCACCCGCCGCGATGGCCAATATTGATTTTCCTCACTTGGACATTACCGGTGTCGGGGAAGTGACCGCTGCGCCAGACATGGCGAGCATTGAAGTGGGCGTGGTCACTGAGCGTAAAACGGCGAAAGCTGCGAAAGCCGCATCCGACAAAGCGGTCACGGCGTTTATCAATCGGCTGTCGGCACAAGGGGTAAAGCGCGAACAAATCGAGAGTGCGCATATTCAGCTGTCACCGCGTTATCAACACGCCAAAGACAAAGCGCCTGAGCTGATTGGCTACCGTGCGGAACGCCACGTTACTGTGACACTCAATCAGCTCGATAAATTGAATGCGGTGCTAGATGGTGCCTTAGGCGAGGGGATCAACCGTATTCGCCATGTACAGCTCACCAGCAGTGAGCAGGCCACCTTGAAAGACAAGGCCCGTGAGGCGGCGGTACAAGACGCCAAAGAGAAAGCCGAGGCGCTCGCGAAAAGCCTGGATATGCGTGTTGATGGCGTCTGGCAAATTCGCTATCGATCCAGCAACCCACGTCCTGTGATGATGAATGCCGAACTGCGCAGCGGCAGCGCGGATGTCGCGGCGAGCTACCAAGATGCAACCATGCAGGTGCGTGATCAAGTCGATATTATTTTCCGCCTTGATGACTAGGAGCGTCGTTGGCCAACACGATCAAAAAAGGGCGCTGATGCGCCCTTTTTTACCATTGATTCGCTGTTTGAATCTTATGCCGTTGGATTGATAGGTTTGCCATCGGCATCGGTGGTTTCACTTTCTTGCTTGCCATTACGGCGCGCCAGACGTTGTTCCCAGTAATCGGCATTTTTGATGCCAAGCTTAACCGGATCAAAGGTGTAGGTTTCTACCCCTCTGGCCTGTTGCTCTTCATAATCTTTCAGCGCCTTAAGGGCTGGCTTAGACATAAAGAAGATGATGATGATGCCAACAATGTTTAACCATGCCATCAAACCCACACCGGCATCGCCAAACGCCCATGCCAAGTTCGCACTCCGCACACAGCCGTAGAACACGGCGGACATCAGCACCACTTTCAGTGCAAACATCATACCTGGTACCTTGATAGTGCGACGCAGGTAAGCAATGTTGGTTTCGGCAATGTAGTAGTAGGCCAAAATGGTGGTAAAGGCGAAGAAGAAGAGTGCAAAGGCGATAAAGGGTTTACCTAAGCCAGGCATCGCCGCTTCAATCGCCAGCTGAGTAAACTCAGGGCTGTTTGCCGCGACCGAAGACGCCAAGTTTTGCACGATATAGGCTTCACCTGGACCATGGACGTTGTAAGCGCCGGTGATGATGATCATAAACGCGGTTGCCGAGCAAACTAGCAAGGTATCGATGTAAACCGAGAAGGATTGAACCAGGCCTTGCTGAGCCGGGTGATCCACGTTGGCAGCCGCCGCCGCGTGTGGCCCTGTTCCTTGACCCGCTTCGTTGGAGTAAACACCACGTTTTACCCCCCAACCAATGGCTGCACCCGCACCTGCCATCGGTGTGAAGGCATCGCCGATGATCATAGAAACCACGGCGGGAATTTCACTGATGTTCAATAGGATGATGACAAACGCAATAATGATGTACGCCAGTGCCATGAAAGGCACGACGATTTGCGTAAAGTGGGCAATACGTTTAACACCACCGAAAATGATGAATCCGAGCACGATAGAGATAAAGGCACCGGTAATCACTTTCGAGACTTCAAGCGCACCAAACATGGCGGTATCAACCATGGCGCCAGAGCCAAATGCGGTTTCAACGGCATTACCAATGGCGTTAGATTGCACGCCAGGTAGCATGACACCACAGGCGAGTAAGGTCGCGAGAGCGAAGAGGATGGCATACCATTTTTGTCCCATCGCTTTTTCGATGTAGTAAGCTGGGCCACCACGGAACTCACCATTGTCTTCTTCTTTATAAATCTGTGCCAATGTTGACTCGGTATAGGCGGTTGCCGCACCGAGAAAAGCAACGACCCACATCCAGAAGACCGCGCCTGGGCCACCAAAACCGATAGCGGCGGCGACGCCGGCAATATTACCCGTACCGACACGGCCGGAGAGTGAGACTGCTAAGGCTTGGAAAGAAGAAATCCCTTTGGTTGAGCTTTTCCCTGAAAAGAGGAGTCGCCACATTTCGGTGAAGTGACGGATTTGAACAAAGCGCGTCAGTATGGAATAGAACAGTCCCGCACCCAAACAGGTGTAAATCAGAACCGGGCTCCATATGATGCTATTTAAGAAATCGACAAACGATTGCATAGTGAGTTCCTTCTACTGTGTTTGCATCATGTTTTGTTGTTATCGCGATTAGCATCTTAAACTGATTTGCAGCGCAATTGTTAATATTTTGTGTCATTGCATTGCGCGATGTGTGAATCTGATCGTTTTGTGCTCAACAAAATGGACGTCGATAGCGAAAAAAAGGAGGCCTTTTCGGGCCTCCTTGAGTAATTCCTTATATATCAGCCAGTCAGTGAGGCTGATAGATGTCTAGTTCTATTTGCGTTTTTTGGGCTTTTTGACTTTGCTCGAGTTTTTAACGCTTTGCTTCTTTTTTTTCTTCTTATGCTCTGCTTTTTTATGTTTTGGCTTCAAGCTAGCAATGGTTCGCTCTTTAATCTCTTCATCCATATAGCGCATGATCCTATCCATCATTGGTTGATCATGGGCTTCGACCAGTGAAATGGCAGAGCCTTTTTTGCCCGCACGAGCCGTGCGACCAATACGGTGTAAATAGACGTCAGCCGTGCGTGGGAGATCATAGTTGATCACATGGGTGATATCTGGGACATCAATGCCGCGTGCCGCAACATCAGTGGCCAGCAGTACACTGACTTTTCCTTCACTAAACCGGTTGATCGCATTGTTACGCTTCGCTTGTTGCATTTCACCTTGGATCCAGGCGCAATCCAGTTGTTGTGACTGCATATAATCACGAAGCTCCGCCAAGCGCTCACGTGTTTTAATAAACACAATCGCTCGTTCAGCCTGTTCGCTGACAATCGCCTTTAATAAGGCGCGTTTATGGTCAAGATCATCGCAGCGATGGTACCACTGGGTGATTTTTTTACGCTCGCGGCGTGGTGGTGTGACATCCACCAGCTCAGGGTTATCTAGCAGATCCTCGGTAAAGCCTGCTACCCCGCGGCCTTCTAATGTGGCGGAGAAGAGCATGGTCTGACGGCGGCGCTGGCACTCATCAGAGAGTCGATTGACGGCATTCGCAAACCCCATATCCAGCATCCGGTCTGCCTCATCTAAGATCAGGCATTCAACGGCGCGACAATCGAACCGTTCGGCTTCAATGTACTCCATCAAACGGCCAGGCGTTGCCACCACAATATCCTGTGTTTTACCCAACTGCTCGGCGTGCTCTTGGTATGAAATGCCCCCGGTGATGGTGAAGATCTTAAGACTGGTATTTTTCGCTAATGCGCGCGCTTCATCAGCCACCTGAATGGCTAATTCACGCGTGGGGGTGAGAACCAGTACGCGTCCTGGCCCGGGTTTTTGCCGCGGGAAGTCGAGTAAGTGCTGCAACATGGGCAGCAAAAAAGCCGCCGTTTTGCCGGTTCCCGTTGGGGCGGAGGCAAGGATGTCACGTCCATCCATACCGTGGGGGATAACCTCAGATTGGATCAGCGTAGGGCGCTGATAGCCCATATCGTCAAGTGCACTGAGCAGTTCTGGATCCAGCTCGAGTTCGGCAAAGCTTCGCACAGGTAATTCTCCAAGGATAGTTAAGCGCGGTATTATAGACGCAAATAGTGTAAATGGGCAGCGCGCCCAAGGCCAATGATAGCGAGACGCTGCTCGGTTTGGATTACGAGAGTTTGAGGTAAAACGCGCGTGTCAGATCCGCGAATGCCTGCGTATAAGCGCCATCTCTCTCGCGCACCACGAGCGTATCAGATCTGACTGCGCCCGTCGTTGGCGAGAGTGTGAATAATAAGCGCGAAGGCGATTTATCCGGGGTCGGGCGCACGGATAGCTGCCGGCGTAAGAACAGGCCTTGTCCCTGAGCAGAATGAATAAACGCGTCTGCCTCTTTACTGGGCAAGATAAGATCGGCACAGCCCGTCGGGGTAAGTAACCCTTGCAAGCACGCGATAAGTGCGGGATGGCTCAGGGTATTTGCATGCCTAGCGACCGCGCGCTGTTGATTGCTGGACGGGGCGCCACTGGTAAAGTATGGCGGATTACAAACAATGTGTTGCCATTGTTCCGTGCGCTCAAAAGCGTTGATATCAGCATGGTGTACTTGGATTTGCCGAGCAAAGCATGAGTGTTTCACATTTAGCTCGGCGCAGCGAAACGCGGCCGTATCATACTCAACCGCGGTCAGCGACAAGGATGGAAAACGTTGTGCCAACATCAATGCCAATAAACCGGTTCCCGTTCCGATATCCAAGCTATTACTCGCCGTCCCAGGCTGAGACCACGCGCCCAGTAGTACACCATCCGTACTGACTTTCATGCCACAGTCACCGTGGTCGATAACAAATTGTTTAAAGCGAAATTGGCTCATTTGTCCTGCACTCTGGCAACTTAGCGGCATCAAGGGGTAGCATTTTTTGCTTTTGTGTAACCATGATGTTATCGAGTTTGTTTGTTAAAAAATACCACGGATAACATAATAGCTAGTTTATTGAGCTGATTGTTATTGCTAATGCAGAAGATCACAAGGTTTTTTGTCAATGCCTTTACTGTGGCTATGAACTTCTTCATTATTCTGCGTTCTGCCCATCGTCTGAAACAAAATATTATAATTGAGCGTTTCAGATGGGTGAAACATTATTGATTGCAAACACCCTCTTAAGCTGTAGGTATACATCGTGACTAAGCGTTTAAAATTAGTAGATATTTTAGCGTTAGGTTTTATGACCTTTGCCTTTTTCTTAGGCGCAGGAAATATAATCTTTCCCCCACAAGCTGGCATGTTGGCCGGTGATCACTTTACGGCTGCAATGATCGGATTTTTGATCACTGCCGTCGGTCTTCCTTTAATCGGTATCATTGCGGTTGCGGTGGCAGGCGGAGGCTGGAAGGGCCTAACGCGTGACTTACCCACAGGTGTTGCCACACTAATGGCCGTGCTGATTTTTATCATTATTGGCCCCGCCTTTGCTGCGCCTCGTGCCGGACTTGTCGCCTATGAGATTGGTTTTAAACCCTTTCTATCAGCTCCTGGGCAGCTAGAATTGGGCGCTTTCTCTGTGGTCTTTTTTGCCGTCGCGATGTTTTTCTCTCTTTCTCAAGGCAAGCTGATTGATACCATCGGTAAATTTTTGACACCTTTGCTTTTCGCGGCGCTCGCGATTTTGGCTATCGCGGTGATTGTTAATCCACAAGGCGAAGTGGTGGCCGCGCAAGGTAACTATGTTGAAAACGCACTGACGACTGGCTTTTTGGAAGGTTACAACACCATGGATACCTTTGCGGCGTTAATGTTCGGCATGTTGATTGTCGATGTGATCCGTAAAAAAGGTATCGAAGACAACAAAGCGACCTGCATGTACCTGATTTATGCCGGTATTATTGCCGCCGCTGGACTGGCGTTTGTGTACGTGTCGCTGTTCTACTTGGGCTCAACCGCTAGCGCGGTGGCGCAGGGAACGCAAAATGGTGGCGAAATCATGGCTGCCTACGTGGATGCACTGTTTGGCCCGGTTGGGCAAATGATCCTGGCGGCGATTATCGGTTTAGCGTGTTTGACGACCGTGATTGGGTTGGTGAGTGCGTGTGCTGATTACTTTAGTTCGCTCACATCATGGACGTACCGTCGTTGGGTGGTCGTCGTGGCTACTGTCTGTGCGGTGGTGGCCAATGTGGGTCTCAAGCAGCTGATTGCGATTTCTGTCCCTGTGCTGTTTGCCCTTTATCCTGTCGCGATTGCGCTGATTGGTTTGACGTTTATTCGTCGCTGGTTGCCAAATCCGGCTGTGGGTTATCGCCTTGTGTTGGGCGTGGCATTGCTCTTTAGCTTGCTCGATGCGGCAAAAGTCATGGGCGCTGACATGAGCGACTTTAGCTTCCTACCGCTATTCGATGTCGGTATGGCCTGGCTGCTACCTACATTGGTGGCTATGGGCGTGGCAAAGTTTGTTGGATCACGGGCGAATGCGTTAGCAGACGCATAGTGATATCGACCGCTGCATGATAGCGAACAAAAACCGCGCTGAGAGGCGCGGTTTTTTTGTCTCATTAATTGGCCAGCGCGAGCCGGGATAGGCTCAAAGTAAGGCTTGATACTCGAGTAGCACTTGCTCGCACCAGTTTTGAATCCGCTCGTCACTGAGTTCGTACTCGGAGTCTTCATCAAGGGCGAGACCGACAAATTGCTTGCCATCCTCGGTCACCGCTTTTGAGGCATCAAAACGATAACCTTCGGTGGACCAGTAACCAATAAACTGTGCGCCACAGCCTTGTAGTTGCTGGTGGAGCATGCCCATGGCATCCAAATACCATTCGGCGTATCCTTCTTGGTCGCCCAAGCCAAACAGGGCTATGACTTTGCCGTTTAGTTGGAGGCTATCAATGTCTTGCCAAACCGCTTCCCAATCTTCTTGTAGCTCACCAAAATCCCACGTTGAGATCCCAAGTAGCAGCAAGTCGTAATCTGCCATTTTGGCTAGCGGTGTTTCTTTGACATTATGTAGCTCGACCAAATCATCACCGATAAAGTCACGGATTTTCTCCGCGGCCATTTCGGTATAGCAGGTGGTAGAACCATAAAAAAGACCGATTTTCATAGCGCGACTCGTTTGTGTGTAATGGGCGCAGTTTACCTGCTCACCGGCAATATGATCCAGCAACTGACGGTGACATTTTGTATAATAGCCGCTGACCGTTACCCAGATGATGGGCGGGTTTTTTCGATTAATAACCAAGTGGGTTGAAGGTGACGAATAACATTGAACGCATCGAGCAGTTTTTGGATGCAATGTGGATGGAGCGTGGGCTTTCCGAAAACACGTTGAATTCGTATCGCACAGATTTATTGAAGCTGTGCCATTGGCTCGACACCCGCGCGTTGGTGGCGGTGAGCAAGCAAGACTTACAAGATTACCAATACTGGCTACATGAGCAGGGCTACCAGTCTAGCACTCGCAGCCGTATGGTGTCGGCGTTACGTCGCCTATTCCAATACTTGTATCGACAGAAGTTGCGTCCCGACGATCCCAGTGCCACCCTAATCAGTCCGAAGCAGCCCAAGCGGCTGCCGAAAGATCTGACGGAAGAGCAAATCGATGCACTATTAATGGCACCGAATACCGACGACCCCCTTGAGCTTAGAGATAAAGCCATGTTGGAGCTGTTATATGCGACGGGTTTGCGTGTGACAGAGCTTATCGGGCTGACGATGGAGAATGTGAGCTTGCGCCAAGGTGTGGTGCGGGTGTCCGGTAAAGGTGACAAAGAACGTTTGGTCCCGATGGGAGAGTCGGCCGTGGATTGGCTGGAGCACTATTTGGCGTATAGTCGCCCGGTATTGCTGGGTGAAACCAGTACCGATGTGTTTTTCCCAAGCAAACGCGCCCGTCAAATGACACGGCAAACCTTTTGGCATCGCATCAAGTACTATGCGCAACTGGCGGGGATTGAGACAGAGGATCTCTCGCCCCATGTTTTACGTCATGCGTTTGCGACCCACTTGCTCAATCATGGGGCCGATTTACGCGTGGTGCAGATGTTACTCGGACACAGTGACCTATCGACGACCCAAATCTATACCCATGTGGCGACTGAACGTTTAAAACAGCTGCATCAAACTCATCACCCACGCGGCTAATCGAGAACTGGTGACAACTTCATGATAGAAATAAAAAGACGTACGCCGTCGGTTACGCCGGCATTCAGCGATGCGATTCCGCCGTTACTGCAGCGTTTATACGCCAACCGCGGCTTACAAGCAGACAGCGAGCTCAATCGAAGTGTGGCAGGATTGCATCAATATCAAGCGTTAACGGGGATCGACACCGCGGTGAGCTTGCTGGCTGAGGCGCTAAAGGCTCATCAATCCATCTTGATTGTGGGTGACTTCGACGCCGATGGCGCGACATCGTCAGCACTCTCCGTCAAAGCCTTACGCATGATGGGCGCCACCCGCGTCGATTACCTGGTGCCAAACCGCTTTGACGATGGGTACGGCTTAAGCCCAGAGGTGGTCGATCAAGCCGCTGAGCGGGGAGCAGAGCTTATCATGACCGTGGACAACGGAGTGTCATCGCTGACGGGCGTGGCGCGCGCCAAAGCGTTAGGCATGCAAGTGGTGGTGACTGACCACCACCTCCCAGGAGAAACATTGCCCAATGCCGATGCCATGGTGAATCCTAACCTTGATGACTGTGGTTTTCCGTCGAAGGCACTTGCCGGTGTCGGGGTTGCTTTTTATTTGATGCTGGCGCTGCGCGCGCATTTACGTGACCAAGGGTGGTTTGAGCAGCAGGGACTGACCGTCCCTAACTTAGCCGACTTGCTGGATTTGGTGGCGCTGGGCACGGTCGCCGATGTGGTGGCCTTGGACAGTAACAACCGTATCCTGGTTCACCAGGGCTTACAGCGGATCCGCGCCGGACGTTGCCGTCCAGGGATCCAAGCGTTGATCGAGGTTGCCAATCGCAACATGGCCACGCTTGTCGCTAGTGATTTCGGGTTTGCATTGGGGCCGAGGATCAATGCCGCGGGGCGTTTGGATGACATGGCATTTGGGGTTGAGTTGTTGCTATGCGACAACATTCATGCTGCCAGACGCATGGCGTCTGAGTTGGATGCGCTCAATCAAACCCGCAAAGACATTGAGCAAGGAATGAAGCAAGAAGCCGTGGCTTGGTGTGAGCGCTTGATTGCCGAGCAGTCTGAGCGTGAGTTGCCGGTGGGGCTGGCACTTTTTCAGCGAGATTGGCACCAGGGAGTGATAGGGATCCTCGCCTCGCGCTTAAAAGATCAATTTCACCGCCCTGTGATTGCGTTTGCCGATGGTGGTGATGGACTGATAAAAGGCTCAGCGCGTTCGATTCCAGGTTTGCATATGCGCGATACATTGGATCGGATTGATACCTTAAACCCTGGATTAATTAAAAAGTTTGGCGGCCATGCCATGGCGGCCGGATTGACCATCGACGAAGCACAGTTTGATACGTTCGCCAAGCAGTTTGATAGCCAAGTACGTGAGCAGATCAGTGAGGACGACTTAAAAGGTGTCTTGTTAAGTGATGGTCCCTTACAAAGTCACGAACTGGGGTTAGAGACAGCAGAAATCATTCAAGCAGGCGGTCCTTGGGGGCAAGGCTTCCCTGAGCCGCAGTTCGATGGCATTTTTAAGGTGCTGCAGCAAAAACTGGTGGGCGGAAAACACTTAAAATTGATGGTCGAGCCCGAGGGCGGTGGCACCATGATTGACGCCATTGCCTTTAATGTTGATTTGCGTCGCTGGCCCGATCCCAGCACCAAGACGATACGGCTCGTTTACCGCCTCGATATAAATGAGTTTCGCGGAAACCGTAGCGCTCAGTTGATCATCTCTCACCTTGAAGCCGCTTAAATGTGCGGCTTTTTCCATCACGCCCTGTTTATTGGCGCGACAATTCGCTAAAATTCGGCGGTTAAATTTCCGCTAACAATGAAGATGCTTGACCATGTTTGAGATTAATCCAATCAAAAATCGCCTCGCCGATATCGCCGAACGTACCGATGTCCTTCGGGGGTATCTTTGACTATGATGCCAAGAAAGAGCGTCTAGAAGAAGTTAATGCCGAGTTAGAACAACCGGACGTGTGGAATGAGCCGCAACGTGCGCAAGCGCTAGGGAAAGAGCGCGCCTCACTAGAAGCGGTGGTGGAAACCATTGATCAACTGACTCAAGGCGGCGAAGACGTCAACGAATTGTTGATGCTTGCGGTCGAAGAAGACGATCAAGAAACCTTCGACGAAGTGGAACCTGAGCTGGTGGAGCTTGAAGCCAAGCTAACCAAGCTAGAATTCCGCCGCATGTTTTCTGGTGAGCACGATGCGTCTGATTGCTATATTGACCTGCAAGCTGGGTCAGGCGGTACCGAAGCGCAAGATTGGACCAACATGATGCTCCGCATGTACTTGCGCTGGGCGGATGCGAAAGGCTTTAAAGCCGATGTGATTGAAGTCTCTGAAGGGGATGTGGCTGGATTAAAGTCTGCCACAGTACGCATCACCGGTGAATACGCCTACGGCTGGTTACGTACTGAAACGGGCGTTCATCGTCTTGTGCGTAAATCGCCTTTCGACTCGGGGGGCCGTCGCCATACCTCGTTTGCCTCGGCGTTTGTGTATCCGGAAATCGATGACAACATTGATATCGATATTAATCCATCAGATTTGCGGATTGATGTGTACCGTGCCTCTGGCGCGGGTGGGCAGCACGTTAACACCACCGAGTCAGCGGTTCGGATCACCCACGTGCCGACCAACACTGTGGTGCAGTGCCAAAACGACCGTTCACAGCATAAAAACAAAGATCAAGCGATGAAACAGCTGCGTGCGAAGTTGTTTGAGCTTGAGCTACAAAAGCAAAACGCGGAAAAACAAGCCAACGAAGACGCCAAATCAGATATCGGTTGGGGCAGTCAGATCCGCTCCTACGTATTAGATGATTCGCGCATCAAAGACTTGCGTACCGGTATTGAAAACCGCAACACGCAGGCCGTTCTCGACGGCGACTTGGACAAATTTATTGAAGCCAGCCTCAAATCTGGCCTGTAATGACGAATTAATGTAAAGGGTTTTCTATGACTGACCAGTTACCAGATGAAAATAAGCTGATTGCCGAGCGTCGCGCCAAGCTCACTCACATTCGTGAAAACTGCAAGGCAAACGGCCATCCTAATGATTTCCGTCGTGAGCATCTAGCGGCTGACTTGCAAGCTGAATTTGGCGAGAAAGAAAAAGCGGAACTTGAAACACTTGACCATAAAGTGACCATCGCGGGCCGCATCATGGCTAAACGTGGCCCATTTATGGTGGTGCAAGATGTTTCGGGCCGTATTCAAGCCTATGCGTCAAAAGACGTGCAAAAGGCGTTGAAAGCCGAGTACCAAGGTTTAGATATCGGTGACATCATTGGTGTGCACGGTGCGCTACATAAATCTGGAAAAGGCGATCTGTATGTCAACATGGAGCGCTACCAGCTGCTGACGAAAGCCCTACGTCCGCTACCGGAAAAATTTCATGGGCTGGCCGACCAAGAGCTGCGCTATCGTCAGCGTTATGTCGATCTGATTGTCAACGAAGAGTCGCGTCACGCCTTCCAGGTACGCTCTAATGTGGTCACCGCCATCCGTAATTACATGGTGGAAAAACACTTTATGGAAGTGGAAACGCCGATGATGCACGTCATCCCAGGCGGTGCGACCGCGCGTCCGTTTACCACCCACCATAATGCGCTTGATATCGACATGTACTTACGTGTGGCGCCAGAGCTTTACTTAAAGCGTTTGGTTGTCGGCGGCTTTGAGCGTGTGTTTGAAGTGAACCGTAACTTCCGTAATGAAGGGCTCTCACCGCGTCATAATCCAGAATTCACGATGATGGAATTCTATATGGCGTATGCCGATTATAATGATCTGATGGATCTTACGGAAGACATGCTCTCTCGCGTCGCGCTGGACGTGATGGGGCAGTCTGTGTTGCCTTATGGTGAGCATGAAATTAATTTCGCGGGGCCTTATCCGCGAATGACCATGCTCGATGCTATCAAGCAATATAACCCTGATCATGCTGATATTCAGGCGCTGACGTATGAGACGGTACAAGATCGTGACCACCTTGCCTCGATAGCGAAATCACTCAAGATCAGTGTTGAGTCATTTTGGACGACTGGGCAGTTGCTGGAAGAGATCTTTGGTGAGACGGCTGAACCACAGTTGATTCAGCCAACCTTTATCACCGAATATCCGGCCGATATTTCACCGCTGGCGCGTCGCAATGATGATAACCCGTTTGTGACCGACCGTTTTGAATTCTTCGTCGGTGGGCGTGAAGTGGCAAATGGCTTCTCGGAGCTTAACGACGCAGAAGACCAAGATGAACGTTTCAAAGCTCAGGTCGATGCCAAAGATGCCGGTGATGATGAGGCTATGTACTACGATGCGGATTATATCAACGCACTCGAGCATGGTTTGCCACCGACGGCGGGACAAGGAATTGGTATTGACCGATTGGTGATGTTATTCACCAACACGCATACGATTCGCGATGTGATTTTGTTCCCAGCCATGCGCCCACAGCAAGGCAGTTAACACTGGACAGACCACAGAACAAGCGGCTCATTGAGCCGCTTTTTTTGCGCCTTGCGTCATTGTCTTTTCATAAACCTGCGATATTTTATCTGGCTTTTTCAGATATTTGGCTACAATTATCCGTATTACAACCCATCATATGTCTCTTTATTGAGACAGATTAGAACTTGCCCTTCTTTATAATAGGGGCTTGATTCGCTGGCAAAAAAGACAGACTGGATGTAAGGCAGGTGTTATGGGATTCGATTCGGGGAATGACAAAACCTTGAGCTCACTCGTCGTTGTTGGCGGGACATATGAGCCTTGGTTAGCGACCCTTGAGCAAGCCGGTTGGCATTGTCATCGCTGTTATGATTTGCGAGCTGCACAGTCATTGCTACAAGATATCGGCCCCTGTATAGGTATTGTCGATTTAAGTCATGATGACTTCAGCCTCAATGGGGTGGCGTCACTGGTTAATCGCAACAAACAGGTGCGCTGGTTAGCCTTAGTAAGAGAAAACCAACTTAATAACGAAGCGATCTGCCAGTTTATTGTCAGCTTTTGTATTGATTACTTCACCTCGCCTGTCCCTAACTCGCAATTGATGAGTACCATTGGTCACCAATTGGGTATGTTGCGCCTTGAGCGACAAGTATGGCCGCAACTTGGCGATCATAGCGATATGGGTTTGGAAGGCGCCAGCCCCGCGATGAAAAAGTTGCGTGACCAGGTCAGGCGTGTTGCGCCAACCGACGTGTCTGTATTGATAGCCGGTGAGAGCGGCACAGGTAAGGAGTTGGTGGCGCAAGCGGTTCATCATGCATCAACCCGTGCGAAGGCGCGATTTGAGTCGATTAAATGCTCAGCGCTTGCGGATGAACAAATGCAGCAGGCGTTATTGGGAGACGAGCACTCGCATGGCAAAATTCGTCAATGCCATAAAGGTACCCTCTTTTTTGATGAGATTGGTGATCTGCCGCTGCATCTACAAGGGCACTTATTGCACTTATTGCAAGAGGGCACCTTGGATATCAGTCATGATAAATATGAGCATGACTTGGATGTGCGGGTGATTGCCTCGACCCACATGGATTTGGAAAAACGCGTGGCTGAGGGGCTTTTTCGTGAGGATCTGTATTACCGGTTAAACGTACTGCGCATTAATATGCCTTCATTAAAAGACCGTCAGCCAGATGTGCCTGATTTGGCAGAATATTTTTTGCTTAAGTTTGCACGTCAATACAACACACAGGCGAGGACCTTTTCCGATGAGGCCAAGCGTGTGTTAAGCAGTTACTCGTGGCCGGGTAATGTGCGCGAGCTCATTAATCAGGTGAAACGGGCAGTATTGTTGGCCGATCATCTGGTGATTGAAGCGGAGCACTTAGATCTGCCCCGTCAGGGGGATTATAAACAAAGCTTACGTAAAATCCGTGAAGAGTCTGAACGAGACGCGCTGATCGCCGTCCTTGAAGAAAATAAGGGACAAGTATCGGCCGCGGCCAAAGAGCTCGGTGTGTCACGTGCGACCATGTATCGGCTATTGAACAAACACAACTTGATCCCCTCGCCGCGTACCTTCCGTCAGTAAATCTTTGTACGAGTGACGCTCAGGGCTGGCAGACTCAGCCCTGCTGGGATTGCGTATTTGGGATCGGAAACAGATAGTCGTACAGCCAGTTATAAACAAACGCATATACCAGATAAAATACCACGAGCCCAATATCCATACTGAGTGCTTGCCAAAAGCTCATCGACAGCCACCACATGATAAAGGGGATGGTTGCGACCAGCAGACCGGCTTCAAAGATCACCGCATGCAGCAGACGCAGCGGTAAGGTTTTGATCACTGAGCCCCGCCAAGCCAGCATCGCTTTATCAAAGCCAATGTTGTAGACATAATTCCAAAGGGTGGCAAGCACAGAAAAAATCGCCCCCATGATCCCAAGATGACCGATGCCTGCGCCAAGGATCCAATTGAGCCCTAACACCACTAAGATCAAGCCCGTTAATTCAAAACCGATAGCATGGCGCCATCTATCTGCTTTTGTTCTCATCAGATATTCCGTCGAAGTAAGGTAACCCGGTCAGACTACACCTCATACTCAACAACGCAACCGAGACGTCTCGAGGAAATGGATCATGGTGGTGTTTGGCGGTGAGCGATGAATTCAAAGCTGTACTGGTATAAGCGAAAGTAGTTCACTGTATATTCAAACGGTGTCCCGTCGACAAGCTCGCTGACTGATTCGACCCGCAATATGGGTGAATTTTCACGGGTGTTGAGGAGGGCGGCGAGTGAGGTTGACGTGCTATCTGGCCAGACACATTGGCGACTTTTCGCGATCTGCATCCCCTTATGTCGCTCGATATAGTCGTACTTTGATGTTTGCATCACTTCGATACTGAGATCGGTAAACATGGCCACTGGCAGGTACGTGCACTCAAGGATTTCTGGCTCGCCATCAATCAAACGAAGACGTTGTATTTCATAAATCAACGTCCCTTCCTCCACGTTTAACTTGCTGGCAATGGTGTGGCTGCAAGGTGACGTTTCAAATGCGATCACTTTTGAGCTGGGTGTTTTGCCTTGCGCTGAGACTTCTTCGATAAAGCCCATCAGTTGAAAGGCGTTGTGCTGTGCTTTAGGTGCTTTTACATAACTGCCGCTACCTCGGACACGGTAGAGGAGATCATTATCAACCAACACCTTCATCGCCTTACGTATCGTGACGCGGCTGACGTCATAGGTAGCCTGTAGCGTGGCCTCAGTCGGCATCATCGCGCCTGGTGTCAGGGTGCCATCTTTAATCTGCTCAGTGAGTAAATCGGCTATTTGCATGTAGCGAGGTTTCAACATGTCGGCTCCTTTTAGCTGCATTCCCCATCATAACAAACTGTGATCGATAATACATTTGAAGTACATAAATAGATTTTCATTGTGCCTTCGATCAATAAACGCCCTTTTGTGTATTCTTAAAGTATTATTTATGTAATACATTAAAGATACATATTAAGAGGAGGCACGATGATGAAACCACAAAAGCTCACTATCGTCGGGGGTGGAAGCACCTATACATTGGGGATGATCAATAGCTTGATTGCTGAAAAAGAAGCATTTCCGCTAAGCAAAATCACCTTCTATGACATTGATGAACAAAGACAAGCTTCAAACGCCAAAGCAACAGAAATCTTACTGCGCGAAGCTTATCCCGAGGTCGAGGAGTTCGTTTATACCACTGATAAAGAAACCGCATTTTCAGATGCCGATTTCTTCTTTATTCAGATCCGCACGGGTGGGTTACCGATGCGTGAGCGTGATGAGCAGATTCCACTCTCTTATGGCTGTGTCGGTCAAGAAACCTGTGGCGCGGGGGGCATGGCGTATGGACTACGCTCGATAGGAGACATGATCACTCTCGTGAATGACATCCGTCACTTTGCTCCGGATGCTTGGATTTTAAACTATACCAATCCCGCAGCCATTGTCGCTGAAGCCTTACAGCGAGAGTTTCCTCATGACAACCGCATTCTAAACATCTGCGACATGCCCGCTGCCATTATGGTGAGTTATGCGCAATTACTCGGCTGCGAAATCTGGGACTTGGTGCCGGAATACTTTGGGCTGAATCACTTTGGATGGTTTACCAAGGTACGAAACCGAGAAGGTGTCGACCTGACCGATGAGATTAAACGCATCATTTTGGAAGAGGGGATCAGTGCCGTTGATCCAGAAATTGCTGATGACCCTTCATGGCAAGCAACGTTCAAGAATATGCAAACCATGCTAAAAGACAATCCGCAGTATTTACCCAATACTTACCTGCAATACTACTTATATCCAGAAAAAATGGTGGAAAAAGAAGATATTGCTAATACGCGTGCGCGCCAAGTGATCAATGGGCGAGAAAAGCGGGTGTTTAGCCTGAATGAGCGCATCATTGCCGCGGGCACTACCGCTAATGAGCACCTACACGCAGACATTCATGGGCGCTATATGGTTCGTGTGGCGGCCTCTTTGGCATATAACCGTGGCGAGACGTATCTGGTTATCGTGCCAAACGACGGCGCGATTCCAAATATTCAGAATGATGCCATGGTTGAAGTTCCGGCAGCGTTAACCAATGACGGCCCGAAACGTTTTGCCGTTGGCACCATCCCTACGTTCCAAAAAGCACTGATAGAAGGCCAACTCGGCTACGAAAAGCTGGTCGTGGATGCGTGGTTTAGCGGGGATCGACAAACACTGGTCAACGCGCTCACGCTTAATCGCACCGTCGTGGATGTGCCAAAAGCGCAACAAATCGTCGAGGAGCTTTTACGCGTTAATGCGGACTATCTACCTCAATTTCAACAATAATACTATGCCCCAGACACTATCTGGGGCCAACATATGGGAGCGATCATCATGAAAGATATGATCCAGCGCTTTGGCGCAGCAATGTTTGTCCCTGTGCTCCTCTTTCCTGCGGCCGGTATGTTATTAGGCTTATCGGTGATGCTGCTTAACCAAGATCTCTTTCCTTGGGCAGTGGAAGGAAGTGCATGGGTAAAAGTGTCAACGATCCTACTCCAAGCCTCGTTGGCGGTGTTTAAAAATATGGCGTTAGTGTTTGCGGTCGGGTTACCGATAGCACTAGCAAAATCTGCATCCGGGCGCGCAGTGCTTGCCACACTGGTGTCATACATCACCTTTAATTATGTGATTGGTGGCATTTTACAGTTTTGGGGACCTGAGCTTGGGGTGAACTATGTGGAGGGTGAGCGTGGGCTTACTGATGTGGGCGGTATACTTACTTTGGATACTAACCTATTGGGCGCCATCGTAATTGCTAGCCTCTCCGTTTGGGTTCACAACCGTTTCTTCGACAAAAAACTGCCAAACTGGGCGGCGGTATTTGGTGGCACACCTTTGGTGGTTATTGTGAGTTTCCCCATCATGGTACTCATGGCGATCATCACCTGTTTTACTTGGCCGAGTATTCAGCACGGCATTAATAATTTACAAACCTTTTTAGTCGGTGCGGGATCGTTCGGGGTATGGATGTTCACTTTCCTTGAGCGAATTATGATCCCAACGGGTTTGCATCACTTTGTCTACGGTCCCGTATTCTATGGACCCGTCGCGGTGGATGGCGGCACGGTGGCGCATTGGATTCAAAATATCCAAAACTTTGCTAGCAACCCTGCGCCTTTAACTGAGCAGTTTCCACAAGGTGGCTTGATGTTGACTGGGATGGGGAAAGTCTTTGGCTGTACGGGGATTGCCATGGCCCTTTACGCAACCGCGAAACCAGAAAACAAGAAAATGGTGCTCGGTTTAGTACTCGGTGCGGCATTGACGGCCATTCTTACGGGGATCACTGAGCCGATTGAGTTTACCTTCCTGTTCATCGCGCCGGCATTGTTTGCACTCCACGCGGTACTGGCGGCTACCATGGCAACCATTGCCTATTGGTTTGGTGTCTCAGGCAACTTTCAAACCGGACTTATCGACTTTATTTTTCAAAATTGGCTACCACTAGGCAGCTTGCATGGCACCACATATATTGCACAAGTACTTATCGGTCTGAGTTTTACCGCCATCTACTTTGTGGTATTCCGCGCGTTGATTTTGAAGTTTGATATTCCCACCCCTGGTCGAGGCAGCGCAGAGGCGAAGCTTTATACCAAAGCCGACTATAAGGGCGCGCAACAGAGTGATTCATCGAGCGGTGTGATTGACGGCGGACAAGCGAGCGCGTTTATTGAAGGGTTAGGTGGTAAAGACAACATAGCCCTGCTCACCAATTGTGCCACGCGGTTACGTATCAAGGTACATGAGCCTGAAAAAGTAGCGGAAACGCAATATTTTCAAGAACATGGTGCAGTAAACGTGGTACGTAATGGTGATAGTTTTCAAATTATTGTCGGCTTAACCGTACCACAAGTCCGCGAAGAAATGACGCAACTGACACGGGCTTAAAGACTTTGCTGATTGTTCAGCACTCGAGGCGTCATTGATAAGCAATCATCAACACACATAGCATGATTAGACACATAGCATGATTAGCGGGCGGCTAAACGTAGGGTCGCTCGCGCCATTCCCCTTCCTCTTGTGACGCCTCGATAATAGCGCATCAGTACCGGTCATAAAGGCATCTAATATCACGTCGATAGCACAACTGATTGAGTTTTATCGATGATTAGCGGACTGGTTAGCACAATCCCCCATGTCTTTATTGCTAGACAGAGTGTTGCGCTTTATTTGAACAATATTTATATAACTTATTGATATTAATTATAAGTTATTGAATACTATTAGCTCCATTCACGCAGATTCACATGCTCAAGGAGGTTAATGCCATGACTTATTTTCCGATGAAAAAACTCGATGTCATCGTTGCCTCTGCGCGTCACTGTGCCAACCACTTGGCTCAGGATACCCGCTCACGCATCTGACTCTGCGTCCAACTGTAACTGGTCGCAGGTATAACGCGGCCAGTTTGCAGTYCCACTTCGCTTTATGCCTGTGGCCTCCTGTAACCGAAAAGGAGAGCCATCATGACTCAACTATCTTTATTACCCTTAGCCCAAGCGCTGGTGCGTTTGGATATGATTCGTCAGCGTCGCGCGAGCACACACCGTTACCGCTACACAGATGTGGCGYTAAATCGTCACCTACAACGTGATATTGGTATTGCGCCTGACAAACAAGATGCTTTGCCCGTTAGCACACAATTTGCGGCCAAACGTTATCTTGTGACATGGCGACGACGATGGCGGTGGTTATAATGGGCCCCAGGAAGCGGCGTATCGGTTGATACGCCGCCCCATCCTCGAATAAAACACTGCGCGGCAGCCAACTTGGCTGCCGTTTGCGATCTAAGGGCAGGGGTTGGGATAGCGGTTAGCAATCTCATCAATACCGGCAAGCACATCGTCACTCAGCGTCAGATCCAAGCTATCGAGATTACTCTCGAGCTGTTTTAGCGTCGTGGCACCGATGATGTTAGACGCGACAAAAGGACGACTATTCACAAACGCGAGTGCCATTTGTGCAGGATCGAGGCCATGGCGTTGGGCAAGATCGACGTATTCTTGCGTGGCCTTTTGCCCTGACTCGGTAAAGTAGCGCGCGAAGCGTTGGTGCAGTGTACAACGGGCCCCTTTCGGGCGTGCGCCTTGCAAATATTTTCCGCTCAACGCGCCAAACGCGAGCGGCGAGTACGCAAGCAACTCGACCCCTTCATGATGACTGATTTCCGACAGGCCGACTTCAAAGGTGCGGTTAAGCAAATTATAAGGATTCTGAATAGAGACGATACGCGTTAGGCCGTGCTTCTCTGCCAGATGCAAATAGCGCATCACGCCCCAAGGCGTTTCGTTTGAGACACCGATATAACGAATTTTTCCTGCTTGGACAAGCTCATGCAGCGCATCCAGCGTGTCGAGGATGGTGACCCCAGAGTGTTCATCTTGATACGGATAATTGAGCTTACCAAAACAATTATTATGCCGCTGTGGCCAGTGCACTTGATACAAATCGATATAGTCGGTTTTTAGTCGTGTCAGGCTATCCTCAACGGCTTGATGAATATGGCGTCGGTTAAGCGACATATTGTCACGGATATAGGGTACATTGCGTGGTCCGGCTACCTTGGTGGCGAGGATAACGCGATCGCGCTTCCCGGACTTTTCTAACCAGCTGCCGATGTACTGTTCGGTTAAACCTTGTGTGGATTGGCTGGGGGGAACGGGATACATTTCAGCGGTATCAATGAAATTCACGCCCCGCTCAAAGGCAAGATCGAGCTGCGCATGGGCGTCAGCTTCACTATTTTGCTCACCAAATGTCATGGTGCCTAAGCACACTTTACTCACCTCTAGCGAGGAATGGGGCAAACGGTGGTATTGCATCCTTTCTCCTTGTCTGCAATCGACCTATGGCAGTCCATAGTAGAGAATTTTAAAAATGATCGAAAGCGGTTTAGCTGCGGCTTGACAGCTGGTTAAATATTGACCATTACTAAATGGACTGTCCGATGGTATCGGTCTGAGCGCGGTGTTATTGCTAGGCATGATGGACACGAAAAAGTGTAATCTAGAGGAAAGTCAGATGAACTATTCACAGCTTAAAGCCTGGATGCGCGCGGATCCTCGCTCATGTCCACAATGTTATGTGATGGCACACGCAGGCGGCGCAAAATACTCGGTCGAAGTAGAAGTGAAGCATGAATTAGAGCCTTTACGCTCAGACCAAACCGGTGAAGTGATGCAGTTTGATCATGTCGGGCAAGTCGGGGAGAAACTTAAAGCCCTAGGAATTGAAGAGGGCGTATTACGCTTGATGGACCCTTACGATGAGTTTGCCACCGGGGGCGAGCCAAGCTGTCGAGAAGATATGCCAATTCGTTTTTGATGTTTTACCTAAACGCGCGGGATGTCATGCATGCGGATTGACACTTACTTCGGATCCACAAAGTAACGACGCAAGATTTGATGGGTGAATTGCGTGCGTAAATAAAAGCCGCGCGGCAAGGTACGGATCGGCTCACCATCGGGGCCGAAAGCGTCGGTCAAGGCCTTGCCGTTGGCTGCTTTGGGTCGTAGTTGGAGAGACTCACCTTGGCGGGCTGTGATTTCCGTCACGCGACCGAGTGCTACCCAATCCATTAACTCCTCCCAATCGGCGCGCAGTCGCGCTTCCTCCTCTTGGCTAGGGGACCATAATAATGGCGTGCCAATGCGGCGCTGTGATACCGGTATATCGCGTTCGCCTTCAACGGGGATCCACAAGACGCGTGACAGTTTTTGCCGCACATGGCTATTTTCCCAGCGCACCCCCGCGATCCCAGTGAGCGGCGCAACGCACACAAAGGTGGTTTCCAGCGGCTTACCATCGCCGTTGACCGGAATTGTTTTTAGCTCAATGCCTAAATGCGCAAAGTCTTGTTCGGGTTTGCTGCCGGCGTTGGCGCCCAAACAGGCCTCGAGTAGCATGCCAATCCAACCTTTCTCTCGCGTGAGTGAGGCTGGACAAGGGATCGACAGTGTCTCGCTGACTTCGCCAAGGGTCAGACCGGCGAGGGCGAGCGCACGCTCCATCAATACCTGCTCGGATGCGGGGGGCTGTATCACTGTGCTGGGATCCTGCTCGTTACGTTGAGAGCGTGCATTATCAAGAACTGCTGTATTGGCTGCAAGTCGATCCTACCCTTGATGATCCTATCCGTACGCTTGTAGTTATCCACAGATGAAGGATGATTGATAGGATTCCTGACTATCATGATCAAATATACAGTACGTAAAGGAGGGTTAAAATGTGAAAAATCGCGAACTTGCCGTTTTTTTGCGCTATTGGTGTGGATAATTTTCTGATTGGTGGATCTTTAAGCGATCTGTGTGTATTTGACGATCGCTCGATCTTAAAAAAGATCCTTTTGTTGTGGGGTGGTTTTAATTAACTGATTATTAATACATTTATTGTTTTTTGGTTCGCTTTTAATTCTATGACGCGATCCTTAATCGTTCGAGAAGTGAACTTTTTCTAGGCTTCTTCACAAATCTATCCACAGAAAGCGTGAATAAATGTGCGCAAACTCTCATTGCTATGTTTATAACTTCCTGTTAGGGGCTGAGTTATCCTCAGATGACGACGAGTGCGCAAAAACAACGCTCAATCCACAATGTTTGTTTACCCTTCACCGCTTTTTGTGAAAAAATCAGGTTCAGTAGAGATTTATCATTGAGGTCGTCCAGTGATTGATGGCGATGGCTATCGTCCCAACGTGGGGATAGTAATTTGTAACGGCCACGGTCAAGTTCTCTGGGCTCGTCGATATGGTCAGCATTCATGGCAGTTTCCACAAGGTGGCATCGATGAGGGGGAAAGCCCTGAACAAGCGATGTACCGGGAATTGTATGAAGAAGTGGGGCTGACTAAAAAAGATGTACGCATCTTGGGGACTAGTCGACATTGGCTACGCTACAAGTTACCCAAACGCCTTGTGCGCTGGGATTCCAAGCCCGTGTGTATCGGGCAAAAGCAAAAGTGGTTTTTGCTCAAACTTGAATGTGACGAGTCACGCGTTAATGTCTCGCGCGGGGGGACACCAGAGTTTGATGGCTGGCGCTGGGTGAGCTATTGGTATCCAGTGCGGCAAGTGGTGGCATTTAAGCGGGAAGTGTATCGGCGTGCGATGAAAGAATTCGCGCCACTTGCGATGCCGTTTAAAGAACGCAAACCTCGGCGTCGACACAAGCGAGGATAAATGTAAGGAGAGATTGGGTGCTCACGCAGTTAAGGAATATTGTGCAAAGTGTGGCGGCGTCTTCAGATCTTGAGCAGGCGTTACACACCTTGGTGCAACAAACTTGCGTGGCGATGCGTACCGAGTGCTGCTCCGTTTATCTTGCCAATGCCGAACACCAACAGTTTGAGCTTATGGCAACACAAGGCCTCGACCCTTGTGCACAAGTGTCGATGGCATTTGGCGAGGGCTTGGTCGGTGTGGTGGGTCAGCGTGCTGAGCCTTTAAATTTGGCGTACGCGCGCAAGCATCCCGCGTTCAAACCCTTCCCCTCCACCGGCGAAGATGCCTTTCAATCCTTTCTTGGCACGCCCATCATTTATCGCAAAAAGGTGTTGGGTGTGCTGGTGGTGCAACAACATCAACCCCGCCAGTTTGATGAGAGCGAAGAGTCCTTTCTCGTGACCTTAGCCGCGCAGTTGGCCGTGGTGTTTGCGCATGCCGATGCCCAAGGTGGCTGGCAGGGAGCGCCGTCTCCCGTGTTGCTAGAGGGAATGCCTGCGTCGCCGGGCATTGGGATCGCACAAGCATGGTGTGATGACTCTCAACCGCGGCTTGAAGAGGTGGCGCCTGCTTGCCACCTAGATACACAAGGTGAACTCGACAGACTGGACGCGGCGATTGACGATGCCAGTACCGAGTTTCGCCGTCTGCGTAAACGCTTTGATAAAGAGCTGCAAAAAGACGCGCTGGCGATTTTTGATTTGTTTGTTCATCTGCTTAACGATCCTATGCTGCGTGAAGACATGACAGTACGGGTCCAACAAGGGGATGCCGCCACTTGGGCGGTGAGACAAACGGTTGAAGCCTTTTCTGCCCGTTTTGCCGCGATGGATGATCCTTACCTAAAAGCCCGAGCGGGCGATGTGAAAGAGTTAGGACAGCGGCTGCTTTACTTTTTAATTGCGCCTGCGGGGAGTCCACCACCGGTTTCGACGCCCATTGTGCTGTTGGCGCGAGAGCTAACGGCGGGCATGTTAGCGTCCATTCCTCGCGCGTTGCTCACTGGTGTGGTGGCGGAAGAAGGGGCGGCGAACTCACACGCCGCGATCTTGGCGCGTGCGTTGGGGATCCCGGCGGTGATGGGCGTCAGCTTTTCGCCCGCTAAGCTTCATCAAAAAACCGTGATCCTCGATGGCCACAAAGGGGTGTTGATGATCGAGCCCGCTGAGGCATTGATCAATGAATACCAGCACCTCGTGCAAGAGGAAGCGAGCCTACAGTCTACGTTTGAGACGGCACTTGCGGCACCAGGACATACTCAGGATGGCACGCGTATTGAAGTTCACTTAAACGCCGGCTTAAGCGCCGATAGCCAGATTGCAATCAATCAAGGCGTTGACGGTGTTGGGCTCTTTCGTACGGAAGTGCCGTTTCTGATGCAGCGCCGTTTTCCGTCTGAAGACGAGCAGGTCAAACAATACCGTGCGATTCTTGCCAGTTACCCTGATAAACCTGTGGTGATGCGCACCTTAGATATTGGCGGCGATAAACCATTACCGTATTTAAGTGTTGAAGAGGACAACCCGTTTTTAGGCTGGCGCGGGATCCGTTTTACCCTCGACCACCCGGATATCTTCTTGATTCAAGTTCGCGCCATGTTGCGTGCCAGTATTGGTTTTAACAACCTTAAGCTATTGCTGCCGATGATCTCTGGGCGTAACGAGTTATTGGAAGCCAAGGCGTTGATTAGCCGTGCTTATCAAGAGGTCAGCCAAGAGGCACACCAAGCTGGACAAAGTATCAATATCCCTTTATTGGGGATCATGGTTGAAGTTCCCTCTATTCTTTATCAGCTCGATAACATTGCGCGCGATGTCGATTTTCTTTCGGTCGGCACCAATGATCTCACTCAATATCTATTAGCGGTCGATCGCAACAATGCGCGCGTGGCTGATATTTTTGATGCGCTGCACCCCTCGGTATTACACGCATTAGCGTCGATTGCCGCTGTGGGGACCCGTCATCAGCTTCCGGTTAGTGTGTGTGGAGAGCTAGCCGGCGATCCGGTGGGGGCGTCTTTGCTGGTGGGGTTGGGGTATCACCAGCTCAGTATGAATACCCGCAACGTCGCCAAGATTAAGTATTTGCTAAGCCGTTTACCGCACGCGCATTTAGTCACGCAGGCCAAGCAGATGCTAACTCTGGATCAGCCAGACGAGATCCGCGCTGCCACTGAAGCCTTTCTGGCCGCGCAAGGGTTAGAGGCGTTGGTCAAAGTCGGACAGCTGCGATGATAACCAGCTTAACGGCCCTACTTTTTGTAGTGTGTATGCTGCTGGGTGCCTGCGTGGGGACGTTGTCTGGCCTTCTGGGAATTGGTGGCGGGTTGGTCGTCGTGCCTGCGCTGACCTTTCTCCTCCCCGTGTTCGGTATTGCGCCCACTGTGGTGATGCCCATTGCGCTCGCTACCTCGCTCGCGACCATTGTACTGACGTCGAGTGCCTCTGCTTGGCGCCATTTTCGTCTGGGGAATGTTCACCTTGAGGCGGTTAAAGCGCTCGTCCCTGGCATGATGCTGGGCGGCATCTTGGGGGCAGGGCTTGCGGATCGGCTGCCACACGATTGGTTGCCCCGCCTGTTTGGCGTGATAGTGCTCGCTATGGCGCTACAAATGTTGCTCAATCGGCATCCCTATCGCGCGCGTCCTTTACCGCATTGGCTGCGACTGTCCTTTGCGGGCACGCTGATCGGAACACTTTCTAGCTTGGCGGGGATCGGGGGCGGCTCGTTTACCGTCCCATACCTGCATTGGCGCGGAGTGAGTATGCACCAAGCCATTGGCAGTGCCTCGGCGGGGGGCGCGGTGTTGGCGCTGGGTGGCATGATGAGTTTTATGTGGTTGGGCTGGCGTCAAACGGAACCCTTGCCCGCGCTCAGTGTCGGATATTTGTATTTGCCTGCGTTGCTCGGCGTCGTGTCAACGTCGGTATTGATGACACGGGTCGGTGCTCGACTGGCGGTGAGACTACCCACTGCGCAAATAAAACGTATTTTTGCCGTCTTTCTTGTTATTGTCGGCGCCAGCATGTTGTTGAAATAAAGGATCCCATTCATGGCCGAAGGCTACATTACCTTTCCGTCAATCGACCCCATCTTATTTGAACTTGGTCCGGTAGCCGTGCGTTGGTACGGTTTAATGTATTTACTTGGCTTTGTGTTCGCCTTGTGGCTTGCGAATCATCGTGCGGCCAAACCGAATAGCGGTTGGAGCAAAGAAGAAGTCAGCGATCTCCTTTTTGCTGGCTTTTTGGGCGTCGTGCTCGGGGGACGTATTGGCTATGTCCTATTTTATCAATTTGATGCCTTTATTGCCGATCCGCTGTTTTTATTCAAAGTGTGGACCGGTGGCATGTCCTTCCACGGGGGCTTGCTGGGTGTGATCACCGCCATGGCGTGGTACGCGCGTAAAACTCAGCGTCACTTTTTTACCGTTGCTGACTTTATCGCGCCGCTGGTACCGTTTGGACTGGGCGCTGGTCGTCTAGGGAATTTTATCAATGGTGAACTTTGGGGACGGGTGACCGATGTCCCGTGGGCGATGGTATTCCCAAGTGGTGGCCCTTGGCCGCGGCACCCCTCACAGCTCTATGAGTTTGCGCTAGAAGGTGTCGCCCTGTTTGTGATCCTCAACCTCTACATCAAAAAGCCGCGACCGATGGGCGCAGTATCAGGGCTTTTCTTGGCTGGCTACGGGACGTTCCGCTTTATTGTGGAGTATTTCCGTGAGCCAGATGCGCACCTAGGCTTGTTTGCCGGCATTTTCAGTATGGGACAACTGTTGTCATTACCCATGATTATTGCGGGGGCAGTGATGATCGGATGGGCTTACAAGCGCACGCCTGCACCATGATTAATGGCGCGTAATCAGATATACTGTTTATCACACCAAGGCACCCTATGCGGTGCCTTTTGTTCGTTTGGCCAATGATAGGAAACACTATGAAGCAGTATCAGGCTTTGATGCAGGATATTCTCGATAATGGGACGGATAGAGGCGATCGCACGGGCGTGGGAACACGGTCAGTGTTTGGTCGGCAACTGCGGTTTGACCTTGCCGCTGGCTTTCCGCTACTCACCACCAAAAAACTCTACACGCGTGCCATTATCCATGAGCTTTTGTGGTTCCTTAACGGCGATACGAACGTTCACTATTTACAAGAAAATAAGGTGCGTATCTGGGATGAGTGGGCGACTGAAACCGGCGATCTTGGCCCCGTTTATGGCGCGCAGTGGCGCTCTTGGGCGTGTCCTGATGGCTCGACCGTGGATCAAATCGAACAACTGATCGCGCAAATTAAAACGAAACCTAATTCACGTCGTCATATCATTACCGCTTGGAACCCTGCTGATTTGCCTGATGAGTCGATAAGCCCAACCGAGAACGCCGAACAAGGCAAGATGGCCTTGGCGCCTTGCCATTGCTTGTTCCAGTTCTACGTGGCTGATGGCAAGCTTTCATGCCAGCTTTATCAGCGCAGCGCCGATTACTTCTTGGGTGTGCCGTTTAACATTGCCAGCTATGCGCTTTTCACTCATATGATTGCGCAACAATGCGATTTAGCGGTGGGCGATTTTGTCCATACCTTTGGAGACGTGCACCTTTATCATAATCATTTAACCGACGAGATTGTTTACGAGCAACTAAAACGTGAACCGCGTGCACTACCTCGCTTGGTGATCAAACGTAAACCGGCGTCTATTTTCGATTATCAAATTGATGATTTTGAGATTGAAGGGTACGAGCCGCACCCAACGATTAAAGCACCGATAGCCATTTAGTGACGTCTTATCGGATTCACGTGTCATATCGCGACATCTTTATCTGACTTACTTTGGTGTCTCCAATAAAAAAACCACCGCACGGGCGGTGGTTTTTTGCGCTTGGGCGGGAGGTCAACCCATCACTGTGACAACAGCACAATGCTTCCTGGAACAATCACAAAGACGAGGCCGATGTACGCCAGTACCGCCGCTTTTGATTTGGCTGCCAATTGGCCTAACCAGTCGGCCCCTTTGAGCGGCAATTCACGCAAGAACGGAATACCGAAAATCAGCGTCGTCGCCAAGATGTTGAAGCTTAAGTGCACCAACGCGATTTGTAGGGCAAAGACCGCGAATTCACCGGTAACCGCCGTGGCGGCGAGTAGGGCGGTAATACAAGTCCCAATGTTGGCGCCTAAGGTGAAGGGGTAGATGTCACGGACTTTTAGCACCCCTGAGCCGACTAGCGGCACCATTAAGCTGGTGGTTGTCGATGAAGACTGCACCAAAACAGTGACCACAGAGCCTGAGAAAATACCGTGCAGTGGACCACGACCAATCGCGTTCTTCAGCATGTCTTTGGCACGACCGACCATCAGTTTTTTCATCACTTTGCCCATGATGGTAATCGCAATCACGATGGCAGCAATCCCCATGACAATCATGATAGCGCCACCAATGTTACCAGGCAGAGCGGCTTCAAGCGGTGATTGCACCGCGTTAACCACGGGTTTTGTCAGCGGCTTAACAAAGTTCAAACCTTTAATGCTCATGTCACTGGCTTGCGTCAGCGGTGAAACCAACCACTCGGAAATCTTGTTCAGCAAACCGAACGCCATCTCTAATGGCAGGAAGATAGCAACGGCAAAAAGGTTGAAGAAATCATGGACGGTGGCGCAACTAAATGCGCGACTAAACTCCACTTTACAGCGGGCATGCCCAAGGCTCACGATCGTGTTAGTGACCGAGGTGCCTACGTTTGCGCCCATGACCATTGGAATCGCGGCTTCAACCGGGAGGCCACCTGCGACTAAGCCAACTATAATAGAGGTGACTGTGCTTGACGATTGGATCAATGCGGTAGCAACAATACCAATCATTAAGCCAGCTACGGGATGAGAAGCGAACGCGAAGAGCGTCTTTGCTTCGTCGCCGACGGCCCATTTAAAGCCGCTTCCTACCATGGCAACGGCCACCAGTAGGAGGTAAAGCATGACGGCAAGCTTGGTCCAACGGAACCAATTTGAGGAGCTCTGGGTTGCCTCTACCGCTGTAGCATGGGGAGTCATAAGATATCTCCGTGACAGTTCGATGTCAGTTTAGTGTCAAAGCAAAAATCTGCGGCGATAGTAAGAAGGTAATATTTCAGAAATATGACACAAATACTGCAGTGGTTTGAAAATCCGATCTGGACGAGGTTATCAGTGGAATTCGCGCCAGTTAGCTTGCTGATTTTAAGTATTATTTGTGCCCGTTCGGTGCCGTAAAAAAATCCGTGGAAAAAATGTAACAGGGAGGCGCACGTTGACACTATGCTAAACACAGGGCGGTTAGCAAGGATAAAAAAGATTAGACTGCGAATAAATCAATGGTAAGTTAGTTTTGATATCGGTTTTTCCGATGTTTACTATCAGAACAAACGATTTTTCTAAAAGTGGTCTGGCTGACTAGACTACGGAAATCCACTTTTTTTGTATGGAGTGCTTAAATGACTGATGTCATTCGTCAGTTTCTGAAAATGGAATCCGCAGGAGGTATTGTGCTGATTATTGCGGCGGTATTGGCGATGTTCGTAGCGAACTCGGATCTACAGCCTTTATATGACAGCACCCTTCATACCTATATAGCCGGTTTATCGGTTGGTCATTGGATCAACGATGGCTTGATGGTGATTTTTTTCCTGCTGATTGGTTTGGAAGTGAAGCGTGAGTTGGTGCAAGGTGCCTTAAACTCGAAAGACAAAGCGACCTTCCCGGCGGTCGCCGCCATTGGTGGGATGCTCGCCCCCGCATTGGTCTATTTAGCCTTTAACTGGGGTGACCCTCTCGCGGTATCGGGGTGGGCGATCCCGGCCGCGACCGATATTGCCTTTGCCCTCGGTGTTTTGGCATTGCTGGGTAATCGTGTACCGTTGGCGCTAAAGGTCTTCTTGCTCGCACTGGCGATTATTGACGATCTTGGGGTCATAGTGATCATCGCGCTGTTTTACAGCAGTGATCTATCAGTGATTGCGTTAGCCAGTGCGTTTGCTGCTACCTTAGTCTTGGTGGCGATGAATATGCGCAAAGTCACCAGTATCACCGCGTATGTGGTGGTTGGTTTGGTGCTGTGGTTCAGTGTTTTACAGTCAGGTGTTCACGCGACCCTCGCCGGTGTCGTGCTTGGTTTTGCCATCCCACTGAAAGGAAAAACGGAGGATGACCCATCACCGTTGAAAAAAATGGAGCACGCCCTCCATCCTTATGTGTCGTATTTGATCTTGCCTATCTTCGCCTTTGCGAATGCCGGGGTGTCTTTGGATGGCGTCTCTTTGGCAAACTTAACCGAAATGTTGCCGTTAGGTATTGCATTGGGTCTGCTGATTGGTAAGCCTTTGGGTATCTTTAGCTTTAGCTGGGCAGCGGTGAAACTCGGCATTGCCAAATTACCAGCACGTGTGAATTTCACCCACATCTTCGCGGTGTCAGTGCTTTGTGGTATTGGTTTTACCATGTCTATTTTTATCTCGTCACTGGCCTTTGTCGGTGTGAATGGCGAGTTCGTCACACTCTCTCGTCTGGGGATCTTGATAGGATCAACCTTGGCCGCGGTGATTGGTTATGCGGTCTTGCACTTTGCATTGCCCCCAGCCAGCGCGCTTGCTGATGAACGAGGAGACGAGTATGAAGAAGGCGACACTAGCATTGATTACTAGCCTGGTTGCCGTCTCTGGCTCTGCCATGGCGGCGAACCAAGAGATGTACTGCCACGGAGAAAAGGATAACAGCGACGTGTGCCAAGCCTACTTAGCGGGCGTGGCAGATGGAAAAGCGATGACGGCCTCATTAAACGACACAGATAAAGCCGAAAATGGGTCGAGCTTTTCAGAGCGTGCGTTAGAGCATCGTGCTGGAGAGCGGGTGAGAAAGCCGCTCGATAAAGATGATGTGAAAGACTAAAACGAGCATGAAACTTGAAGGCGCCAGAGGGGCAGCGTAAGCTGCTCGTCTGGCGTTTTTTTATCAATCAGCATGGCTCACCTAAACTACAACCACCTCTACTATTTCTGGATGGTCTGCAAGCAAGGTTCGATCACCCAAGGGGCGGACAAACTTTGTTTAACACCACAAACTGTGACAGGGCAAATCCGAGCGCTGGAACAGCGCTTAAATGGCAAGCTTACTAAACGCAATGGCCGTTATGTTGAGCCCACCGAACTGGGTCAGCTCGTTTTTCAATATGCGGACCGTATGTTTGGCTTGAGTTATGAGATGCTGGATATTGTTAACTATAGCCAACAAGAAAACATCTTATTTGATGTAGGGGTGGCTGATGCCTTATCTAAGCGTTTGATCAGTCAAATCTTGCTTCATGCTATCCCGAACGATAATGCCATCCACCTACGTTGCTTTGAATCGACGCACGAGATGCTACTCGAACAGCTCTCTCAGCATAAATTGGATATGATCTTGTCCGACTGCCCAGTCGATTCCACGCAACAGGCGGGGTTATTTAGCGTCAAGCTTGGTGAGAGTAGCATGAGTTTGTATTCCTCTAATCCCGCAGAGCCCCCCGATGTGCCGCTACCTATCCGTCTTGCCACGCAAAAAATATTGATGCCGAGTAAAGCAACCGCTATGGGACGAAAACTCACACAGTGGTTTGATCAACAAGGCATCGTGCCCAACATACTGGGTGAGTTTGATGACTCTGCACTGATGAAAGCATTTGGCATTAGTCATCAGGCGTTATTCATTGCGCCCACCACCTATGCCGAGGAAGTGACGCGCCTCGGGCAAGCCGTACAAATTGTCGAGTTGAGTGCGGTCAAAGAAGAGTACTATGTGATATTCGCCGAGCGAATGATCCAGCATCCGGCGGTCAAGCGGATTTGTGAGGCAGATTACAGCCGCTTATTTGTTTAGTTACAGATTGGCATAAAGATCGTGCTAGACTCGTGGCAATGAGTATTAATGAGTGATGGAAGTTGAATGGATTTAGCCCGCATGCAGCAGAATGGGCCGAAGGCGGTAAACCTGCTCAAGGCCATGGCCAACGAGAAACGCCTGTTCATTCTGTGTTATCTACTGCAAGGAGAGTTGTCGGTTGGGCAGCTGGTGGAGCGAGTGCCTTTAAGCCAGTCGGCGCTGTCTCAACACCTTGCTTGGCTTCGAAAAGATGGCCTAGTGGCCACGCGTAAAGAAGCGCAAACCGTGTATTACTCGCTAAAAAGTGATGAAGTTGAGGCGGTTATCCAGTTATTACATGATCTGTATTGTAAGGAAACCGTGGATTCACCCAACCCTTAAGCAATAAAAAAACCGGCCGAAGCCGGTTTTTTTTATCTCTTTGCAAAGAGCAAAATTACAGCGCTTTAATTTGTGCTGCGAATGCTGCTTTGTAACGAGCTGCTTTGTTCTTGTGGATCAGGCCTTTGGTGGCTGAACGATCAAGAATAGGCTGAACTTGTGCAAAAGCAGCAGTTGCTGCTTCTTTGTCGCCTGCAGCGATAGCTGAAGCAGTTTTCTTCATATAAGTGCGCATCATAGAGCGACGGCTTGCGTTGTGCTGGCGACGCTTCTCAGACTGGATCGCACGCTTCTTAGCAGATTTGATATTCGCCAAGGGTCTAACTCCCAAATCTTTTTGTTCGGTGACATTTCAAGGCGGAGGACTATGCCTCTTTTTACCTCTATTGTCAATTCATTTGTGCAAAGATCCGCCGCTCCAACGATGTGTTGGCGCTGCGGGGTTATCACAGTTAATATGGCGGCTGATTCTATCAGCATTTCAGCCCCGACGTCACCTATATTTCCATTTCTTATCGATGTCAGCGATAACGTGACAGCGGAAAGAAACAATGAAGGTGCGACAGTGACGCGCATTGGGCACGTGTTTTCAAGAGGTAACCGTGAGTAAGCGACTTTTACGCTCTGGGCTCATCGTGAGCACCATGACTTTGGTGTCCCGTGTTTTAGGGCTGGTCCGTGATGTGGTGATCGCGAACTTGATGGGGGCAGGCGCCGCCGCCGATGTGTTCTTTTTCGCCAACAAAATTCCGAACTTTTTGCGTCGTTTGTTCGCAGAAGGCGCCTTCTCGCAAGCGTTTGTGCCCGTATTAACTGAATATCAAGCGCGAGATAAAGATGATGACACACGCGCGCACTCGCGTGAACTGGTCGCCAATGTGGTGGGCACCTTAGGTGGCTTGGTCACTCTTGTCACCTTGCTCGGGGTGGTCGGTTCGCCCGTCCTAGCGGCGCTGTTTGGTACAGGTTGGTTCGTGGATTGGCTCGAGGGCCGGCCTGACGGTGCCAAGTTTGAGTTGGCCAGCTTGATGCTCAAAATTACCTTCCCTTACTTATGGTTTATTACCTTTGTGGCTTTATCTGGGGCGATACTTAACACCCTCAATAAATTTGCGGTGTCGAGCTTTACCCCTGTTTTTTTGAATATCGCCATTATCGCGGCGGCTATAGGGATCTCCCCGCATCTTGCCCAACCAGAAATAGGTTTGGCGATTGGTGTCTTTATTGGGGGCGCGGTTCAGCTTTTATTTCAACTGCCTTTCCTCTCTCAAGAAGGCATGCTGGTAAAACCTAAGTGGGGCTGGCAGCATCCTGGGGTAGTGAAAATACGTCAGCTAATGATTCCCGCGCTTTTCGGGGTCTCGGTGAGCCAAATTAACCTATTATTCGACACCTTTATTGCCAGTTTCTTGATGACAGGGTCGATCAGTTGGCTGTATTACTCTGATCGCTTGCTTGAATTTCCGCTCGGTCTGTTTGGTATTGCCATTGCCACCGTGATCTTGCCGGCGCTATCGAAAAAGCATGTGGACCAATCGCCTCAGCAATTTTCCGCCACCATGGACTGGGGGGTGCGTATGGTGTTGCTCCTTGGGATCCCAGCGATGGCGGGTTTGATCGTGCTTGCCCAACCGATGTTGATGGTGCTCTTTATGCGTGGTGAATTTGGCGTCCCTGACGTAGAAGCGGCGAGTTTATCGTTGATGGCTTATGCCTGTGGCTTGGTCAATTTTATGGTGATTAAGGTCCTTGCGCCTGGTTACTACGCCCGCCAAGACACCAAAACGCCCGTAAAGTATGGTGTGATAGCGATGGTGAGCAACATGGTTTTCAACGCCATCTTTGCTTACTTGTTTAGTTATGTCGGTCTGGCCATAGCCACCGCACTGTCTGCGTTGATTAACGCCGGCCTGCTCTATCAAGGATTACACCGCCAAGGCATTTATCAATTATCGCGGGCAACCGTCGGATTTATTAGCAAACTCGTGTTGGCTGTGGGGGTGATGATCGCCGGTTTGTACCTGGTGATGCCTGCGTTGTCTCAGTGGGTGTCGATGTCCTTGTTATCTCGAAGCTTAACGTTAGCCAGCCTTATTGTGGGAGGCGGCGCGCTTTATCTTGTCACCGCCCTGTTGCTCGGTGTACGGGTGAGTGATATTCGTCATCGTGGATGATAGAGCGCGCGGATTATCAATCCAGGGCTGATTGCCAGCGCTGACTAGTATATAATCCGCCAGTTTTAATAGTTCAAATAGTCAGCAGGCGATGGAATTAATTCGAGGCATCCACAACATCCGGGCGCAACACCGAGGCTGTGTACTGACCATCGGGAATTTCGATGGTGTCCACCTCGGCCACCAGGCTGTTTTGCGTCAAGTCGTTGAGAAGGCCAGAGCCCTTGACTTGCCTGCGACCGTCATGCTGTTCGAGCCGCAACCGCTCGAGTTATTTCTCGGAGAGCAAGCGCCTGCCCGTTTATCGCGATTGCGGGACAAATACACCCAGCTTGCCAAACTGGGCGTCGACAGGCTGTTGTGCGTGAGTTTTACCCCGGCATTCGCCGCCATGAGCCCTGATGCCTTTGTGGACCGCTTGTTGGTCAATCAATTGGGTGTTAAGTTTCTGGTTGTGGGTGACGACTTTCGCTTTGGCCTTAAGCGAACTGGCGACTTTTCGCGCTTAAAACAAGCCGGACAAGAGCATGACTTTGCGGTTGTCAGTACCGAGAGCTTTTGTGTGAGCGACCGGCGTGTGAGTAGCACGGCCATTCGTGATGCACTTTCCGCCGGAAAGATGCAAGTGGCGGCCGATATGCTAGGGCGTCCTTACAGTATTTGTGGCCGGGTTGCCCACGGTCGCAAGCTAGGGCGGACGATTGGTTTCCCTACTGCAAATGTGTTGCTTAAACGTCGCGTTTCACCTGTTTCTGGTGTCTATGCGGTAACGGTGGCCATCGATGGGCAATCGTTGCCTGGGGTGGCGAATGTAGGGCACCGTCCTACGGTAAACGGCACGCACCAGCAACTCGAAGTACACCTTTTTGATCACACGCTCGACTTATACGGCAAACAGCTTGAAGTAAGCTTGTTACATAAGTTGCGTGACGAGACCAAATTTGCGTCAGTAGACGCGTTAAAAATGCAAATTCAACGAGATGCATCAGCCGCGCGTGCGTGGCTGGCTGATGCCAATAATGTCTAGAGTGTAACCTCCATACGGAATCAATAATCAATGAGTGACTACAAAGATACCTTAAACCTGCCGGAAACCGCGTTTCCGATGCGAGGTAATCTTGCTAAGCGCGAGCCTGATATGCTCAAGCGTTGGTACGATGAAGATCTTTACGGTGCAATCCGTCAAGCGAAGAAAGGCAAAAAAACATTTATTTTGCATGACGGTCCTCCGTACGCGAACGGCAATATTCACATTGGTCACTCTGTTAATAAAATTCTCAAAGACATTATTATTAAATCGAAAACGCTGGCGGACTATGACGCACCGTACGTCCCTGGCTGGGACTGCCATGGTCTACCTATCGAATTGATGGTAGAGAAAAAAGTTGGCAAGCCAGGTCAGAAAATCTCCACCGCCGAGTTCCGTGAAAAATGTCGTGAATACGCGGCCAAGCAAGTGGAAGGTCAAAAGGCCGACTTCAAACGGCTTGGCGTGTTAGGTGAGTGGGATAAGCCTTACCTGACCATGGACTTTAATACCGAAGCCAATATTATCCGAGCGCTGGGTAAAATTGCGGGCAATGGTCATTTGCACAAAGGCTTCAAGCCCGTGCATTGGTGTACAGACTGTGGTTCGGCGCTCGCGGAAGCCGAAGTTGAGTACCAAGATAAAACATCACCGTCGATTGACGTCACTTTCCGCGCAGTTGATGAGCAGGCGTTATTGAACGTATTTACCCTAGCGGGCGATCACCAAGGCGAAGGCCCAGTATCCGCGGTGATCTGGACCACGACGCCTTGGACTTTGCCAGCGAACCGTGCGGTCGCCGTTGCGGCGGACTTGGAATACGTGTTGGTGCAAGTGGAAGGTGACCAGCCACAGCGCTTGATCCTTGCCGCAGAGCTGGCAAAAGATGTGATGGATCGCGCGGGTATTGAGCACTATCACAACCTTGGTTTCTGTAAAGGTGAAGCGTTGGAGCTTCAACGCGTGCAGCATCCTTTTTATGACTTTGATGTGCCGGTTATCCTAGGCGATCACGTTACCACTGAATCGGGTACCGGTGTGGTTCACACGGCGCCAGGGCATGGTCAAGAAGACTTTGTGGTCGGTCAAAAATACGATCTTGAAGTGGCTAATCCGGTTGGCAGCAATGGTGTGTATCTGCCCGACACGCCGCTGTTTGCCGGTCAACACGTGTTTAAAGCCAACGACAGCGTGATTGAAGCGCTGAAAACGCACGGTGCCTTATTGCATCATCACGCGTATGAGCACAGCTACCCGCATTGCTGGCGCCACAAAACACCGATTATCTTCCGTGCCACGCCGCAATGGTTCATTGCCATGGACAAAGCGGGGCTGCGAGACAAAGCGCTGCAAGAGATCAAGAACGTTGAATGGATCCCTGACTGGGGACAAAGCCGCATTGAGTCAATGGTGGAAGGGCGTCCAGACTGGTGTATTTCGCGCCAGCGCACTTGGGGCGTGCCTATTGCCCTGTTCGTTCATAAAGAAACCTCAGAGCTACACCCGGATACGCTCAACCTGATTGAGCAGGTGGCTCAGCGCGTAGAGAAAGCCGGTATTCAAGCGTGGTGGGACTTAGATCTGAACGAACTGTTGGGCGATGACGCTGATCAGTACGAGAAAGTCTTGGATACCCTGGATGTGTGGTTTGACTCTGGCGCGACGCACTTTGCTGTGGTTAATCAGCGTGACGAGTTTAACGGTCAAGAAGCCGATATGTATTTGGAAGGCTCGGATCAACACCGTGGCTGGTTCCAGTCATCACTGATGACGTCGGTGGCAATTAAAGACAAAGCCCCATACCGCCGTGTACTCACCCATGGCTTCACCGTCGACGGTAATGGCCGCAAGATGTCGAAGTCGCTGGGAAATACCATCATGCCGCAAGATGTGATGAACAAGCTGGGTGCCGATATTCTCCGTTTGTGGGTGGCATCAACCGATTATACGGGTGAGATCAGTGTGTCGGATGAAATTCTAAAACGCAGTGCCGATGCCTATCGTCGTATCCGTAATACCTCGCGCTTCTTGCTGGCTAACCTACACGGTTTTGACCCTAAAACTGACTTGGTTGCTCCAGACGATTTGGTGGCGGTCGATCGCTGGGCCGTCAGCCGCGCCCTCGAAGCGCAGCAAGAGATCACTGCCGCGTATGATGCTTGTAACTTCCACCAAGTGACTCAGCGTTTGATGCAGTTCTGCTCGATTGAAATGGGCTCGTTCTACCTCGATATCATCAAGGATCGTCAGTACACAGCCAAAGCAGGCAGCCATGCGCACCGCAGCTGTCAAACGGCGCTGTTCCACATCGTGGAAGCACTGGTACGCTGGATGGCACCGATTATGTCATTTACCGCGGATGAGATCTGGAATGAAATGCCCGGCGAGCGAACCAAGTTTGTCTTCACCGAAGTCTGGTATGACGGCTTGTTTGACTTAGAACAGCAGGCTGTGCTGAATCAGGCGTTCTGGGCGAAATTGCTCGATGTTCGCGGTGCAGTGAACAAAACCCTAGAGCAAGCCCGGAATGAAAAAGTCATCGGCGGTTCATTAGAAGCGGAAGTCACGCTTTATGCACCGACAGACTTTGCCGAGAAGCTGCGCTTGATGGGCGACGAACTTCGCTTTGTGCTGTTGACCTCGAAAGCAACCGTGATCGCGGGAGATGCCCCTGATTCCGCAACACAGACTGAACTCGACGGCTTGGCTGTGGACGTGGCGGCATCAAGCGCAGCTAAGTGTGAGCGCTGTTGGCACCATGTCGCTGATGTTGGCACCATTGCGGGTCATGAAGAGATCTGTGGCCGTTGCGTGACCAATATTGCAGGAGAAGGCGAAACTCGCCAATTTGCGTGATGCAGACTCTTTCCCTCTCACAATCAGGATGGCGCTGGCTTTGGCTAGCGCCGCTGGTCTTTGCTCTCGATATCGGCAGCAAGTGGCTGGTGATGCAAACCATGGAATACGGGTTTGCGAATCGGATTGAAGTGCTGCCTTTTTTCAATCTTACATACGTGCACAACCACGGCGCGGCGTTTAGTTTTTTAAGTGATGCCGGCGGTTGGCAGCGTTGGCTGTTCAGTGCGATTGCACTGGGGGTGAGCGGATTATTGGCGTATTGGATGCGGGGAACACCGGCCAGCAAACGCATGATCAATATTGCCTATGCAATGATCATTGGTGGCGCACTGGGTAATTTGTTTGATCGTCTTGTGCATGGCTACGTGATTGACTTCCTTGATTTTTATCTCGGAAGTTCGCACTGGCCAGCGTTTAATCTCGCCGATTCGGCGATATGTTTGGGCGCTGCATTGATAATCCTAGATAGTTTTCGTCAAGGCCAGTCATCGACCAAACAAGGATGATGCGTATCTATCAGCAAAACCGCGACTGTCTAAAAGGATGAATCATGAAAGCAATCACAGCGTCTAGCGAAGTCATTATGCACTTTACCATCAAACTGGAAGATGGTTCGGTTGCCGATACCACCCATAATGCGGGTAAACCGGCGAAGCTGGTGATGGGCGACGGTAGCTTGACGGAAAACTTTGAAACTTGCCTTCTTGGTTTAAAAGAAGGGGAGTCGAGCAGCTTCACCTTGGCACCAGAGGATGCATTCGGCCAGCCTAATCCGGATAATATCCATCACATGGATCGCCGTCACTTTGGTGGAGAAACGCCCGCAGAAGAAGGGGCGATCATTGCCTTTAGTGGGCCGCAAGGGCAGGAGATCCCGGGCATTGTGACGGCAGTGACTGGGGATTCCGTCACGGTTGATTTTAACCACCCGCTGGCTGGGAAGACCGTCATTTTTGATGTTGAAATTATAAGTGTGCAATAAAGGCGGACACATGAAGATCTTACTTGCCAATCCCCGTGGCTTTTGCGCAGGGGTTGACCGTGCCATCAGTATTGTTGAGCGCGCGCTAGAAATCTATCAGCCCCCCATTTATGTCCGTCATGAAGTGGTGCATAACCGCTTTGTGGTGGAAGGCTTAAAGCAGCGTGGGGCGATTTTTGTTGAGCAGATCAGCGAAGTGCCCGACGACAATATTGTGATTTTCTCCGCCCACGGCGTGTCGCAAGCGGTGCGTAATGAGGCCAAGTCGCGTCAGTTAACCGTATTTGATGCCACGTGCCCGCTGGTGACGAAAGTGCATATGGAGGTTGCGCGTGCCAGTCGTAAGAATATGGAAGTGGTATTGATCGGCCATGCCGGCCACCCTGAAGTGGAAGGCACCATGGGGCAATACGCCAGTGAAACCGGCGGCATGTATTTGGTCGAAACCCCAGAGGATGTGTATACCTTGAAGGTGAGCGATCCTGATAACTTGCACTATGTGAGCCAAACCACCCTGTCGGTCGATGAAACCGCGGATGTGATTGATACCTTGCGTAAGGTGTTTCCTAACATCCAAGGACCACGTAAAGACGACATTTGTTATGCCACCCAGAACCGCCAAGACGCAGTGCGCGATTTAGCGCAAAGCTGTGATGTGATGGTGGTGGTTGGGTCAAAAAACAGCTCCAACTCAAACCGTCTGCGCGAGTTATCCGAAAAACTCGGTACGCCAGGTTATTTAACCGATACGGCGGAAGATATCGATCCGGCCTGGTTTGAAGGCAAGCAGACGGTCGGGATCACGGCCGGTGCGTCGGCACCAGAAGAGTTAGTGGATCAAATTATCGAGCGAATCAAGCAGTTGGGTGCCACCCATGTTGATAATCTCGCTGGGCGTGAAGAAAACATGTTTTTTGAAGTGCCTAAAGAGTTGCAAATTCGAGAAGTCACCTAGGGTGATGTTCAAGACGGCGAGGGGAGCACGGGCTTCCCTTTTTTTCGCCAATATACAAGTGCCAAGGAACGCGCTAGAGTGATTGGCTACCAAGAAGGAGCCAGTGAACTGGCATAGTGACAAAGGGGAAAATCATGGTACGTATTGCCATAGCAGGCGCGGCTGGGCGCATGGGTCGCAACCTTATCCAAGCGGTTTCACAGTATCCAGGTGCCACTTTAGGAGCCGCGAGCGAAAGACCGGAATCCAGCTTAGTCGGTACTGATGCGGGAGAGCTCGCGGGCATTGGCCGGTTAGGCGTTAATGTGGTGGACGATTTGGCGAAAGTGAGTGACGCCTTCGATGTGGTCATTGATTTCACCGCCCCTGCTGCGACCCTGGCCAACCTGACGTTATGCCAAGCACAAGGCAAGCAGTTGGTCATAGGTACGACAGGGTTTGATGGCTCGCAAAAGCAAACCATTGAAGAAGCGGCGGCTTCGACAGCCATGGTGATGGCCCCGAATTACAGTGTTGGTGTCAATCTTGTCTTCAAATTGTTAGAGCAGGCAGCTCAAGTGATGGGAGAGGAGTGCGACATTGAAATTGTTGAAGCGCACCACCGTCATAAAGTCGATGCACCATCTGGTACCGCACTTGGTATGGGTGAAGCCATTGCCGGCGCGATGGGAAATAAACTTAGCGATGTGGCGGTTTATGCGCGTGAAGGGATCACCGGTGAGCGAAGCAAAGATGAAATTGGCTTTGCCACGCTTCGAGCAGGTGACATTGTTGGCGAGCATACGGCGATGTTTGCCGATATTGGCGAGCGTGTAGAAATTACTCACAAGGCGTCTAATCGAAACACCTTTGCCAAAGGCGCCGTACGAGCTGCGGTTTGGCTCAATCAGCATCAACGCGGTTTATACACGATGCAAGACGTCCTCAATCTTAAATAATTATTCATCGCGCCTCGGCGCGATGTTTTTTTCTGCTTTTCCCTCTTCCTCTTTCGGTTGCCTTCCTGGTTCAGACATTATTACCACTAATCTTGTGTTTGTTGTCATTATGGTGACAGATAGCCCTTATGCATACTTTTTTTTCATGAGTAAACGTTTGCTAATTTACCTTTTCTGATAAGGGTAAAAAGGTGTTGATGAGAAACACATTAATCGCGTATTTTGCGCGTTTTTTATTCGTAATTCACGGGTAAGGCTTGTTATTATAGCGCTTTGGTGGCCGTTTCTTTATGAGTGACGAATAAAATAAAGAAAAATCACGCGCTTTGATTGACAGTCCCCCTGTGCATCCCTAGAATGCGCGCAATTTGTCAAAATTCAGCTTGACGTGAGTTTTGATCTTAGATGGAATACGTGAATGCAACGTTAGTCGTAAAAAGTGCATTTCTATATAACTGGAGGTTGTCTTGAGCAAGTCTGCGCTCTTAGTCCTAGAAGATGGGACAGTGTTCCACGGTACCCCAATCGGCGCTGATGGCACCGCGGTGGGAGAAGTGGTTTTCAATACCTCGATGACGGGGTACCAAGAAATATTAACCGACCCCTCTTATTCCCGTCAGATCGTGACACTCACCTATCCTCATATTGGCAACACCGGCACCAACTCCGAAGACGAAGAATCTAGCCAAGTTCATGCCCAAGGCCTCGTTATTCGTGATCTTCCCCTGTTAGCCAGCAACTTCCGCAATCAACAATCCCTTTCTGATTACCTCAAACAGCACAACATTCTCGGTATTGCCGATATCGATACGCGGAAACTCACGCGCTTGTTGCGAGAGAAGGGCGCGCAGAACGGCTGTATTGTGGCCGGTGACAGTGTGGATGAGGCCTTGGCGCTCGCGAAAGCGCAGGACTTTCCTGGCTTGAAGGGAATGGATCTCGCCAAAGAAGTGACCACCAAAGAAAGCTACCGCTGGACACAAGGCTCTTGGCAGCTTCATCAAGGCTTGCCCGAGGCTGCCGTAGAAGGTGAGTTGCCGTATCACGTGGTGGCCTATGACTTTGGTGCTAAACGCAATATTTTGCGCATGTTAGTTGACCGTGGCTGTCGCTTGACGGTCGTGCCCGCGACCACGCCAGCGGAAGAGGTGTTAGCGATGAGCCCGGATGGGGTTTTCTTATCCAATGGCCCTGGCGATCCGGCGCCGTGTGATTACGCGATTGAAGCGACGCGCACGTTTTTGTCAGAAGGCTTGCCTTTGTTTGGCATTTGTCTTGGCCATCAAATCTTAGCCCTCGCCAGTGGGGCGAACACAATTAAGATGAAGTTTGGTCATCACGGGGCTAACCATCCGGTCAAAGACTTGGAGCGTGGTGTGGTGATGATCACCAGCCAAAACCATGGCTTTGCAGCCGATAAAGACAGCCTGCCAGAGACGCTGCGCGCGACCCATGTGTCTTTGTTTGATGGTAGCTTACAAGGTATTCATCGCACGGATAAACCCGCATTTAGTTTCCAAGGGCACCCAGAGGCAAGCCCAGGGCCGCATGATGCCGCGCCACTTTTTGATCATTTTATCGACCTCATCAAACAACATCGCGCCTAACTGGAGTCGTTGAGCATGCCAAAACGCACAGACATAAAAAGCATCCTTATCTTGGGCGCAGGCCCGATTATCATTGGCCAAGCCTGCGAATTTGACTACTCAGGGGCACAAGCGTGTAAAGCCCTGCGCGAAGAGGGTTATCGTGTCATCTTGGTCAATTCCAACCCTGCCACCATCATGACAGACCCAGAGATGGCCGATGCCACTTACATCGAGCCTATCCAGTGGCAGGTGGTGAAACACATCATCGAAAAAGAACGCCCTGACGCCGTACTGCCAACCATGGGTGGCCAGACAGGTTTGAACTGTGCACTGGATCTCGAGCGCCATGGCGTGTTAGCCGAATTTGGCGTGGAAATGATCGGCGCCACCGCTGACGCAATAGACAAAGCCGAAGACCGCCATCGCTTCGATGAGGCGATGCAAAGCATTGGTTTGGATTGTCCGCGTGCGGGCATCGCCCACAGCATGGATGAGGCGCACAAGGTGCTCGACGAAGTGGGCTTCCCTTGTATTATCCGTCCCTCCTTTACCATGGGAGGCACTGGTGGGGGCATCGCCTACAACCAGGAAGAGTTCAAAGAGATTTGCGAGCGCGGCCTCGATTTATCCCCCACCAATGAGTTGTTGATTGATGAGTCACTCATTGGTTGGAAAGAATACGAAATGGAAGTGGTGCGGGATAAAAACGACAACTGCATCATTGTCTGCTCGATTGAAAACTTCGACGCCATGGGGGTCCACACGGGGGACTCTATCACGGTGGCGCCGGCGCAAACCCTGACCGACAAAGAATACCAATTGATGCGTAATGCGTCGCTGGCTGTTTTGCGCGAAATTGGCGTTGAAACCGGCGGCTCAAATGTACAGTTTGGGATTAACCCCAAAAATGGCCGCATGGTGATCATCGAGATGAACCCGCGGGTATCACGCTCTTCGGCATTGGCCTCAAAAGCGACCGGCTTCCCAATTGCGAAAGTGGCAGCCAAGTTGGCGGTGGGCTTTACCCTTGACGAGTTGATGAACGATATCACCGGTGGCGCAACGCCCGCCTCGTTCGAGCCGACCATCGATTATGTCGTGACTAAAATCCCACGCTTTAACTTTGAAAAATTTGCCGGCGCGAACGACCGTTTAACCACCCAGATGAAGTCAGTGGGTGAGGTGATGGCGATTGGCCGTAACCAGCAAGAGTCACTGCAAAAAGCATTACGCGGTCTGGAAGTGGGCGCGGCGGGTTTTGATGAGATGGTAAACCTGGATGATGATACGGCGTTAACTAAAATTCGTCATGAACTCAAAGAGCCGGGCGCCGAACGGATTTGGTACATTGCCGATGCGTTTCGTGCTGGTATGTCGGTCGATGGCGTGTTTAATCTCACCAATATCGATCGCTGGTTCTTGGTGCAAATCGAAGACATCGTCAAACACGAGCAGCAAGTGCGTGAGCAAGGCTTCGCGGGGCTCAACAAAGCCGCGCTGCGTCAGTTAAAACGTAAAGGTTTTTCTGATGTCCGTTTGGCAACCTTGTTAGGCGTGTCGGAAATTGAAGTACGCAAACTGCGTGACAAGTTCCAGATTCATCCTGTCTACAAACGTGTGGATACCTGTGCCGCTGAGTTCTCTTCTGACACCGCGTATATGTACTCTACCTACGATGAAGAGTGCGAGTCACAGCCGACGGATAAGAAGAAGATCATGGTGATTGGCGGTGGCCCGAACCGAATCGGGCAAGGGATCGAGTTCGACTACTGCTGTGTCCACGCATCTCTGGCCCTGCGTGAAGATGGTTTTGAAACCATTATGGTCAACTGTAACCCTGAAACCGTTTCTACTGATTATGACACCTCTGACCGCCTCTATTTTGAGCCGATCACCTTGGAAGACGTACTCGCCATCGTGAACGTTGAAAAGCCTGAAGGGGTCATTGTTCAGTACGGTGGGCAAACGCCACTTAAACTTGCCCGTGACTTAGAAGCGGCGGGTGTGCCGATTATCGGTACCAGCCCAGATGCGATTGACCGTGCTGAAGATCGCGAGCGTTTCCAAGATGCGGTGCAGCGCCTTGGCCTTAAGCAGCCTGCTAACGCCACCGTCACCGCACTGGAACAAGCAGTGGAGAAAGCCAAAGAGATTGGTTATCCGCTGGTGGTGCGTCCGTCCTACGTCCTCGGCGGGCGAGCGATGGAAATTGTCTATGATGAAACCGACCTACGCCGCTACTTTAACGAGGCCGTGAGTGTGTCGCATGAGTCGCCAGTCCTGCTGGATCATTTCTTGGATGATGCGACTGAAGTGGACATCGATGCCGTGTGCGATGGTGAAACCGCCGTGATTGGCGGCATTATGGAGCACATCGAGCAAGCTGGCGTGCACTCCGGTGACTCCGCTTGCTCGCTACCAGCTTATACCCTCAGTGACGATATCCAAGATCGCATGCGTGAACAGGTGCGTAAGCTGGCGTTGGAGCTAGGCGTCAAAGGTTTGGTCAACACCCAATTTGCGGTGAAAGATGATGAAATCTATCTCATTGAAGTCAACCCGCGTGCGGCGCGTACTGTCCCATTTGTGTCCAAGGCGACCGGTGTCCCGCTCGCGAAAATTGCAGCACGGGTCATGGCCGGACGCTCACTGGCCGAGCAAGGGTTTGTTAAAGAGGTGATTCCACCTTATTACTCGGTCAAAGAGGTAGTGCTGCCGTTCAATAAATTCCCAGGGGTTGATCCACTGCTGGGCCCTGAAATGCGCTCGACCGGCGAGGTGATGGGTGTCGGTGATACCTTTGCCGAAGCGTTTGCCAAAGCGGATTTAGCCTGTGGTAAAGCCTACAGCGAGGGTGGACGTGCCTTGTTATCGGTGCGCAATAATGACAAGCAGCGCGTGGTGGATTTAGCGGCGAAGTTGCTCAAGCTTGGTTTTGAGCTCGACGCGACCCACGGCACCGCGGTGATCCTTGGCGAGGCGGGCATCAATCCGCGTCTGGTCAATAAGGTACATGAAGGGCGACCACACATTCTTGATCGCATCAAAAACGGTGAGTACAGCTATATCGTCAATACCACGGAAGGGCGTCAAGCGATTGAGGACTCAAAAGTGCTGCGCCGTGGCGCACTGGCGGCTAAAGTGAATTATACCACCACCTTGAATGCTGCTTTCGCGACCTGTATGGCGTTAACGGCCGCCGACATGAGTAAAGTCAATCCGGTGCAATCGTTGCATGCTCGGGTGCTGACCAAATCATAACAGTATGATTGTCAACGCGTATGAGCCCGCCATCTTGGCGGGCTTTTTTGTTCAGTGAGATGGCGCTCGTGTAGGCAGTAGCTGACCGCGGATCAGCGCCATATAAAATTCACGCTCAAACTGAGTAATCGGCGAGGGCACATTCTCCGGCTGTGCGTCTTCCTCGGGATGATAATGACTGACAAGTTGCACCACGATATGCTGGTTTCCTGAATCATCTTCTAAAACCCCAGCTAGATTAAAGCTGCCATACAGCGAACCACTTTTGGCCTTTAAACGCCCTTTTATGGGGGCGTGGCGAATGCTCTGGCGATACTTGAGGGTACCATCCACACCGGCAGTGGGGAGCATTTGAACCATGCCAAGTGCCGGGTGAGTGGTGATGTAATGCATCACCTGCGCCAGTTGGCGGGCGCTGAGACGGTTATTACGAGACAGCCCTGAGCCATCGACCAGCACAGCCTGTGATAGGTCAATCCCAGCCTCCTGCAATATCGCTTTCACCGCCGCGACGCCATTGCGATAAGAGCCAGGCTGCTGAAAGTAGCGGCGCCCCAAGGCTTTGAGAAGATTGTCGGCAATGAGGTTGTCAGAGTCGCGCAACATCGTGGTGAGTAGGGAGGTAAGGGGCGCTGACTGGTGACGAGCCAACTCGCGTGACTGGCTGGGCGCCCGCGCCACTCGGATATCGCCTTTCACACGCACATTCAGGCGCGCGAGCTCATCGGCCACAATGGCTTTGACGTAAGTCGAAGGGGTCTGTACGGCAAAGTTGAGGGGCAGCGGACGCTCCCGATGCGGGAGGCAACCGGAAAAATAATACGTATTTTGCGGTGTCGCGGTGAGATCGAGACCGCAATGGCGGATAGCTTGTTCGTCCTCGCTTACCGCTCGCGCTTGGTTCTCTACCGAAACGGGCTGGTGGTCAGGGACATGCACGCGTGTCAACGTGCTATCAGGCTGGCTATAAATCGCACCTTGCACACAGTTGTGATTGAGGGTGATTGCCGTGGAAGGTGCACTGTAGCAGACCGCTAAAATGTCCCATGGCCAGCCAGGCGCACGGGTGCGACCAGCAAACGCATGCCCATCCAGATAGAGATTGTTAATGGTATCGAGACCACGACGCGGTAATTGACTCAGCAGTTGACGAATATCCTTTCGAGTCAGTGAGGGGTCACCGTTAAAAATAAGGGCGATGTCATCACCGGTTTGCACCAATCGGGTGGAAAAACGGAAAGTGCTCGGTAAATAAAGCCGAGCGGCGAGTCCGGTGAGGAGTTTTTGTGTACTGGCTGGGGGCAGCAGCGCATCGGCTTGCTCACTGATCTGGGGCTGATTTTGCTGCGCATCACTCACCCATAGCGCGACTTGGCTGCCTTTGGGGAGTAATGGTGTCAGTTGTTCCAGTGTTAACGACGGCGCCGAGGCCGATGCAAACGGCACGAGGAAAACCGCCATGGGGGCGAGGCGGCGGAAAAGAGCGGACAGCATGGTAAAAGCCTTTTTGTTTGCGCATGCATGCCATCCTACCCTGTCTAGCCTTGAAGACAAGCCGTTCGGGGTGGCCAGGCCGTCAGCTGGGTTGGGGGCGAAGCGTATAGCCGATGGATGGCTCACGCTATCACCGGATCAGAGATGATTTTGCGCGAATTCTTGTTTACAATCTAAAAAAAGCGTTGAATTCCGCCGCGCCCAGATACTCTGTTTGGGCGTGGCTTTGTTTTGCCAAAATCCCTTTGCTGTGGATTGAAAGAGGTAATGTCATTTATGGATAAAGTGCCAATGACCGTACGCGGTGAGCAGCTGCTACGAGAAGAGCTGGACAAGTTGATCAAGCGTCGCCCTGAGATCTCCAACGCCATTGCAGAGGCGCGTGAGCTCGGCGACTTAAAAGAAAACGCAGAATATCATGCGGCTCGTGAAGAGCAGGGCATTTGTGAGGCGCAAATCCGTGACATCGAATACAAGCTGTCGGTGGCACAGGTGATTGATGTCACCAAGATGCCGAATAATGGCAAAGTGATTTTTGGCGCGACGGTCACCTTGATTGACGTGAGCACTGACGAAGAAGTGACCTATCGGATCGTGGGTGATGATGAAGCCGACATCAAAGCGAATTTGATTTCGGTGAATTCTCCCATTGCTCGCGGCCTGATTGGTAAAGAAGAAGGTGAAGAAGTGAGCATCACCACCCCAGGTGGCGTCAAAGAGTTCGAAATTGATAGCGTCGATTACGTGTAGGAAAGTGTTACGGAATGTAACTTTTCTCCGATGCTGACACAGTAAAAAGGCCGCAATGCGGCCTTTTTGTTATGCTACAGCACGTTCTTGATCACACACATGATTATTTGCGTGGTAATTCAATTTTGCGTGCGTCGCTTTGGCGATAAATGACCAAAGTTTTACCGATTACCTGCACTTTTTCGGCGCCTGTTTCCCGTAGGATCGCGTCGATAATCAGGTTTTTGGTCTCACGGTCTTCAGAGGCCACTTTCACTTTAATCAGCTCGTGGTGGTCAAGCGCAAGCTCAATTTCAGCGACCACGGCTTCAGTTAAACCATTGGCGCCCATTAAGACTACAGGCTTAAGCGGGTGAGCCAGTCCTTTGAGATACTGTTTTTGTTTGGTGCTGAGTTTCATGTTGGCTCGATTTCTATTTGCTAGGGGTTGAAAACATGCCATTCTAACGCCATCTCACCACAAACTGAAACAGTAGAAAGTGGGCAGATGCCATGCACGTCGTCTGCTGGGTGAGAGTGAGTCTGTCTTTGAGAATAAACTAACGCACACAATTGCCTGAATTTTATATGAATGTGGTGCATTGGCGGGCGTAGCAGGAACAACATGGCGAATAAAAAACACTCTGCCAGCTCAGGACGCTGGCTGAAAGAACACTTCGACGATAAGTACGTTCATGAAGCGCAGAAAAAAGGATATCGGTCTCGGGCTATTTTTAAGCTAGAAGAGATTCAGCAAAAAGATCGCATCTTGAAACCGGGAATGACAGTGGTCGATCTGGGCGCTGCGCCTGGAGGTTGGTCGCAATATGCCGCGACACAAGTCGGTGACGACGGGCAAGTGATTGCTTGCGATATCCTACCCATGGATCCCATGCCAGGTGTTAGCTTTCTTCAAGGGGATTTTCGCGAACAAGCGGTGCTCGACACCTTGCTCGAGCGCATTCAACCCAACCAAGTTGATGTGGTGATGTCTGACATGGCGCCAAACATGAGCGGCAATCAGGCGGCCGATCAACCCAAAGCGATGTATTTGGTCGAACTGGCATTAGAGATGTGCCGTGAAGTGCTGGGGCCGAAAGGCAGCTTCGTGGTAAAAGTTTTTCAAGGCGAAGGCTTTGATCAGTATTTGGCCGAGGTGCGTAAAATGTTTACAGCGGTCAAAATTCGAAAACCCGACTCATCCCGTGCAAGGTCGCGAGAAGTCTACATTGTGGCTACAGGTTATAAACTGTAGTACCCTTACATTTATCTATCTCAGTTATGCGAGGCTAACACCTTGAGTGACATGGCAAAAAACTTGATTCTGTGGCTGGTTATCGCCGTTGTCTTAATGTCTGTGTTCCAAAGCTTTGGACCAGGGGACAGCGCCGGTCGTCAAGTCGACTATACCTCTTTCGTACGCGAAATCGGCAACGATCAAATACAGGAAGTAAAATTTGACGATCGTGAGCTGAGTGTCACCCGACGTGACGGCTCACGCTATGTCACCTTTATGCCTGTGATGAATGATCCAAAGCTTTTGGATGATTTGCTTAACAAAAACGTGCGCGTGAAAGGGACGCCACCTGAAGAGCCAAGTATGTTGGCATCGATCTTCATTTCTTGGTTCCCAATGCTACTGCTTATCGGGGTATGGATTTTCTTCATGCGCCAGATGCAAGGTGGTGGCGGCAAAGGCGCCATGTCTTTTGGTAAATCAAAAGCCAAAATGATGAGTGAGGAGCAGGTTAAAACGACCTTTACTGACGTTGCAGGCTGTGATGAAGCCAAAGAAGACGTAAAGGAGTTGGTAGATTACTTGCGCGACCCAAGCCGTTTCCAAAAGTTAGGGGGTAAAATCCCAACCGGCGTATTGATGGTCGGCCCTCCGGGTACCGGTAAAACCTTGTTAGCCAAAGCGATTGCGGGTGAAGCCAAAGTACCGTTCTTTACCATTTCCGGCTCCGATTTCGTGGAAATGTTCGTGGGTGTGGGTGCATCACGCGTCCGCGATATGTTCGAGCAAGCGAAGAAAGCCTCACCTTGCATCATCTTTATCGATGAAATCGACGCTGTCGGTCGTCAGCGTGGCGCTGGGCTTGGCGGAGGTCATGACGAGCGTGAGCAGACCTTGAACCAGATGTTGGTCGAAATGGATGGCTTTGAGGGCAACGAAGGCGTTATCGTCATTGCGGCGACGAACCGTCCAGATGTATTGGACCCTGCGCTATTGCGTCCTGGTCGTTTTGACCGTCAAGTGGTGGTGAGTTTGCCAGATGTGCGTGGCCGTGAGCATATTCTCAAAGTACACATGCGCAAAGTACCGCTAGGCAATGATGTTGATGCGTCACTGATTGCGCGCGGTACGCCGGGCTTCTCAGGGGCTGACTTGGCTAACCTTGTTAACGAAGCAGCATTGTTCTCTGCGCGTGGTAACAAACGTGTCGTATCGATGGTCGAGTTTGAACTGGCGAAAGACAAAATCATGATGGGTGCAGAGCGCCGTTCAATGGTGATGTCGGAAGAAACCAAAGAGTCAACCGCCTATCACGAAGCGGGTCACGCAATTGTTGGTCGCTTGGTGCCTGAACATGACCCTGTGTATAAGGTATCCATTATCCCACGTGGACGTGCATTGGGTGTGACCATGTACTTGCCTGAGCAAGACAGGATCAGCATGTCGCGTCAGCACCTCGACTCGATGATTTCAAGCCTTTATGGCGGACGCTTGGCCGAAGAGCTGATATACGGCAAAGAAAAAGTCTCGACGGGGGCGTCGAATGACATCGAGCGAGCGACGGATATTGCTCGCAAAATGGTCACGCAGTGGGGCTTCTCGGAAAAATTGGGTCCGCTTCTGTATGCAGAAGAAGAAGGCGAAGTCTTCTTAGGACGCTCGGTCGCGCAAACCAAGCATATCTCCGATGAGACAGCCCGACTCATTGACGCTGAAATTCGTGGCATCATTGACCGCAACTACGATCGCGCCAAGCAAATCTTGGAAGAAAACCTCGATATCATGCACGCGATGAAAGATGCCTTGATGAAGTACGAAACCATTGATGCAGCGCAGATTGATGATCTGATGGCTCGCCGTGACGTGCGAGAGCCCGCAGGCTGGGAAGGCGGTAATGGCGGTTCATCTTCAGATGATACGCCGAGCAAACCGGATGCCTCGAAAGCGAGCGAGTCTGACGAGCAATCTGACGACAAAAAACAAAAACCGCTTGATTCAGAAAACCAATCTGAAGCGTAAATCCCCATGAATGCAAACCCCGATACGTCGGGGTTTTTTTGATCGTGCTTGGAAACAAACACATGCAAATAACCCACAAGAATAACGCACTCCCCCTTACTCGCCCTGTCATCATGGGTATCTTGAATGTGACGCCGGACTCTTTCTCAGATGGCGGCCAGTTTCAGCACCGCGATATAGCGGTTGAGCGAGCGATGCAGATGCTAGCCGACGGCGCCACCATTTTAGATATTGGTGGCGAGTCGACACGCCCAGGTGCTGCTGATGTAGAAGAGCAAGACGAGATCAATCGTGTTCTCCCAGTCATTGAAGCGATTCGTGAGCAATCTGATTGTTGGATTTCGATTGATACCAGTAAGGCTGGTGTGATGCGTGCCGCAGTAAAAGCAGGCGCCAATCTCATTAATGATGTGCGAGCGCTGCAAGCGCCTGGTGCGTTGGAAGCGGCAGCGGATCTGCAAGTGCCTGTGTGCATCATGCACATGCAAGGACAACCACGGACAATGCAAGCGGCACCTGACTACCAAGATGTCGTGGGGGACGTGAAAGCGTTTTTAGCAGCACGTATCGAGGCCTGCACTGAGGCGGGGATCCGTCGACAGAATATCATTCTGGATCCCGGCTTTGGTTTTGGTAAGACGTTGGCGCACAACTATCAGCTTCTTGCTGACCTCGATGCTTTTCATGACTTCGGATTACCTGTATTAGCAGGCATGTCACGCAAGTCAATGATTTATAAAATGTTAGATAAAACGCCGCAGGATATTCTGGGCGGTAGCCTTGCCTGTGCCACCTTAGCGGCGGCGAAAGGCGCACAGATCATTCGCGTCCATGATGTGAAAGAAACCGCTGATGCGCTCAAGGTGGTCGCCATGACAGCGCGCGTAAAAAATGAATTAGGAGAAGAAAAATAATGACAGAGCGTAAGTATTTTGGCACCGATGGTGTGCGTGGCAAGGTGGGCGAATTTCCCATTACGCCGGAATTTATGCTAAAGCTTGGCTGGGCCGCAGGTCGCGTGTTGTCGCAACAAGGCACACGTAAGGTTCTGATTGGTAAAGACACGCGCATTTCTGGGTATATGTTAGAGTCGGCGCTGGAGTCGGGGCTCTCTGCGGCGGGTCTAGAAGCCGCCTTTACCGGCCCCATGCCGACACCTGCGATTGCCTACTTAACCCAAACGTTCCGCGCGGAAGCTGGGATTGTGATCTCGGCGTCACATAACCCGCATTATGATAACGGGATTAAATTCTTCTCCTCAGAAGGCACTAAACTGGCTGATGAGGTTGAGTTAGCGATTGAAGCTGAGCTGGAAAAAACACTGACTTGTGTCGAGTCGGCTGAGTTAGGTAAAGCCAGCCGCATTAATGACGCGGCCGGGCGTTACATCGAGTTTTGTAAAGGTACCTTCCCGAGCGCTTTAAGCCTGAGTGGCTTAAAAATTGTGCTCGATTGTGCTCACGGTGCCACCTATCACATTGCGCCTTCTGTGTTTCGTGAACTCGGTGCGGAGGTGACCACCATTGGCTGTGCGCCCAACGGTACCAATATAAACGATGAGGTGGGGGCCACGGACGTTCGTGCGTTACAAAAACAAGTCCTCGAACAAAAAGCGGACTTAGGCATCGCTTTTGACGGTGATGGCGACCGCGTGATCATGGTGGATCACCTTGGCAACAAAGTCGACGGCGACCAAATTGCGTATATTATCGCCCGCGAGAGCCTGCGCCGTGGTGAATTGAAAGGCGGTGTCGTTGGTACCCTGATGACCAACATGGGGATGGAGCTTGCGCTTCAGTCTCTCGGCATTCCGTTTGCGCGCGCCAAAGTGGGCGACCGTTATGTGATGGAAAAGCTGCAAGAGAAAGGCTGGCGGATCGGTGCAGAAAACTCGGGCCACGTCATTGTGCTGGATAAGGTCACGACCGGTGATGGTATTGTCGCCGCGTTGCAAGTGCTGGCGAGCATCGCCGCGACAGGGATGGATCTCAAAGCCTTAAGCGATGGCATGACGCTACTGCCCCAGGTGTTAGAGAACGTCCGTTTTAGCGGCACGGTTGACCCGTTACAAAGCGCGCCTGTGCTGGCAGCTAAAGCCAGTGTCGAGGAAAAGCTGGGCGAACAAGGACGTGTACTGTTGCGTAAATCGGGCACTGAACCTTTAATCCGAGTGATGGTGGAAGGGCCTGAGGCCGACAACGTCCACGCTTATGCGCTTGAAATCGCAGAGGCGGTGAAAGCGAATTGTTGATAACGGTCGAGCGGGTGGTCATAGATTGCGCAAACAGCGTCGAAATCAAGGTTTTTTGCAATTTCCTCTTGTTTCGTCACCGCGCTTTCGCTAGTATTCACCCGCTCCCAACAAAGGGGGCTGCGCTGGCTGAGAAGTAACACTGCCGGCTCAACAACCTGGAGCATAGGTGGAACCATGTACGAAATTCTACTTGTGATTTATCTGTTGGCCGCAATCGGTGTAATTGGCCTGGTTCTGGTTCAGCAAGGTAAAGGCGCAGATATGGGAGCCTCGTTCGGGGCTGGAGCATCAAATACAGTATTTGGCTCTGGCGGCTCTGGAAACTTTTTGACCCGAATGACAACCGGTTTTGCAATTGCCTTTTTTGCCCTGAGTTTGGTGCTTGGTAACCTCACTGCACATAAGCCTGAAGCAAAAGGCGGTTTTGAAGATTTAAGCGAGCCTGCTACACAACAGCAAGCGGCGCCAAAAGAGGACGAAATCCCTGTTGATAACAGTGAGATCCCTCAGTAAAAATTGAGCCGAGGTGGTGGAATTGGTAGACACGCTATCTTGAGGGGGTAGTGCCTTTATAGGCGTGCGGGTTCAAGTCCCGCTCTCGGCACCAAGTTCACAAAGGGCATTTGCTTGCACCTTTGTTGCAAAAAGCGATATAATAGTCGCCATCGGACGCGGGATGGAGCAGTTTGGTAGCTCGTCGGGCTCATAACCCGAAGGTCGGCGGTTCAAATCCGTCTCCCGCAACCAATTTTAGGTTGGTGAAGTGAAATATCAGGTTGAACGCAATCAACACGATCTTCGGTCGGCGTCGTTGCACGGCTTGATAAAATCCGCTTCCCGCAACCAATTTCAAGTTATGTTGTTAACATAACGGCTAAACTGAATAACGCGTTAGCGTTTCTTACTTAAGCCACGCTAACCGGGCTAGCCACGTGCTAGCCTTTTTGCCCTCGGGGCAGCACGAAGCGGACCAATAAGCCTTTGTGCAGAGAGTTACTCTCTCGTTATTGCTGAGATGATTCCGACACCAGCGATAACGGCTACGCTACTGGCGTAGCATCAGGGTCCAGTTACATTAAACCCCGATCTTCGGGGTTTTTTGTTATCTGAAGAAGACCATTCGGATAGTAACTGGGCTTTTAAGCCCTTTTTTTATTTCTGGGGTTTGGAATGACAGGATTAGAGAAACAACTGACTGAACTTTTGGCCGCGCCGGTTAAGGCGTTGGACTACGAGTTGGTTGGGCTTGAATTTGTTCGAGCTGGCCAACATTCGACACTGCGTATCTTTATTGACCATGAAAATGGCATTACCGTCGACGATTGTGCCGACGTGAGCCGTCAAGTGAGCGCAGTGTTGGATGTAGAAGACCCAATCRCAGTGGCTTACAACCTAGAGGTGTCATCACCAGGTGTTGATCGTCCACTGTTCACCGCTGATCATTATCAGCAATTCATCGGGCATGAAGTGAACATCGTGCTGAAAATGGCTATGCAAAACCGCCGTAAGTGGAAAGGAGAAATCCTTTCTGTCGATGGCGATACCATCACGGTTCGCGTTGACGGCCAAGATGAGGCGTTTGCCTTGAGTAATATCGCCAAAGCAAACCTGGTTCCTTCATTTTAAGAGTAAATGAGGCATTAGTAGATGAATAAAGAAATCTTGGCTGTTGTCGAAGCGGTCTCAAACGAAAAAGCCGTTCCGCGTGAGCGTATTTTTGAGGCACTGGAAACCGCACTGGCAACGGCAACCAAAAAGAAGTACGAAGCCGACATTGATGTACGTATCGCCATTGATCGCAAATCCGGTGAATTCGATACTTTCCGTCGTTGGCTCGTGGTTGACGAAGTGACACAGCCTACGCGTGAAATCACGCTAGAAGCCGCACAGTACGAAGACGAAACCTTAGAGTTGGGTGGTTACGTTGAAGATCAGATTGAATCTGTTGCCTTTGACCGTATTACCACTCAAACCGCTAAGCAAGTGATCGTACAAAAAGTGCGTGAAGCTGAACGTGCGCAAGTGGTTGAGCAGTTCATGGACAACGAAGGTGAACTGGTTACCGGTGTGGTTAAGAAGGTGAACCGCGATGTGATCATCGTTGACCTAGGCAACAACGCGGAAGCGGTTATCCAGCGTGAAGATCAACTGCCGCGTGAAAACTTCCGCCCGGGTGATCGGGTACGTGGTTTACTCTACGCCGTCCGTCCTGAAGCACGTGGCTTCCAACTGTTCATGACTCGCTCAAAGCCGGAAATGCTAAGTGAGCTGTTCCGCATTGAAGTGCCAGAAATTGGCGAAGAAATGATTGAGCTGATGGGCGCGGCGCGTGACCCTGCTTCACGGGCAAAAATTGCTGTGAAAACCAACGATAAACGCATTGACCCTGTGGGCGCCTGTGTGGGTATGCGTGGTGCGCGTGTGCAAGCCGTATCGACCGAGTTGGGTGGTGAGCGTATTGATATCGTGTTGTGGGATGATAACCCGGCGCAGTTTGTGATCAATGCCATGGCACCGGCCGACGTAGCCTCTATCATCGTCGATGAAGACACGCACTCCATGGATATTGCCGTTGCGGCGGATAACTTGGCGCAGGCGATTGGCCGTAATGGTCAAAACGTCCGTTTGGCATCTCAACTAACCGGTTGGGAACTGAACGTGATGACGGTTGAAGATCTACAGAAAAAACACCAGGAAGAAGCGCAAGCCTCTGTCGAATTGTTCGTGAAGTACCTCGATATTGACGAAGACTTTGCCGAAACCTTGGTGGAAGAAGGGTTTACCACCCTTGAAGAAGTGGCCTATGTGCCAACCAGCGAAATGCTCGAAATCGATGGACTAGATGAAGACACCGTCGAGATTTTGCGCGCACGTGCCAAAGAAGCGTTGACCACCATCGCGCTGGCACAAGAAGAGTCGCTGGGAGATGTTGAACCTGCCGAAGATTTGCTGGCACTGGATGGTCTTTCTCGTGAAATGGCCTTTAAACTCGCCGCTAAAGGCGTGAAGACCTTGGAAGATCTGGCTGATCAAGGTACTGACGATCTGTTAGATATCGACGGATTAGATGAGACCAGTGCAGGTGAGCTGATTATGGCCGCGCGTAATATCTGCTGGTTCAGCGACGAAGCGTAAAGACGGCAAAGGAGGAGCAGAATGTCAGAGGTTACAGTACATACACTGGCGAAGGAAATTGATACGCCAGTCGATCGTCTGCTGAAGCAGTTTAAAGAAGCTGGTATGCAAAAGTCGGCTGACGATCAGGTAAGCCAAGATGAGAAACAAGCTTTGCTCGCGCATTTAAAGCGTGAGCACGGTGATAACGGCAATGCTCCGACGCGTCTGACGCTTCAGCGCAAGAAACGTAGCACACTGAGCGTGTCAGGGGCTGGCGGAAAGAACAAAGATGTCCAAGTTGAGGTGCGTAAGAAGCGTACCTATGTGAAGCGTAGCGACCTTGAAGAGCAAAAGTCAGCGCAAGAAGCGGAAGAGCAAGCGAAACGCGAAGCCGAAGAAAAAGCGCGTCTAGAAGCCGAAGAGCAAGCGAAACGCGAAGCAGAAGAGAAAGCCAAGCGTGAGGCGGAAGAAAAAGCCAAACGTGAAGCAGAAGAGAAAGCCAAACGCGAAGCCGAAGAAAAAGCTAAGCGTGAAGCCAAGCCGCAAGCGCAACCGAACACTGAGCAGTCTAAAGAAAACGCAGCGGATACTGCTGCAGCTCAAGCTGCTGATGCGCAAGCGAAGAAAGAAGCTGATGAACTTAAGCGTCGCCAGGAAGAGGAAGCCAAGCGTAAAGCTGAAGAAGAAAGTCAGCGGCAGTTAGAAGAGGCACGCAAAATGGCAGAAGCAAATCAAGAACGCTGGTCAGATCAAGACAAAGCACTCAATACCATGGAGGCGGCTGATCACCATACAGTCACTTCCGAGTATGCCCGTGAGGCAGAAGACGAGGCGGATCGTCGCGAAGAAAGTGCCGCCCCGCGTCGTAAGAAGAAGAAAAAAGCGAATGCCGCTGAGGATAAAACCACTCGCGGCCGTCGTGGCAAAGGTGGAAAAGGCAAAGGCCGCATGGCTAAGCCATCATCGATGCAGCATGGTTTTAAAAAGCCAGCGCAGAAAGTAAACCGTGAAGTTGAAATCGGCGAAACCATCACCGTAGCGGAGCTGGCCAACAAAATGGCTGTTAAAGGCGCCGAAGTCATCAAAACCATGATGAAAATGGGTGCGATGGCGACTATTAACCAAGTGATCGACCAAGAAACCGCGCAACTAGTGGCGGAAGAAATGGGCCACAAGGTTATCCTACGTAAAGAGAACGAGCTGGAAGAGGCTGTACTCTCGGATCGTGATAGCGATGCACCTGTCGCACCACGTGCGCCGGTGGTAACTATCATGGGTCACGTTGACCACGGTAAAACCTCGCTGCTTGACTACATCCGTAAAGCGCACGTTGCGACGGGCGAAGCGGGCGGTATTACCCAGCACATCGGTGCGTATCACGTACAAACCGACAATGGCATGATCACCTTCTTAGATACCCCTGGACACGCCGCGTTTACCGCGATGCGTGCACGTGGTGCGGGTGCAACGGATATCGTTGTCTTGGTGGTTGCAGCTGATGATGGCGTGATGCCACAAACCAAAGAAGCTATCCAGCACGCGAAAGCGGCAGGTGTGCCTTTGATTGTTGCCGTCAACAAGATGGATAAAGAAGGCGCTAACCCTGACAGCGTGAAAAACGAGCTAGCACAGTATGACGTTATCCCAGAAGAATGGGGTGGTGAAAACATCTTCGTGCATGTTTCGGCGAAACAAGGCCAGAACATTGATGGCTTGCTTGAGTCTATCTTGCTGCAATCAGAAGTGCTTGAACTGAAAGCGGTCGAGCAAGGCATGGCGCGCGGTGTGGTGGTTGAATCACGTCTTGATAAAGGCCGTGGTCCTGTCGCGACAGTGCTGGTTCAAGAAGGTACCTTGAACAAAGGTGATATCGTTCTGTGTGGCTTGGAATATGGCCGTGTCCGTGCGATGCGTGATGAGAATGGCCAAGACGTAGAGCATGCGGGTCCGTCAATCCCGGTTGAGATCCTCGGTCTGTCTGGTGTGCCAGCAGCGGGTGACGAAGCCACGGTTGTGCGTGACGAGAAGAAAGCCCGTGAAGTGGCGCTGTATCGTCAAGGCAAGTTCCGTGACGTGAAACTGGCGCGTCAGCAAAAAGCCAAACTGGAGAACATGTTCTCGAACATGGCTGAAGGTGAAGTGGCTGAGCTGAATATCGTGCTGAAAGCGGACGTTCAAGGCTCTGTCGAAGCGATTGCAGATTCACTGGTGAAACTGTCAACGGATGAAGTGAAAGTGAAGATCGTCGGCTCAGGTGTCGGTGGTATCACTGAAACTGACGCTGTCTTGGCCGCTGCGTCTAATGCGATCATTTGTGGCTTTAACGTCCGTGCGGATGCGGCGGCGCGTAAGACCATTGAAAATGAAAGCTTGGATCTGCGCTATTACTCTGTCATCTACACCATGATTGATGAAGTGAAACAAGCGATGAGCGGTATGCTTGCGCCTGAGTTCAAACAAGAAATCATCGGTCTGGCAGAAGTGCGCGATGTCTTCAAATCACCGAAACTGGGCGCCATTGCCGGGTGTCAGGTTTCTGAAGGTGTGATTAAGCGTAACAACCCAATCCGTGTACTACGTGAAAACGTGGTTATCTACGAGGGTGAGCTAGAATCACTGCGTCGCTTCAAAGATGATGTGAACGAAGTGAAAAAAGGCTACGAGTGTGGTATCGGCGTGAAGAACTACAATGACGTTCGCGTTGGTGACCAGATTGAAGTCTATGAAACGGTTGAAATTCAGCGCTCAATCGACTGATTAAGCGTATAAATCAACCAGGTTGTTTGGATACACCGTGGGGGGAGGCGCATGCGCTTACCCCCATTTTATTGAGAGAAAAGAAAATGGGTAAAGATTTTAGCCGCACAGACCGCGTCGCCCATCAGCTGCAAAAAGAAATTGCACTGATACTGCAGCGTGAGATTAAAGATCCGCGCATTGGTATGGTCACTGTCTCTGATGTTCAGATTTCACGTGATTTGGCGTACGCGAAGGTTTTCGTCACGTTTTTAACCGTTGACGAGCAAGCACCGACAGAAAGCCTCAAAGCCCTCAATGAAGCGAGTGGTTATATCCGCTCTTTGGTTGGAAAGGCCATTCGTTTGCGTGTGACCCCAGAGCTGACGTTTGTGTTTGATGAGTCACTCACTGAGGGTATTCGTATTTCCAACTTGGTAAGCAAAGCGGTGCGCAGCGATGATGAGCGCCGTGGTGAAGATGACAAAGGTGAGGAGTAACAGATGGCGCGTCGTCAACGTCGTCGAGGTCGTCCAGTCGATGGCATTATCCTGCTCGATAAGCCCACGGGCATGACCTCTAATGATGCCTTACAAAAAGTAAAACGCATCTTTTTTGCCGAAAAAGCAGGCCATACGGGCGCACTTGATCCACTCGCAACCGGTATGTTGCCCATTTGCCTGGGCGAAGCCACCAAATTCTCCCAGTTTCTGCTCGACTCTGATAAGCGTTATCGCGTGGTCGCAAAACTGGGTGAGCGGACGAACACCTCTGACGCCGATGGCGACGTGGTGGAAACCCGAGACGTGAAAGTTAACCTAGGCTTACTCGAGCGTTGTATTGCTAAGTTCCGTGGTGAAACCCAGCAAATTCCTTCTATGTTCTCGGCGCTGAAGTACCAAGGGAAACCTTTGTATGAATACGCGCGCCAAGGTATCGAGGTGCCGCGTGAAGCGCGTACCATCAAGGTGTATCAGATCGAATTGCTGCGCTTTGAAGGTGACGAGATAGAAATGGAAGTGCATTGTTCCAAGGGCACTTATATTCGCACTATCGTCGACGATCTGGGTGAAATGTTGGGCTGTGGGGCGCATGTGACGGCCTTACGTCGTACTGGCGTATCAGCCTACCCAACGCGCCAGATGGTGACGCTTGAGCAACTGGAAAGCTTGCTCAATCAAGCCAGAGAACAAGAGATCCAGCCTAAGCAGTTGCTCGATCCTTTGTTGCTGCCACTCGATACCGCGGTGCAAGACTTACGTGAAATTAACTTGCTGCCGGTGATGGCCAGCTATGCATTGCAAGGGCAAGCGGTTCAAGTGCCCAATGCTCCCACGAGTGGTTTTGTTCGCTTAACGGCGGGCGATGAGCGTCACTTTATTGGGGTGGGAGAAATTGACGCCGATGGCTTGGTAGCACCGCGTCGTTTGGTGGCCAGTCGCCAGCCCGACGCACGCTAGAAACATGATGCCTTTGCGCGTGGTGACGGCAAAAAGAGGCGCGGATAGATTGCTACCTTAGACGAAAGTCAGTAGAATATGCGCCTTCGGGCACCGGCTGAATCAGAGATTGGCTGGTGCATGATAATCACACACTCTTATTAGGAGAGCATTATGTCTCTGACTGCAGAAGCAAAAGCACAAATCGTTGCTGATTTTGGTAAAACTGAGAACGACACTGGTTCACCAGAAGTTCAAATCGCCCTTTTGACCGCATCAATCAACGATCTGCAATCGCACTTCGCTGAGCACAAAGGTGACCACCACAGCCGTCGTGGCCTGCTACGCATGGTTTCACGTCGTCGTAAGCTGCTGGACTACCTGAAAAAGAACAACGTTGACCGTTACTTGGACGTTATCAAGCGTCTAGGCATCCGTCGCTAAGATTCTGGAGAAAAGGGAGCTCAGGCTCCCTTTTCTTTTTTCTGCAAATGTTTACTCTCTTTATACTTCCCTCCGAGTTTGGTCTTCCATTAATTGCTAGTGCAGATCTTACTGAACTATTGACCTACTTCCTTTTTCTGCATCGACTTATACCGGTCACTGTTACGGTTGCTGAATGAACTAGTGATTTTCTGTTTGTCTTGAAAATGAGACAAGGGCGGAGCCAGTCAGAGGGTAATATACTGCGCAAGTGGTAAGGCATAGCGGCTTGTCTGTTGTACTGATAAGCAGTTCTTACTGGCAACATGTTATACGTCGACTTTTTGTCAACTGGTTATTTGTTGCTTTGCACTTAGGTGCTAAACTTTAATCATAAATTGTGGTATGGGTTCCAGTAGCCCAATCTTTGGAGAAGGAAGATACTTATGTTAACTAAATTGTTTGTGAATACCCGTCTGGCATTGGAGTCGTTTGCTAAGGATGATCGCGGTGTAACAGCGATTGAATATGCGATTATTGGTGTGGCTATCTCTGCTATCGTCTTAGCTGTATTCCAAGGCGATAATGGCCTTGAATCGGCTCTAGAAGGAGCGATTAGCTCAATAACGTCAAATATCACGGCTGCGAACGAGTAATTGATGTAGATGTTGCATAAGAGTGATTACCGCAGTCTTGTTACTATTTGCGACATTCTGTCTATCTTGGGTAACCCTAAGAGACTTGAAGTATAGAAAAATAGGGCATGGTGCCATTGCAGTAATTGCGCTTCTAAGCGTTTTCATTGTTTATTGGTATAAGTTGCCAATAGATACCGCGCTTTTTCAGGCCGGCCTAGTTTTTTTGGCCGGCTTTGTCTTATTTTTCTTCGGTGTGTGTGGCGCGGGAGATGTAAAATTACTTGCGGCGATAAGCCTAGCAGTTAGCGACCAGTGGTGGCCGTGGATGTTGTTTTTAATGGCCATCTTCGGTGGCATGGTCGCGTTAGGGCTTTTGTTGGCTGGCTGGTTAGGGAAACCTGAGTGGCGAGCAATGGGTGTGCCTTACGCGCTAGCCATTGCTCCCTCGGGAGGGTTGGCGATTTGGCTAACGTTAATCAATGCAACATAACGTGGTCAAATTGAGGTAACTGGTATAACAGTGATGGTTACTCCCTACTTTGAAAACCGCTATTTTTATAAACAACAGGCGATGTTTTATCTGTCTCTCCATCCATAGTGTCATCTATCTTCACTTGCGGAGGAGGGAGCGTGAACACGGATACCTTAGCGCTTCGCGCCTTTTATTTGTCTTAGGTTGATCTGAAGGACTATGAACTCAAAATTACTCTCTATTCTTGCAATAGTCGCCATCTCGATTGGTTTGTACGGACTACTCCAAAGCGACGAGCCAGAAAGCTCCTCTCAGGCAGAGACGAGTGCACCTTCCCCTAAAGTGACTTATAAAGTCATTACGTTAAAAGCGCCTCTCGATCGTGGTGACGCTATCACACGTAGCAAATTAATCATTGAAACCTGGCCAGAGAGTAAAGCTAATCAAATGGGAATAGACAGTGATATGATACTACCTGAATCAGGTGGCAGCCCCTTGCTTGCAAGAGATTCGCTTGCCGCAGGCGATATCTTATACCCTGATAAAATTGTATCACCAGAGAGTCCAGACTATCTTGATTATGTAACTCGCGCCGATCGCATTCCTTTCCCTATAAAAGTGTCTCCGACTGCTGTAGTGGGTGGTGCAGTACGTACAGGTACATTAGTGGATATCATGGCGCTAGCGTCTACCGACCAGAACTTGGCTAATGAAACCACAGTTCGCAGCTTTCGTGGCGTTTCTTTATCGCCTGTATTAATTGGGGTGAAAGTACTGAAAGTCGAACAACAGCAGCAAGAGGCGACACGAACCGAGCCAGCATCAACAGAAACGACTCTCATTCTAGAGTTAACTCGTAAGCAAGTAGCGACGATGACTATCGCTAAACGAATTGCTCAGCTTGAAGTGCACAAATCTTTTGGGAAAACATCGGGGCAAGATATGTCTGCCAATGCGGGTGATGTGCTAGAAGACTATCGCGCGATAAAAGAGTTTCGTGCTGACTCAGCTGTAATAAAGTAAGGGATCCTGATGAAAACAACACGCTTCTACCTCCGATGGGCGGGATTGATAGTGATAACCTTGGCCGCACTTGCAGCACAGGCCTCGACAACTGTGGTGAATTTGTCCAAGGGACAGGCACAAGCATTTCATGTAAATAAAGTGATAGGCTCGGTATTCATTGCTGATCCTGCTATTGCTGATTATCAGGTAATCGATAAACAGAAGGTGGTCGCATTCGGTAAAACGGTGGGATCCACGTCTTTGTTGGTTTTTGATGAAGAAGGAAAGACCATAACTTCACGACAGTTGATTGTGAATCAGAGCATGGTTCATATTCAACAACAAATACAGCTTCGTTATCCGGAACTAGAAGTGTCTATTTATAACTTAGCAGAGCAAGTGGTGCTGAGCGGTCTTGTAGCGAGTGAGGAGCAGAAACAGGACATAGAGCGATTGGTTGGGGAGTTGTTAGCCAAGCCTTCTACCCAAGACGAGATAGAGTGGGATACAGGAGAAGAAACGTACAACCTCGGTTTTATGCGCCGCTATCGCTATGAGGGTATTGTAAACAACTTAGAAGTCGCGACAACCAAGCAGGTGAACGTTCAGCTTACGGTGGCAGAAGTATCAAACTCGTTCATGGAAAAGTTTGGCGTTGACTTTAGCTCTGGTGGCCAAGGCAGTGGCATTTTTGTTAATCCGTTAAAGAGCTTTAGTGCTAGCGATATTATCACAGTAATCAGTGCTGTCGGTGATGATAATGTTGGGCAGGTTCTCGCAGAACCCAACTTATCAGTGCTTTCTGGTGAAACCGCTAGCTTTCTTGTCGGTGGTGAATTGCCTGTCGTCACACGCATTGATGGCGGCGTAAACGTTCAATACCGCGAGTACGGGGTTAAGTTAGAGCTCGCAGCGGATGTGCGACGCGATGATAAGATCAAACTCGCATTGATGCCTGAAGTGAGCTCGCTCGATCAGCAATTTAGCAACGATGCTTACGATTTGCCGGCCTTAAAAACCCGCAGAGCACGGACCACGGTTGAGCTGGGTGATGGTGAGAGCTTTGTTCTGGGTGGTTTGCTCAATAGCGAAGAGCGGGAGTCATTATCCAAGATACCTTTTGTCGGTGATATACCTATCTTAGGTGCGCTATTTCGTCATACAGAAACGCAGCGTAATAAAACCGAACTTGTCATCATTGCTAAGGTGAATTTGGTCAAGCCAATTGAATCTGATCAAGTTGTTATCCCTCGTATTCAGCGTACGTCAACGCTAGAACGGTTCTTCGCGCTGGATGCTGTGCCTGAGCAGGCGCCATTGCGACAATGGCTACGTAAAGGAGGCTTTATCCAATGAGAAGTCCAATAATATGGGTTCTTTTTACTGTGTTAGTGATTGGGCTCACTGCTTGCACGCCTGCCTATCAAACAGAAGGTGTGAGAGTGTCTTTGGCTCCTGTAACGTATAAGCTGTCTTTATCGGCAAAGTCTAGCACTGGGGACACCAGTTTTGATGAGTTTATCCGTTTTGTATCCCATCATCAGTCACTGATATTAACGCAACCCATACACTTAAATTACAGCTCGAAAGCAGGCGCTAAAAAAACTGTAAAAGCGCGCAACTACCTTCTGGCTCAAGGGGTTGATAAAAATAATATCCACGAAAAGGCAATGCCGCTGGGAGAGAGCGATTGGCAAGTAGCTTTGCGTTCTTATCAAGTTCAGACTGAGAGTTGTGATCCAGTAACAATCGCCGATATTCACCCAAAGAAAAGCGGTTGTGTATTAACCCACAATCAATGGCTGTCAAAAGTGCATCCTGAAAAAGGGGTAAGTGCCCCAGATACTAGTCATGAACAAGGCAATTATTGATGTTTGATCTCGTTGATATACTAAAGAGCAATCAGTCGCAGCAAGATGACAAAGATAAGATAACCTCAGTTCTCTTCTATCAAACCGAGCCTTGCCGCTCTCTTGTTGAAGAGGCCTTTAGGTTTGAAGGCGTCTCTGCGCCTGAAATATGTAAAAACTCAGACATGGTCATTACGGATCATGTCCGCCAGCAGAGTGTTGAGATTGTCTTGGTTGAGCTCAATAGTAGCCAAGATGTGACGGGTGATGCGCGTCGAATTAGCCACTTACTACCTAGTCATGCTTCTGTGATAGTCATTGGTAGTGAAGATGCAATCTCAACGATTCGTAACCTCAAAGAGATGGGGTTTTATTACTTGTTCTGGCCCATTACTAAGCAAGAGCTAATCGATTTTGTTCGTAGTGTGAGTGATAATCGGCAGAGAAATCGCGGTGTAGGACAAAATAGGCGTGCCAAGCGGATCTCTGTGGTTGGCGCAAAAGGAGGGGTTGGCACAACCCTAGTTGCCTCTGAATTAGCCCATCAACTGGTTTCAGAAAAAAAGGCATCCTGTATCGTTGTGGATCACAACTACACCAGTGGTGATTTGGATATCATGCTCGGTATAAAAAAATTTGAAAAGCGGGAGGTGCAAAAAGGCGCATTTTCATCAAGTCTTGACTTATCTTCCGCCCAGAGCCTACTGACCAAACACAATGAGATGCTCTCTGTCCTCGCATTGTGCTCCTCGCAGTATAGCGCTGATGAGTTGAATGATTATCACAATAGCGCCGCTGACATCCTATCGTCTGAATGTAACTTTATTATCGAGGATGTATCCGGATCATCGGGTTTTACGCATCGGAATCAACAGCGTTGGCTTAGCAGTGATTGTATTATTCTGGTCCTTACGCCAACGGTTGCGGCCTTGCGAGACGCTGGTCGCTTAAAGTTAAGTATTGATTCGATGGATGAAAACGCTCGACCTCGTTTGATCGTTGTTGTAAACAATAATTTTCCTGGAAAGTTTGCAACCGTTACCGAAGATGACATTGAAAAGTTTTTGCAATGCGCTGTCGATGTGAATATCCCTTTTAATGGAAAAATAGGAGAATTATTACTCGAGGGAGAGCGTATAGCACGAGCAAAGGTCAATGCCTCCGGGCCGATACACAAACTCGCTTCGCTAGTTGTGGGCGAGTCAGTGGAAGCATATTCAACCTTAGCAAAGCTAACCAACCTTTTTAGCAGAAAGAGGCAAGCTGAGTGATTGGCACCAAAGAAGTTTATGTCAAGATTCGCAAACAGGTTTTTGATGCTTTGGATCCAAATGTTGTCGCCGATGTTTCGCGAGAGGAGCTTGAGAAACAATTAGAAAGTGCTGTTGAGCTATTGATCAACCGAGAACAATGGCCACTGAGCAGTACTGTAAAAAAAGAATTTGTTAAATACTTAACGGATGAGCTGATTGGCTTAGGTCCGTTACAAAACCTGATGGACGATGAAACAATCACGGACATTATGATCAATGGCCCTGATTCCGTTTATATTGAGYGCAATGGCCTGGTTGAGCGCGCACCTGTTACTTTCATCGACGAGAATCAGCTACGAGAAATTGCAAAGCGTATTGCCTCTCGCGTCGGGCGTCGAGTTGATGAATCCTCACCCACTTGTGATGCGCGCCTAGAAGATGGTAGCCGTGTGAATATCGTTATCCCACCGATATCGATTGATGGAACGGCGATTTCTATCCGTAAGTTTAAAAAACAAAGTATCGATCTTCAGAAGCTTTGTGAATTTGGGGCTATGAGCCCTGAAATGGCGCAATTGTTAATGATTGCCGCACATTGTCGCCTAAATGTATTGATATCAGGTGGTACGGGGTCGGGTAAAACGACGATGCTCAATGCGTTGTCACAATTTATCGGTGAAAACGAGCGCATTATTACGATAGAGGATGCGGCTGAATTACGCTTACAACAACCACATGTTGTTCGCTTAGAAACGCGGACCGCTGGGATTGAAAACACAGGTCTAGTCGATCAGCGCGATCTGGTTATCAACTCACTCCGGATGCGTCCTGATAGAATCATTGTTGGTGAGTGTCGTGGTGCTGAAGCCTTTGAGATGCTCCAAGCCATGAATACTGGCCACGATGGCTCCATGTCGACGCTTCATGCCAATACACCGCGTGATGCATTAGCCAGGGTTGAGTCGATGGTGATGATGGCTAATAGCAACTTACCGCTTGAAGCGATCAGGCGTACCATAGTCAGTGCTGTTGATTTAGTGATACAAATCAGCCGATTGCATGATGGCAGTCGTAAAGTGATGAGCATAACCGAAGTGGTTGGGCTAGAGGGTAGTAACGTCGTCATGGAAGAAATCTTCCGTTTTCAGCCTATGTATCAGCAATCTTCTGATGGGAAAGTGCGCGGTAACTACGTGACTGCTGGTTTGATGCAACGGTCAGTATTGATGGAAAAAGCCCGCTTCTTTGGTCTGGAAGAAAAGCTCTCATCTGCGTTCAAAGCTGGAGAGGAAAGATGATTTATTTGGTTATGCTTGTGATCGGTGTCGGGCTGCTAATCATCCCTTGGCTTAAAAAACGTAAGCGCTATGACTACCTTGAGGAGTTTAATCAAACAGAGTTTGTGGAATCGGTAGTCGCAAACCAACAAGCTGTTGACTTGAGATCACTTGCGGATAGAAGTCTGTGGGAGGAGTTATTACTTCGCTGGAGTAACTTTAAGAAGCAACTAGGAACGCGACCGGTTTTAAAGCTGGTGGCGTTGCTTTGTGGACTTATTTTCGCCTCTGTTTATTTTAATCGCCAGTTTTTGCGTGAGCCTCTATGGCTCGTCACACCTGTCATTGTTCTAGTGGGTATGTTGACTTTCTATCGCTGGTTACAAGCCCGAGAGCGTAAAATGTTTGAAACTGAATTCCCTGATGCGCTCAATATGATGACGAGTGCTGTATCAGCTGGTGAGAGCATTATGCATGCTATCTTATATGTCGGAAGTACTCTGGAAGGCGATATTGGCCGTGAGTTTCGTATTATGGGTAAGCGTTTACAGTTAGGTGAATCACCAGATGAAGTTTTTCGTAAGTCATGCCGTCGTTACCCTTACCCATCTTTTTATTTTTTCGTTATTACTTTGCGTGCCAATATGCAAAGAGGAGGGCAGCTTAAAGAAATCATGATGAGGTTGAACCGCATGATGTTTAATGCTCGCTCTATAGAGAAGAAAAAATTCGCACTCACTTCCGAGGCGAGAACATCCGCCAAAATAGTTGCTGCTATTCCTTTTTTCTTTCTTTTCATCTTGCAGTATCTTAGCCCAGAAAACTTTGAGTTTGTTATGTTCGACCCGGATGGAAAAGTCATTCTTTACTACGTATTGATCAGTGAAGCAATTGGCATTGCCATTGTGTGGGGATTAATGAAAAGCGTTCGCTAATACAGGGTAGTAATTATGTCGCAGCAGCAATGGCTTTTTTTGGCTTTAATACTTATCGGTTGTGTGATAGCGCTTCGTGGTTTACGTCAGTCAATGAAACAAAAGCGTTTCCGGGAATTTAGCGTAAATTCGGCAAGCGAGAGAAAGTTTGATTTTTGGGAGCGCTTTGGAAACGTCCTCAGCCAACTCGTCTCAAGTGATAAACAAGATATGGAGCAAAAGTTTCTAGCGGCAGGGATCTACGACACACGTTTGAGCAAGTTTTTTATGCCTGCGAAATATATGTTACTAATAGCAGGAGCATCATCAATATATCTAATTGGCCAATTACAACAGTGGTCAAGTAGATGGCTACTTATTGTAGAAATATTATGGCTTGTATTGACGATTATTGGACCTGACGCCTACTTGAGTATTCGAAAAAAGGCATTGGTAAAAGCGATTTCAAACAAACTACCATACATGTTAGACCTGATGGCGGTTTGTGTACAAACTGGGATGACGATTGAAGCATCTATTACCTATTTGTCGCGGGAAATGGCAGCTTTTGACCGTGATTTGAGTTTCTTGCTTACAAGGGTGAATGAACGCTCAAGAATAGTGGGTCTCGAGCAGGCGCTAGAAGAGCTCTATATGCGTGTTCCTTCCAATGAAATGCGTAGCTTCGTGATGACTCTCAACCAGAGTTTGCAATATGGAACGTCTATTTATGGTGTTCTAACGACGCTTTCATCAGATATTCGTGAAGTGCAATTACTTCAAATAGAAGAAAAAATTGGTCAGTTGGCCGCAAAAATGTCGATCCCCTTAATCGTCTTTATTATGGTACCTATAGTAATTCTCATTGCGGCGCCAGGAATTATGAGGATGTTAGCTAATGCTTGACCTTTTCGTATGGAAGTCTTTTCCATTTCTACGGTTACTCGTGCCTAGTCTTGTTCTTATTATTACAGGGTGTGTAGGGAATGTCCCACCTCAGGAAAAGACGTTAACTAATGAGCAAGTTCTGGAGAGTAGTGGTAATGACCTTGAAATCATTGATTTGTACAAAAATCAGCTGAAAGAAAAAGAATCGAAGGAAGTGAGGATAAAGCTGGTAAAGCGATATCTAGAGATTAAAGATTATGATTCGGCTCGCTTCTACCTCTCACCGCTTCTTCAACAGCTTGACGCAAAAGACCCTACAGATAGCAATGTTTTACTACTCGCTGGAAAGGTTTCACTTGGGCTAGAACAATGGGCTAAGGCAAGAAAGCATTTAATCAAGGTTCAGCAACTTACGCCCTCGAATAGCGAATCAGCGAATCTTCTTGGCATACTCTCTGCCCGAGAGGGAAACTTTACGGTTGCACGAGAGTGGTTTAACCATGCGCGTAGCAATATGGCGGATGACCGTACTATCAAAAACAATTTAGCGCTACTTGATGTGTTTGAGGAGCGCTATATAGAGGCTTTACGTCGACTACAGCCTGTACCAGATTTGAGACAATTATCAGATAGAACACGTGTTACGCTGTCATTGATCTATGCTAAAACTGATCAATATTCGGCATTTGAGGTGTTAACAGACAATATGGCCAAGAGTGATCGTGTATCGCTTTACCAACAACTGCAAGCACTACCGGTCGCGGATTTCCCGGCGATTCTTGGGGATAATGCTAATTATGGTTCGGTAAAGATACCTAATGACGTAGAACCGAAGCCGCCCCAACTGAGCGAACGCCGGCCGTCTGCCTCCTCTTTATCTGTGCGGACAGGTGGCGAACAGGCAAATAGTAAAGTGGTTGCAGACGTGATCAACGGAGTACCGATGGGTAGTCCTGATTACGAGGTAGAGGCCAATCAATGATGTTAAAAAAGCGAAACGCTCCCAGCCGGCACTCTGGCGTCGCAACGATTGAGTTTGTTGGCGGCTTTTTTGCGTTTTGGCTAATGTGTGCCGCCTGGGTGGAAATGAGTTTTATGTCGTATGTGTCAGCCTTAGGGGATCTTGCGATTTCGAGAGCCGCACAGCATGCGAAAAAACAACAAACTGAAGATTTTCTGACCGTATTTAAACAAACCCTTAATGATGATAGTAGCCTTTGGCATGCGTTGATCGATGTCGATAATTACCGGATCAGTGTCCAATATGTGGATAAATATAACACACTGGCCACGATCACAGAGGGGTGTGAGCCTGAAGATGAAGACGATAGAGAAGCCGTGTGTGGTGAGCCTGAGCAAGCGCCGATTGCCATTTATAACGTCAGTTATGACTATCAACCTATCTTTAATTTATTTTTAGATAAAAATACCCTTTTTTCCCGTGAAATGATCGTGATACAGGAATACCAACGTGAAACCTTTGCGCTTTAAGTCTCATCAGCAAGGCAACTTTACCGTCGAGTTTGCTATCGTCGGGATTTTCTTCGCGTTACTTTTGGTGTTCAGTGCCGATATCATCATTAAATTGAGCGTTAAAGGTAAGCTCGAGCGTATGGCTTTCTCTGCAGCTAATATCATTAAAGAGCGCACTGAGCTGTTTGGTGAGGACGATTTTGAAGTGGGTAGTGCTCAAGCCGAAGAAGCTTACACCATTGTCAAAAACTCCCTCACGCGCACGATGAGTAACTTTGACAGTACCCAACTCGGATTTTCGCTTCATGTTCGTCAAGGAGTTGGGGACACAGACGAAGAGGATCAAACCAAGATCATTAGCCAGTGGTCTGCGCCTTCTGGAACCCTGTGCCAAGCAGCACCGCCGAGTAAAGATCTCAGCTTTACCACGACCTTTGGTCGCCCCGCTACCTTGTATCAAGTGACTTTGTGCTACGACACCGATAATTGGTATGGCGATCTGATTGGCGAAGACTTCTCGCGTGTATCGTCGCGCGCCGTAGTAATGGGGAGATAGTTTATGCGTTCACAACAAGGTTTTGCTCACTCAGCCCCTGGCTACTATCGTCAGCAGCAAGGGCATGCAGCCATTTTATTCGCCCTATTTATTCCGATATTGTTTGGCATTTTTACCCTAGGTACCGATGGTGCGCGAGCAGTGCAAGACAAGGCGCGCCTAGAGGAGGCGGTTGAAGTGGCAACGCTTGCTATTGCGGGTCAAAATGCTGACGATATTAACGTTCAAAGACAGACCGCTAAGGCGTATATCGCTTACTATTTTCCTCAAGCAAGGATAAGAGACAACGAGCTCCAAATAACGAAAATATCTTGTGATATGAATCCGTCCTGTGATGAAAAAGATCCCAATCAACAACCTTTTTTTGAATATCAGTTAAGAGCCAATTTGGAACAGACTTCCTGGTTTCCAGGAAATGCAGCAATCATAGGTTTTGGAGATGATTATGATGTAGCAGGTCAATCTGTGGCGAGAAAGTATCAATCCGAAGCTGTTGATGTGGCGTTAGTCTCAGATTTCTCTGCCTCTATGTATGAGTATTGGGATGGTGGTAGAAAACGAAAGTATCAAGACTTGAAAGATATAATTTCTGAAGTGGCTGATGAGATAGAAAAATATAATAGCTTTTTTTCTGAAGCGCAAAATGAAATAGCTTTTGTTGGATATGACTTTTATTCATCCCACTGGTCTAACTCAAGAAGAAAGTTTGTTAGACACCTCAAATTCTCTCGCTATAGTAACTACCACCTTAATGAGAGCCGTCCAGGCTCAAGGCCAAATGATATCGACTATTCGGGTACAGTTGAAGATATTTTTTCCACGAACAGCTCCGCTCATGAGGCTTTGGATAAATGGGAAGTAACAAATGTATCCTACTTTTATAATTTGCCTTTAACCAGTAATGTAGAGGGCTTTAAGTCTAATGTTTCTCAGTTCTATGTCCCCACTAGTACCGGAAGTGGCACATCATCTTATGCGGGGATTATCCGAGGGGCTCAAATCCTGAAAGAAGGAACGAACCCAAGACGCTTACTCGTGGTTCTGTCAGATGGAGAGGACTCTAACCGAACAGTCACTCAACGTCTCATCGACCAAGGCTTATGTTCGACTATTTATGACGGATTAAACGAGAGCAAAAATGGAGTAAACATTAAAGCGCGTATGGTAGTGGTTGGCTTTGACTATGATGTTTTCGAACACCCAGAGCTTAAAAACTGTGTTGGTCGAGATAATATCTATCAAGCACAAGATAGAGCAGCTATCAAGAACAAAATATTAGAGCTAATCTCTGAAGAAATCGGCCACCTCGCCCCATAAAAAGGAGTATCCAATGACTAAATGGATTAATATTGCGCTCGTACTGAGCCTTCCCAATATTGTGTGGGCGAATGATGCCTTATTTGATACCTACTGCGTCATGCAAGAGGGGTCGGCTCATTATCAGGTGACGACCGGTGACGGCTTCACCGCGCGCACCTATCAGGATAATAAACTACTCGCGGTTGCACCCCAAACCACCGCCAATCACCAGTGGCTGGTAGCAAAAATTGATGCACTTGATGTGTCGCCAAAGTGTGCCAGTTTTATTAAAAGTCATGCCTATTGGCAGCAAGCGCCCAATTCTCCGGTAGCGCGTGTGCATTTCGATTTTGATACGTCGCATGTCTCTTCCCAAGGCCAAGCGATTCTGCAACGCTTAGTACAGGCGTTAGCAAAGCACCCATCACAGGTCTCGGTCACCGGTCATACTGATAATATCGGCAGCGCACACTATAACCAGCAACTGTCACAACGACGGGCGAACGCGGTTGTCCCCTTTATTCCGTCTGCTGATGGCAACACAATGACGCTGGACGGGCAAGGTGAAATGCAACCTGCTGCGACCAATCACACCGAGCAAGGGCGCGCTATTAATCGCCGTGTCGAAATTGATGTTTTTTAGCAACCTTTATGTCGAAAGTCATTTTATTATTGAAGCGGGAATGGCTGCTTTTTAAGCAAGCAGCTCTACCCAATTTAGGGGTTATCGTACACGGAAGTGTACTCACGCTGTCCTTAGTGCTATATAATATTTTTGTTAATGGCAGTTTCTCCTTTGCAGATGGCTCTTATTTCCCTTATCTAAAAATACTCTTTGAGGTGGTGCTGTCACTGTTCTTGGTGGGTTATTTTATATATCTAGTTGTTATTAGGGAAAAACAACCAATCAGGCGGTTTGGTCATCTGATTAAGTCTGTTTTTACTAGACGTTATTATATTTTATCAGGTCTTTTCTTGCTTTATGCAATAGCCTTCTTTATGAGTGCCTTTTCAACGGCAAAGGTATCAGTATATACAGTTGGAGAGTTTGCATGGGATAGTGCGTTTGTTGAGATGGATCGACTCCTTTTCTTCGGGGAAGATGCTTGGCTTTTTTTTGATTGGCTGTACCAATATCCAGTCTTTATAATGCTACTTAACCTCTTTTATAACGTATGGCTTTTTGCTGTCCTCGGTGTTTTTGCGTTTTTTTGCTTTCAACCGCCGAGTCGGGTGAGAAATACGTACTTATGCTCTTGGCTTGTATGTTGGGTGGCTTTAGGTGTAGTGTGTGCAACCCTTTTATCCTCTGCTGGACCTGCCTTTTTCTCTCGCGTTCATCCAGGTTTAGCAGTTGAACCTTATCAGCATTTGATGGAGAGGTTGCGAAGTATCGACGCTTACCTTATCGCCTCGGATTATCCCTTTCCGCTATGGGCGTTATCTATGCAAGACTGGCTATACAATCTTCACGTAGAGCAAGGTGTCAAAGCGGGAGCTGGCATTTCAGCAATGCCAAGCATGCACGTTTCAATGGCTGTGTTGATGGCTTTAGGATTAACGCGTGTTAAAAAATGGCTTGGCATTATCTTTTGGTTATATGCTTTTATTATTTATATCGGCTCTTTTTTATTAGCGTGGCATTATGCAGTAGATGGTATTATGAGCGTTATATTGACGTTACTCATCTGGTTTGTTACTGGTTGGTTCATAAAAGATCCCAAAAGGGTGAGCCCATATTAATAGCCATTGTACAGTACTTAAGGCTCACCTCTTTTATTAGATATTGTCTGACTATTCTTCTCGAAGCGCTTTTGCTGCGGCGACCATGTTTTCTAGGGCCGGGATTACTTCATCCCATTGCCGGGTCTTTAATCCACAGTCCGGGTTCACCCACAACCTTTCTTCGGGGATCCGCGCAGCGGCTTTGTTCATCAAGCCCACAATTTGTGCTTGAGTGGGCGTATTGGGGGAATGAATATCGTAAACGCCTGGGCCGATGTCATTGGGATAATCAAAGTGATCAAACGCGTCCAGCAGTTCCATATCCGAGCGTGAGGTTTCAATGGTGATGACGTCAGCGTCCATATCCGCAATCGATGCAATGATGTCGTTAAACTCGGAGTAGCACATATGGGTGTGGATTTGCGTCTCGTCACTCACGCCATTAGCCGCAATTTTAAACGCATTGATGGCCCAGTCGAGATAGTGTTGCCATTCACTGCGACGCAGAGGTAGGCCTTCACGCAGGGCTGCTTCATCAATCTGAATGATCTTGGTTCCAGCTTTCTCGAGATCTTGCACCTCTTGACGGATCGCCAGCGCCAGCTGGTTACAGGTTTGCGATCGTGGCTGATCATCGCGGACAAACGACCAGTTGAGAATCGTCACCGGTCCGGTAAGCATGCCCTTGAGCGGCTTATCGGTGAGAGATTGTGCGTACTGCGTCCATTCTACAGTCATTGCTTTCGGGCGTTCGATATCACCAAATAAAATCGGCGGCTTCACACAGCGAGAGCCATACGATTGCACCCAACCGAACTGGCTAAACACATAACCATCCAATTGTTCGCCAAAGTATTCCACCATGTCATTACGCTCGGCTTCACCGTGGACCAAGACATCGAGCCCGAGAGCTTCTTGTTTGTCGACCGCATGGGCGATCTCTTTGCGCATGATGTCCTGATAGGTCACCGCATCAATCTCGCCTTTTTTGTATTGTAAGCGCGTTTGGCGAATGGTGCTCGTCTGCGGGAATGAGCCAATGGTAGTGGTTGGGAAGCGTGGCAGGTTGAGCTGCTCGTGTTGCAAGCGAATGCGTTCTGCAAACGGGCGTTGTCGCTTACCCAGATGCGGTGTAATCGCCGCCAATGCAGCTTGCACATTAGGGTTGTGCACGCGTGGTGACTGCTGACGACTCTCAATAGCTTGGCGGTTGTCGGCCAGTGCTTGTTGAACGCTTAGCTTGCCATGGTTGAGCGCGTTGGCAAGCACATCCAATTCATCAAGCTTTTGATGGGCAAAGGCGAGCCAGTTTTTTACTTCAGGATCGAGCTTGTGTTCGCTGGTCAAATCGACGGGCACATGGAGCAATGAACAAGAGGGGGCGAGCCAGAGACGATCGCCCAGTGCTTGGTGAATGGGTTCAAGCCAAGCTAGCGTGGCATTAAGATCGGTTTTCCAAACGTTACGGCCGTTAATCACACCAAGAGACAGAACTTGGTGATCGCCAAGTGCTTCTTGGTACGACGCAACATCCCCTCGGCCACGAATCGCATCGAGGTGCCAACCGTCAACGGGCAAGGATTGCGCCAATTGACGATTTTCAGCTTGCTCGCCGAAGTAGCTTGCCAGCAATAACTTCACGTTGGTTTGGCTTAGCGTCTGATACGCGGTTTTTATTGCTGTTTGCCACGCAGGGGCAAGCTCAGTGACCAAAATAGGCTCATCGATTTGAACCCATTCAACACCTTGTTCTGCCAGCGTGCTCAGGAGCGATTGATAAACTGGCAAGAGTTCATCAAGCAGATCCAGCTTGTTAGAAGCATCTTTTTCTTTACCTAACCACAGATACGTGACGGGGCCGACTAAAACAGGTTTAGCCTGAACACCGGTTTGTTTGGCTTCTTCTATTTGCGCCAATAGATTTTCAGCATGCAAGCTAAAGGTGGTTTTCGCGGTAAATTCTGGCACGATGTAGTGATAGTTGGTGTCAAACCATTTGGTCATTTCACCAGCGTGGACACACTGGCAGCCAGTATCGTTCGCCGAGCGGCCACGGGCGACGCGGAAATAGTTATCGAGGGTGTTATCTTGATGATCAGCCACACGATCAGGGACATTGCCGACTAAAAAGCTGGTGTCGAGTACATGGTCATAAAAGGAAAAGTCACCCGCTGGAACGGCATCGAGCTTACCTTGTTGTTGCCAATGGGTACGGCGTAGAGCCGCCGCAGTATTGGTTAAATCTTGCTGGGATGATTCGCCACGCCAGTAACGTTCGAGTGCAAATTTTAGTTCGCGCTGTGCCCCTATGCGGGGAAAACCGAGGTTATGAGTTTTAGCCATCTATACGTCCTCCTTTAAGTTGAGTTCAGCATAGGGCTTTCTCGTTATGAACTAAAATGGCATTATTTCATCAATTAATGAAATTTGGTCATGGAAAAGACATGTTAGAACGTCATCATCTTCATATTCTGCGTGCCATTAAAGAGCAAGGATCGCTTACCGCCGCGGCAGAGACGCTTTATCTCACCCAATCTGCCATTAGCCATGCGATGAAAAAATTAGAAAGTCAGATAGGCGTTAGCCTGTGGAAAAAATCAGGCAGACAATTACATTTCACTCAGGCTGGTGAGTACTTGCTGACCCTCTCTGAGCGTATGCTCCCTCAATTTGAGCATGCCGAGCAGCAACTTAAACAATTTGCACAAGGTCAGCGCGGCACCCTGCGCATTGGCATGGAATGTCACCCCTGCTATCAATGGCTGCTTAAGGTGGTTGAGCCTTTCTTGCACCAATGGCCGGATGTGGATGTTGACGTGAAACAAAAGTTTCAATTCGGTGGCCTAGGGGCGTTATTTGGCCATGATATTGATGTGCTCGTCACTCCGGATCCCTTGTTTAAACCAGGCATTGAATACGTCTCCGTGTTTGATTACGAATTAGTGCTTGTGACTCATCCACAGAGCCCGCTGGCATCGCAGTCTCATGTCGAACCCCATCAGGTGACACAAGAAGTGCTCATTACCTATCCTGTTGACCAAGCGCGTTTAGATGTGTTCACGCAGTTTCTCGCCCCGGCACATTGTGCGCCACGCAAACACAAAACCATTGAAACAACAGATATTATGCTACAAATGGTTGCGGCAGGCCGAGGCATTGCGGCCTTACCGAAGTGGCTGGCAAAAGAGTACCAACAACAACTTAACTTACATGTTCTAAGTATGGGAAAAAGCGGCATCAATAAAGCCATTCATCTAGGAATACGTGCTGGAGAGAGAGAGGATTATATCGAGGATTTTATCGTCAAAGCACGTGAGACGACGATATTTGGTAACGCATAACCAGTGCGTCTTCCGTGGTGCCATCCGGGCATGAGTAATAGCCTGCTCGGCGGCTTATAAGTTCAAACCCCTGTTTTTGATACAGCGCCCGTGCTCCACGGTTACTCTGTCGCACTTCCAACCACAAGGTTTTCGCGCCTGCAGCAACGAGTGTCTTTTTAAGCAAGGTGAGAAGCTGGTGACCGACGCCTTTGCCTTGAAACGTGCGGTCAACGGCAAGGTTTAACAGCTCTGCTTCGCCCGCAATGCAACGCGCGTAAAAATAACCGATGATCTGAGCATCTTGACTAATTAACGCATAGTGGTGATCGAAGCGTCCCTGAGCCGGCGTAAGCTGTGTCTTTGACCAAGGCGCAATATGCACTGTTTGTTCAATACGCACGATATCAGTCAGGTGCCTATCCCCGATAAGTTGAAGTGTGTAATCACTCATACTGACAAATCTGACGCCAAAGATCGCGCTTAGTCATCGGGTTATCGTGCATCTGCGCTAAAGGAAGTGAATACAAGCTCTTGACGCCATCGACAATGATCTCGGGCGAGTCAATATACCAACACCAGCTAAGATGATGATCACCCAACGCAGCCAAGGCAGCATGGGGGAGTTGACGAGCTTGATCAGCGCTTAGTTTGATACTTTTGAGAATATTGCCAAATAGCCATGCGTCTTGATCAGTAAGTACGTGATCGCAGACCAACAATAATTGGCAGTGGTCAGGCAATTGAATCACCTCTTGCTCTCGGCCGTAGATTTCTGGGTGTCGCAATTGCCACACGTCGAGATCCATGGCTTGTAAACGTTGGATATCCGTTAACATGGTTTGGTGACTCTTACGTTGAAGTCGCGGCGGCGAGTTGTTTATACCACCAAGTATCATCCGGGTCTAAGGGGGCAAATTCTGCCTTTTCGGCAACGTCACTGGGCGCAATTTTTAACAGGCTATAGCCCAGCTCAAACAAGGTAGACTCAGCCTCGTCTAACAGCGGCATCACCAAGTCTGCATTTGGGCTGTGCCATAACGTAATTTCTTGGGTGTTATTGGCAGTTTGAGCATCGGTGACGGCAATGTGCCCCAATATCTCTCCCATATCATCGGTCGCAAGGAGAGAAAGCGAAATCTGACCCGTTTCGCGCAGCTGTTGGAGCTGATCGGCTTGCACGGGGCGCATTAGCGTCTCTCGCCACCAACCGTCTAGTCGAACCAGGTCGGCGGGCGCTTCTGTACGAATCATCATCACAGAGGTAGTGGTTATTAAATGGTGTAGCCAGAATAACGGATTCCCGATCCCGTGCAAGAGGTGACTGCCATTTGTGTTTGATGCTTACGCAGCCAAATGCATAAATAGTCAGCAAATTGTGCAATATGGCGACACAGTCTCCCTTGTTTACTGATTTTGAGTCCTTTATCTATTTTTACAGTAAAATATGCGGTATATAGTGAGAAAAGCTTGAACCCATGACGCGTGCCTCATAAAGTGCTACTGACAACAAAGTTAAAAGTGTCTAATATGTGAGACGCTTGTCTCGCCAATGAGATGGTCGAGAGTGATTCCCAGATGTGAGCTTTTCATGCCAATATCGTCGTTAAATGATTGGTTCTACTGCTTAACCGATAACAGTCCGTTTCTTTTTGCCATTCTCGACAGCAATGATTGCTACCTTTACGCCAACCAACGCTACCGCGAGCTGTCTGGCTTGGCCTTGCCGTCATTAAAGGGGTTATCTGATATCGATACCCTAGGCGAGGCTTTTTATCAGTCGGTCAAACCGCATTATGACAAAGCCAGACGTGGTGAATGCGCGGAAGGAGAGGTGTTTCTTACTGACAGCTACCATAGTGCTAGCTTTCACTTCAGTGTCGCACCATTGGCAAATATCGCAGATGAAAGCGGTAAGCCCTGTGTGATTTTTCATGCCGCGGATACATCTGAACGCCAAGTATTAGCCAGTGCGCTCGAAGAGGTGGAGGAAAAATACCACCGTCTTAGTCAACTTATCGATGACGGCTGCTGTGTGGTTGAAGATGGTTGTATATTATCAGCGAATCCTGCGGCGGCAGGGTTACTTGGCGTCGGTAGTATCGACGCGTTGATCGGTGAACCCTTATCAGACTATCTCGTGTCGCCAGAGAAGGAGGCGACCACCATTGACAGCCTATTGCATGCACCGCATGAGCAAGGTGTGTCGGTGGTGAGTGCAAAAAACAATGCGTCGCTGATGGTGAGCCAATCACCGATCCATCTTTTGGGCAAAAAAGCGCATATGTTACGCCTACAACCGACAATGATTGACTCGTCGGTTAAGCGCTTAAAACCCACCGACAAAGAGGATGCCAGCAAAGTCGGTGAGCAACAATCCGCTTATACGGATGCATTAACAGGTCTTTATAACCGCTACGGGTTTAGTCGAGAGCTGGATAGGCTGATAAAGGCTCAAACACCATTGGCTATGCTGTACCTTGATGTTGATAATTTTAAAAATATCAATGACTCTCTCGGACACCATGTTGGTGACCGTGTGCTTCAGGATATCGCTCAGCGCTTACGTGCCTTACTCTCCGCGGATACCATTATTGGCCACTTAGGCGGTGACGAATTTGCGGTATTGCTTCCTAAGCCAGCAACGGAAGATGCACCTGATCAGTTGGCTGACAAAGTGGTCGGGGCCATTAGTCAGCCTTTTGAATTGCATTATTTTAGTAAGTACTTGGCGTGTTCAGTGGGGATGGTGCGTTATCCCGACGATGGCAAAGACGCCCGCCAGCTGCTGCAAAATGCGGATACCGCGATGTATGAGGCCAAAGAGCAAGGTCGAAACCGTGTGGTCGCCTATCATGACAGCATGAGCAAAGAAGCACGGATGCGGCTGTGGTTGGAAATCGAGCTACAAAAGGCCTTACAAAATAACGGCCTGGAAGTGTGGTATCAACCTAAGGTCAGTGCCAGTGATTATCGTATCAACGGTGCTGAAGCTTTAGTGCGTTGGAAACACCCTATAGAAGGTTATATCAGTCCTGGGCGTTTTATTCCGGTCGCAGAGCGCTGCGGATTGATTGAAGCGCTCGGCCGTCATGTGATGCGCGAGGTGTTTCAAAACGTGCGTCGCTGGCGTCAACAAGGCATATTGCCGGGACGGGTAGCGATTAACTTATCGCCAGAGCAATTTAGCAGCCCCAAGCTGACCGAGCACATGGAAAAGCTGATTAAAGCCACGGGGGCGAAACCAGAAGATATTACTTTTGAGTTAACGGAAAGCGCGGTGATGAAAAACGATGAGCATGCGCTGAATATGCTCAATGCGATAAAATCACTGGGCTTTGCCCTCTCGATTGACGACTTTGGCACCGGCTACTCATCCTTGTCTTACCTTGCCCGTTTTCCGCTTGATGAGCTTAAAATTGACCGCGCGTTTATTCACGATATGGATGCTTTGAGTAAACAGGTGACGCTGGTGGAAAGCATCATTCATCTCGGCCGAGCCATGGAAATGACCGTGGTGGCAGAGGGGGTCGAAACCCGTCAGCAGGCATCAGTGCTCACTAACCTGCACTGTGACACGATTCAAGGTTATTATTTTCATTCGCCAATGCCTAAGCATGAGTTTGAAAAACTATTGCTGAAAAGTAAGCCCCACAAGCAACCACCACAGGCCTTGGCGCCCAGTGCGCAGACAAGCTAACCGGATACCTGTTGGTATTACTCATGATCAAAAATAGAGCAGTGAGCCTGCTCTATTTTTATGCTTGAGGCGCTATCGAGTGAGGCGCTATGGTCGACGGTAGGCGAGTCGGTTGAGCTCAAGTAACGCATAGCGGTGTTCGACAAACTCATACACGTTGCCCGACATGGCAAGCTTATACAATGCCACGGCGCGATCGTTGTCGCCCTGGAATTGATAGCGTTTAGCAAGGTAAAAGTAAGCTTCACATAAACGTTCTGCTAGCAGTTCATTGTCTTCACCTTGCGAGGCAAGTTGCTCCAGCAGCTCACGTTCACTGAGCTTACCGAGGTACATATCGACAAGCTGCCAGCCCCAACCCGAAGCTTCTGCATTCGCTTTTCGCGTTACCAGCGCTTGTTGTGCCTTGGTTTCCCCCTTCCAATCGCGTTCCACTAAATAAAGCCAAATGAGGCGATAAGGATCGTCGCGATCTTCTTGGTAGTGATGGAGTAAGTCTTGATGGGCCAGGCGATAGCGACCGCCGTAGTACAAGGCGATCCCACGATTACGCGCGGCATAGCTGTGGTTATTATCCAGCTCTAACGTCGAGTCAAAGGCCTCGTAGGCAGCATCATAGTGGCCGTTTTGAGTAAAATAGACCCCAAGAATATTGAACACATCAGGTTGATCCGGCTTTAGTGAGAGAGACTGGTTAAAGTCCAATCGTGCCAAATCGCGCATCCCCAAGCTGTCGTGCATCAGTCCACGCTCATAATGCAATTGGGCGCGTGCGTCGTCACTCAAATCATTGCGCGCAAGCAGCTGATCAATCCGTGCTAGGTGTACTTCCTGCTGCAGGGTAGGCTGTAAAGGGACGGCCATAGGAGGAAATGTCCATTGGCTGGTGCAGCCTGTTAATAGTAACAGCGCCAGTATCGCCAGAGGCTTGTAAAACACCGCCCGTGGCTGAATAAAAAAGGTCATGAAGGCGCATCTCCGTGTAAAAAAAGGGGGCCTCAGCCCCCTTTATACCATGAATAACGATATGACTTTAAGCGTCAGTGCTTGGTGCTTCTTCTGCTGGCGTTGTGTCAGCGGCGGGTGCTTTTTCAGCCGCTGCTTCTTTCATGCTCAGACGAATACGACCTTGACGGTCAACTTCCAGCACTTTCACGTCCACTTCTTGGCCGATTTCGAGATAATCAGACACCTTCTCAACGCGTTGATCAGCGATTTGAGAAATGTGAACCAGACCATCTTTGCCGCCAATCACTGAGACGAAGGCACCGAAGTCAACGATACGCTGAACCTTACCGGTATAGATACGGCCCACTTCGACTTCTGCAGTGAGTGCTTCGATGCGTGAAATGGCATCTTTGGCGGCTTCACCGTCGGTGGCCGCAATTTTCACTGTACCGTTGTCGTCGATTTCAATGGTGGTGCCAGTTTCTTCGGTAAGCTGACGGATCACGGCGCCACCTTTACCAATGACATCGCGGATCTTATCTGGGTTGATGCTCATGGTGTGGATACGAGGCGCGAACTCAGAGATATCGTCGCGTGCCGAGCCGATGGCTTGGTCCATCACATCCAGGATGTGTAAACGTGCGCCTTTAGCTTGGTTCAATGCGATTTGCATGATCTCTTTAGTGATCCCTTCGATTTTGATGTCCATCTGCAACGCAGTGACACCGTCATCCGTCCCGGCCACTTTAAAGTCCATATCACCGAGGTGATCTTCATCACCCAAGATGTCAGAAAGCACAACGAAATCGTTGTCTTCTTTCACCAGACCCATGGCGATACCGGCCACTGATTTTTTCACCGGTACACCGGCATCCATCAGCGCCAAGGAGGTGCCGCAGACAGAAGCCATTGAGGAAGAGCCGTTGGATTCTGTGATCTCAGATACCACACGCAGTGTGTATGGGAATTCATCTTGGCTTGGTAGAACCGCTGCAATACCGCGCTTCGCTAGGCGACCATGGCCGATTTCGCGGCGCTTTGGTGAGCCAACAAAACCGGTTTCACCCACGCAATAAGGAGGGAAGTTGTAGTGCAGCATGAAGCCTTCTTGGCGCTCACCCATGATAGAATCAATGGTTTGCGCGTCACGCTGAGTACCGAGTGTGGCGGTGACCAAAGCCTGTGTTTCACCACGGGTAAACAAGGCGCTGCCGTGGGTACGTGGTAATACGCCAGTACGCACGTCGAGGGCGCGAACCATGTCTTTCTCACGGCCATCAATACGTGGTTCACCCGCAATGATGCGGCTACGTACGACTTTCTTTTCCAGGTCGCCGAGCATGCCTAGGATTTCACGCTCATCCAAGGTCTCGTCTTCGCCGAGTAGTGCAGACACCACTTCCTGCTTCACCTGACCAATTTGCTCGTAACGGGCCATTTTTTCAGTGATTTGGTATGCCTGAGCCAGTGGGCCTTGTGCCATTTCAGCCACACGGGTTTGTAGCGCAGCGTTAACTTCCGGCGCTTGCCAATCCCAAGTAGGCGTTCCCACTTCGGCGGCAAATTCTTTGATTGCGTTGATCGCGGTTTGCTGTTGCTCATGACCAAACATCACCGCTTGCAGCATTTGCTCTTCGCTTAGGCGATCCGCTTCTGATTCAACCATCAGCACGGCGCCTTCAGTACCCGCGACCACAAGGTCAAGCTTGCTGTCGTCTAGCTCAGCAGGGCTTGGGTTAAGCACGAGTTCATCATTGATGTAGCCGACGCGTGCAGAGCCGATAGGGCCGTTGAATGGGATGCCTGAGATGGCCAGTGCTGCCGAGGTACCCAGCATGGCAACGATATCAGGGCTAACCGCTGGGTTAACAGATACGACGGTTGCGATGACCTGTACTTCGTTTTTGAACGAGTCCGGGAATAGCGGACGGATAGGGCGGTCAATCAGACGTGCGGTCAGTGTTTCTGACTCAGAAGGGCGGCCTTCGCGCTTGAAAAAACCACCTGGGATTTTACCCGCGGCGTAGGTACGCTCTTGGTAGTTGACCGTCAATGGGAAGAAGCTTTGGCCTTCAGCCGCTTCTTTTTTACCGACGACAGAAACGAATACCGAGGTATCGTCCATGCTGACCATGACAGCACCATTGGCCTGACGTGCCATCACGCCTGTTTCCAATGTCACTGTATGATTGCCGTATTGGAATGTTTTTACGATTGGATTCACAGATTATTTCCTTGTTGCTAAGGGATAAACCCGTTGGTTTATCTCACTAAGTGTTGGCTTTCAGCTGCTCACCATCGCGACTAATGACAGCACGCTGCGCGGCTGTTTGGCCTTCGTGGGCGGTATGCTGTCAATAGTCGCGACCTTATGGTCGACGTTGTTGACTGTGTTACAGCTGAAAGTGGCGCTAATTATACACGTGCTTGGCCGATAACGACACCACGAGGCGGTCAAATGGCAACATTTGTGATGTGTTTGGCAAGCAATATTGACCCTAAAGGATGCAGATAACACGGCGAAGTCAGATTTGTGAATTGAAGCTGACTACAAGATCAGCGAAAATACGCCACCTTTGTGAATGACCTCCTCAGCTGGCGCCTGATTGCCGCCTGAAGCCAACAAGAAGATAACCTGCTATGTCAAATACACTGCTGCAACAGGAAGTTGATAAACGCCGCACGTTTGCGATTATCTCGCACCCAGATGCGGGTAAAACCACCATCACCGAGAAGGTGCTGTTATTCGGACGTGCCATTCAAACGGCAGGCACCGTGAAAGGGCGTGGCTCTAACCAACATGCGAAGTCTGATTGGATGGACATGGAAAAAGAGCGTGGTATCTCTGTCACCACCTCGGTGATGCAATTTCCTTACAACGACTGCTTAGTGAACCTGCTTGATACCCCAGGGCACGAAGACTTTTCGGAAGATACGTACCGGACACTGACTGCTGTCGATTCGTGTTTAATGGTGATTGATGCGGCGAAAGGTGTCGAGGATCGTACCCGTAAGCTGATGGAAGTCACCCGTTTACGTGATACTCCGATCATCACCTTCATGAACAAACTTGACCGTGATATCCGCGACCCAATGGAGCTGCTTGATGAAGTAGAAAGTGAGCTCAATATTGCGTGTGCGCCGGTATCTTGGCCGATTGGTTGCGGGAAAGGTTTCCAAGGTGTGTATCACATTCATCGTGACGAAAGCATTCTATATCAATCTGGCCAAGGCCATACCATCCAGGAAGCACGAATCATCAAAGGCTTGGATAATCCTGAATTGGATGATGCGATCGGTGCAGACATTGCGCAAGATTTGCGTGACGAGCTGGAACTGGTGATGGGCGCGTCTCATGCGTTCGACCATGAGCTGTTTTTAAGCGGTGAACTCACGCCTGTTTTCTTCGGTACCGCACTGGGTAACTTCGGTGTGGATCATATGCTGGATGGCTTGACTGAGTGGGCACCCAAGCCCATGGCGCGCCCGACCCATGACCGTGAGGTCAAGGCTGACGAGGAGAAATTCTCGGGGTTTGTGTTTAAAATTCAAGCCAATATGGACCCACGTCACCGTGACCGGATCGCGTTTATGCGCATTGTTTCCGGCAAGTATCAGCAAGGAATGAAACTGCGCCATGTACGTTTAGGTAAGCAAGTGAATATTTCCGATGCGGTGACCTTTATGGCAGGGGATCGGTCACGGGCTGAAGATGCGTTTGCTGGCGACATTATTGGCTTGCACAACCATGGCACCATTCAAATTGGTGATACCTTTACGCAAGGAGAAGATCTGAAATTTGCGGGGATCCCGAATTTTGCCCCAGAGCTTTTCCGTCGGATCCGCCTCAAAGATCCATTGCGTCAAAAGCAGCTGCTTAAAGGTTTGATTCAGCTGTCTGAGGAAGGTGCGGTACAGGTGTTCCGTCCGTTGCAATCGAACGACTTAATTGTCGGAGCGGTTGGTGTCCTCCAGTTCGATATGGTGGTAGCTCGCTTGAAAGCTGAATACAACGTGGATGCCTTGTATGAGCCGATTAATGTGGCCACCGCGCGTTGGGTGGAGTGCAAGGATGAGAAGAAGCTGGACGAATTTCAGCGTAAAAACCAAGCGAACTTGGCTTTGGATGGTGGCGACAACTTGACGTACATTGCGCCGACCATGGTTAACCTGAACCTTACGCAAGAGCGCTTCCCGGATATTGATCTCAGAGCGACCCGCGAACACTAATCKGTAGAGGGCGAATACTGAGTCACCCCCGTGTGGCGAAAAACACGCACCAGGGAAAGATAACGCTCTCCAAGTTCGCCCCCATGCTATACTGCCGTCTGTAACCAGACGGCTTTTTAATGGCATAAGGTTTACAAAGCAAGGATGCCAATAATGATGATTGCGCGTATTAAACGTTGGGTGGCAGGTTACGATGCCTGGTGTCAGCGAATGGGGCTGGGCGAGGATAACCGCCGAAGCTGTGTGCCTATCAAGCGTTCAGAAAATACACCCCCCACACAAACGTCTCAGTATGATTGATACCCATTGCCATTTTGACTTTTCTCCGTTTCGAGACGCCCCGGAGCGATACTGGCAGGCGGCACGCGAAAGCGGTGTGACTCGGATGGTGATCCCCAGTGTTAGTGAGGGTAACTGGTCGGCGGTGCTGTCGTTGACTGAACGCCTACACGGTGTGTATGCCGGATTGGGGTTACACCCGTGTTTTCTCGATGCTCACACTGACGACAGCCTGGGTAAACTTGAGCGGGCATTGGCCTTGCGTCCTGCGCGCTGTATCGCCGTCGGGGAAGCGGGGCTCGACTTTTTTGTCGCGAACCAAAATACCGCACAGCAGCGCCAGCACGCGCTATTGGAAGGGCAGCTTTGGCTCGCGCGCCACTATGATCTCCCCATTATTCTGCATAGCCGTAAAGCGCATAATCAATTATTACGCACCGTTAAAGCCTACCCAGGTGTACGAGGCGTATTGCATGCGTTCAGTGGCAGTGAACAGCAGGGTAAACAGTTTATTGATGCGGGTTTGATGCTCGGGGTTGGCGGCACCGTCACCTACCCGAGAGCCCAAAAGACCCGTCGCGCCATCGCGCAGTTACCGCTCTCCAATTTAGTGCTTGAAACCGATGCCCCCGACATGCCTTTAGCTGGATTTCAAGGAAAACCGAACACCCCCTCTCAGGTGTCAAGGGTCGCTGATGTGGTTGCAGAGTTAAAAAGCTGTGATAAAGATCATCTGGTGGCTGAAACATCAGACAACGCTGAAAGATTGTTTGGCTTTGATTGAGCGGGAACGGGCAAAAGACAAACGTTTGCGGTTGCATAAGCTCACAAAACTAGATCAAAGTCATACTTATTGATGCATTACAAAATAGTTTTACAGCGAACTGTGATTGGAATATTACTTTAATGTGACTGCGATGCGTATAATCTCTCCCGGAAACCAAATTCCACTTTGTCGAGACGCCAACTTTTTACTTTGAGGATGCCAATACTATGAGCCTGCTGATGAGCGTGATCGGGATGGTTGTACTGCTAGGGATAGCTGTTCTTCTTTCCGATAACCGCAAAGCCATTAACCTCCGTACCGTGGGTGGCGCATTTGCTATCCAACTCTTTTTCGGTGCTTTCGTACTGTATGTCGATGTCGGACGTGACATTCTGTACGGCGCATCACAATACGTTGCTAACGTCATCGCATACGGTGACGAAGGGATCAGCTTCATCTTTGGTGGACTGGTTTCTGACAAAATGTTTGAACTGTTCGGTGGTGGCGGTTTCGTCTTCGCCTTGAAAGTTCTCCCTGTTATTGTCTTTTTCTCATCACTGATCAGCGTGCTGTACTACCTGGGTATTATGCAGGTTGTGATCAACGTGCTCGGTGGTGGCCTACAAAAAGCACTGGGTACCTCACGTGCCGAGTCTATGTCAGCAACCGCTAACATCTTCGTAGGACAAACTGAAGCGCCATTGGTGATCCGTCCGTTTGTGCCTCGCATGACCCAATCAGAGCTGTTCGCGGTCATGTGTGGTGGTTTGGCCTCGGTTGCCGGTGGCGTACTGGCCGGTTATGCCTCTATGGGTGTACCGCTAGAGTACTTGATTGCGGCATCATTCATGGCCGCACCAGGTGGTCTACTGTTTGCGAAAATCATCAAACCTGAAACCGACGAGCCGGTCGAGCAGATGGCTGACGCGACCGCTGAAGGCGCAGAGAAGCCAGCGAACGTGATTGATGCAGCCGCAGGCGGCGCATCATCAGGTATGCAACTGGCGCTTAACGTCGGTGCGATGCTACTTGCGTTCATTGGTTTGATTGCCCTGATCAACGGCATGTTAGGTGGTATCGGTGGCTGGTTCGGTTACCCAGACATTACTCTGGAGCTGATCTTGGGTTACCTGTTTGCACCGTTTGCGTTCCTTATCGGTGTACCATGGGAAGAAGCTGTGGTCGCAGGCTCTTTCATCGGTCAGAAGATCGTGGTCAACGAATTTGTGGCTTACCTGAACTTCACTCAATACCTTGGTGACGGCGCGCAAGTTGTTGCAGCAACCGGCATGGAAATGACAGAGAAAACCAAAGCGATTATCTCGTTTGCTCTGTGTGGTTTTGCTAACTTGTCATCTGTGGCTATCTTGCTGGGTGGCTTGGGTGGCCTCGCGCCAAACCGTCGCCCAGAAATTGCGCGCTTCGGTGTGAAAGCGGTGATCGCCGGTACCTTGTCTAACTTGATGGCGGCGACCATTGCGGGTCTATTTGTTACCTTAACCTTGGCGGGCTAATCGTTTTATCGCGATAGCACATCATGTTAAGCAAAACGCCACACAGGCTGCCTGTGTGGCGTTTTTTTATTGCAGCCATTGGCGTGATACGCTCAGCCCACATCCTCTAGGGGTGTATACTCAGAGGTAGATACGAGCGAACAAAAAAGGTAACGATATGCAGGAAGTCCTTCTCGCCTTGGTGGCTGGTTTTTTGGTTGGCGTACTGTTTAGCGCGATAAAACTCCCCATACCCGCACCGCCTGTTTTATCCGGTGTGATGGGCATCGTCGGGGTGTATTTGGGCGGCGTCGGCTATCAGTGGATTGTGGCGCGTTTTTTCAGTTAGAAAGATTGGTTCCACCGCGCAACAGTGTATTTTTCAACATAAACGGTAAAATCTAGTTTTGCTGAAACGGCGTTGGTAAAATAAGTGAACGCCGTCAAAGTTTGCTGGCGCCACAATCCTTATTTTCCTCTCATGGTTAGCAACAAGGTGTGGCTAGCCCAATCGGAAACGTCCAACGGCGGAACCGCAAGCACATAGGTGTTTGCACGCGGCAACAAGGATGGTTGGTTGAAGGCGGCGCGATGTCCAGCCTCAAACTTCATGGAGCCAAGTCCGCTGAGCAATGACCGGAAAACAGAACCGGTTGTTAATACAGTGGCCAACCCTATACCTGTTTGGCAAAAGAATGAGGACTGGAGATAACCCATGAACGAATTACAAACCGCGGCCCTGCGCGCACTAAAACTGATGGATCTGACGACACTGAACGATGATGATACCGATGAAAAGGTGATCAGCCTGTGTCAGAACGCTAAAACCGCCGTTGGCAATACTGCAGCGATTTGCATCTATCCGCGCTTTATCCCTATCGCCAAGAAAACACTGCGCGAACAAGGCACGCCAGAGGTGCGTATCGCCACCGTGACGAACTTCCCTCACGGTAATGATGATATTGATATTGCGGTGGCAGAAACGAAGGCAGCCGTCGCTTACGGCGCCGATGAGGTTGATGTGGTGTTCCCGTATCGCGCGCTGATTGCAGGTGATGAACAAGTAGGTGCTGAGCTGGTCAAACAATGTAAAGCCGCGTGTGGCAGTGATGTATTGCTTAAAGTGATCATCGAAACCGGTGAACTGAAAAGTGAAGCACTGATCAAACGCGCCTCAGAGATTGCCATTGATGCAGGCGCTGACTTTATCAAAACCTCCACGGGGAAAGTGGCGGTGAATGCCACTCCAGAAGCGGCGGAGATCATGCTCAACGTGATTAACGATAAAGGCGTGGCTGAGACTGTTGGCTTTAAACCTGCGGGCGGTGTACGTACCGCTGAAGACGCACAGCAATACTTGGCAATGGCTGACCGTATTCTTGGTGAACAATGGGCTGATAGCCGTCACTACCGTTTTGGCGCTTCTAGCTTACTGGCAAACCTGCTACACACCTTGGGCGAAGGTGAAAAAGCAGCTGAAGGCGGTTATTAACTGTCGATTGTCAATCGATACCCAGGGCAAGGTAGGCCTTGCCCATTTGCCGGTAAGGAGGAAGCATGATCTTACCTCAAGAGATTATTCGTAAAAAACGTGACAACCTTGCGTTGAGCAAACAAGAAATCTACGCGTTTATTCAAGGTGTCGCCGATGAGTCGGTCTCAGAAGGGCAAATTGCCGCGTTTGCGATGGCGATTTACTTTAATGACATGACCATGGATGAGCGAGTGGCATTAACCTGTGCGATGCGCGACTCTGGCATGACCTTAGATTGGTCTCACATGCAATTTGATGGCCCTGTGGTTGATAAGCATTCAACTGGTGGGGTGGGCGATGTCACCTCACTGATGCTGGGGCCCATGGTTGCTGCCTGTGGGGGATATGTGCCGATGATCTCAGGTCGCGGTTTGGGCCACACTGGCGGCACGCTGGACAAACTGGAATCCATTCCCGGTTATAACATCATGCCAAGCAACCAAGTGTTTGGTGATGTGACCCGCGATGCCGGTGTGGCGATCATTGGGCAAACCGGCTCATTAGCGCCTGCGGATAAACGTGTGTATGCCACCCGCGATGTAACGGCCACGGTCGACAACATATCTCTGATCACCGCGTCGATTCTGTCGAAAAAGCTGGCCGCAGGCCTGGATGCTTTGGTGATGGACGTCAAGGTTGGATCGGGTGCGTTCATGCCGACGTATGAAGACTCAGAGGCATTGGCCAAATCGATTGTAGGTGTGGCAAACGGTGCCGGCACTAAAACCAGTGCGTTGTTGACGGACATGAACCAAGTATTAGCATCGTCGGCCGGCAACGCATTAGAAGTCAAAGAAGCCGTTGACTTTTTGACCGGTCGTTACCGTAACCCACGTTTGTACAATGTGACTATGGCGCTATGCGCCGACATGTTGGTGGTCAGTGGATTGGCAACCGATGTGAATCAAGCAAAACAAAAACTGGATCAGGCACTGGATAGCGGTCGTGCTGCCGAGTGTTTTGCCAAGATGATCGCAGGACTAGGTGGCCCGGCAGATTTTGTTGAGTCGCCAGATCAATACCTCGCGACTGCATCCGTGATTAAGCCTGTCTATGCTGAGCAATCAGGCATTGCCAGTGCCATGGATACACGGGCATTGGGCATGGCTATTATAGAAATAGGTGGCGGCCGTCGGGTTGCCAGCGATAAAATTGATTATGCCGTTGGGTTGAACGAAATGATTCGTCTGGGGCAACAAGTGGATGAGCACACCCCGCTCGCCATGCTCCATGCTCAGACTGAAGAGCAATGGCAACAAGCGGCGAATGCGGTGCGAGCCGCAGTGAAAGTCGCTGATGAGGCGCCGAGTGCAACGCCAGACGTTTATCGTCGCATCAGCTTACAAGACGTCTAATGGAGGCGATCATGAAACGCGCAATTGTATTAGTTTTAGACTCATTTGGTATTGGCGCCACTGAAGACGCCGTCAAATTCGGTGACCAAGGTGCAAACACCTTGGGCCACATTGCACAAGCGTGTGCGAAAGGCGAAGCGGATAATGCGGATCGTCAAGGCCCATTATCTTTGCCTAACATGACCAAATTGGGCTTGGGTAAAGCGTGTGAAGAGTCGTCAGGTTACTTCCCAGAAGGCTTGGATTCACATGCAGAGATTATCGGTGCTTACGCACATGCTAAAGAGCTGTCTTCGGGTAAAGACACACCGTCTGGTCACTGGGAAATTGCCGGTGTGCCTGTCTTGTTTGACTGGGGCTACTTCTCAGACTTGACGAACAGCTTCCCGCAAGCGCTGCTTGATCGCATTGTTGAACGAGCGGGCGTACCTGGCTATCTCGGTAACTGCCATGCATCGGGCACGCAAGTGCTGGACGATCTGGGCGAAGAGCACATGAAAACAGGTAAGCCGATTTTCTATACCTCGGCGGACTCGGTGTTCCAAATCGCGTGCCATGAGGAAACCTACGGGCTAGATAACCTGTATGAGCTGTGCCAGATCGTGCGCGAGGAACTGGAAGACTATAACATCGGTCGTGTGATCGCCCGTCCTTTCATCGGGCCAGCGAAAGGTCAGTTTGAGCGTACCGGCAACCGCCGTGACTTGTCTGTCGAGCCACCTTCTCCTACCGTGCTACAAAAGCTGGTGGAAGAAAAAGGCGGTGATGTGATCTCGATTGGTAAGATTGCAGACATTTACGCGCATTGCGGTATCACCAAGAAAATCAAAGCCACAGGCCTAGAAGCGTTGTTTGATGCAACCAAAGACGCGATAAAAGAAGCAGGCAACAATAGCTTGGTTTTCACCAACTTTGTTGACTTTGACTCGGCGTACGGCCACCGCCGCAACGTTGCCGGTTATGCCGCGGCACTGGAGTACTTTGACCGTCGCTTACCCGAAATCATGGACATGCTTGAAGAAGACGATGTGCTGTTGCTAACGGCTGACCATGGTTGCGATCCAACTTGGCCTGGTACTGATCACACCCGTGAGCATATCCCTGCACTGGTCTACGGCAAAAAAGTGCCAGCGGGCTCACTCGGTCGCCGCGAAACGTTCGCGGATATTGGTCAGTCCTTGGCGGAATACTTTGATGTATCACCAATGGATTACGGGAAGTCGTTCCTGTAACGCGTTGACCACTTCCCTAGATAAAAAGAGATGGCGAACGGCCATCTCTTTTTTTATCTCGGTTTATTGCCCTGATCGCCGTGTCTTTGCCGTTTTACCAATTTGCCGTTTTACCAAGATAAACGCGCAGAACGACGAGTGAGTATTGCCATCAATAGCGCTCCCAATAGGAGTGCGAGGCCGATGAGGAAGCGAAATTCGGTCATGTTCGATTGCAGCTGCTTTTTGGCTTCATTGATAACGGAGTGATGCTCAACGGTGAGGCGGAGAAAACCGACAATGTCGCCATCACGGCTGATTGGTGTCATCAGTTGCTGTCGTCCTTGGCTTTCCAACCCCAGCGGAGTGGTCAACCCAACGGCTGTTTCCAACGGTAAGGCGTTGGTTGAGCGCACGACAGGGCTGCCGTTGAGCTGATAGAAACTGGCATCGCGAATTAACGGCTCGGTTGCCAGCTCATCAGCCATGGCTTGTAAAGGCTGGTAATTCTTATCCACTAAGGCATCATAGGCTTGCACACCCACTTGGCGGGTCATTAGCTGGGCTAATTGGTCCGTTTGCTGGTATAACGCTTGGTACTGACGCTGGCTGAGTGTGGTGCTGTAAAGCATCAAAGCGGCAATAGTCCCCATGGTCATGAGCAAAAGACTCCACCAAGTCACCCGCCGTAGTGTTTTGCGCGAAATTGAAAACATACCTTCCTCAAAGCCAGATAAACAGAGTCAATTAGCACTGGAGCTTACTACGGTTTTTATGGTATCACAGCCTCATTGTGATTGATTCATTCACCAAGCTTGCTTGGAAACCGAAAGGAAAATATTGACCATGGATAAGGCCAAACCGTTGGCAATTCACCGTTCACCGCAACTCTACTGTCGCTTTCCTTCCATCACCACGCCGTTTTTCTCTCGCCACCGGCATGGCGGGTGGATTGTGTTTGCTAAAGCCATCTACCCCCGTCAGCTTGACGATATCCGCTTTTTTACTGGGGAGGCGCTAGAGGTCGTCGATGGATGGCGTGTTGGGCCGTATGAGGTGTTATTGATCCGCGGTGAATTGACGGCTGAACATCGCACCGTGATTGAGGCGCTCGAGCTCGACTGCGCGGACTTACAGGCCCTACCGGATTTAAGCAAACCTGGTTTGGCGGTGTTTGACATGGACTCCACCGCGATAGAAATAGAATGTATTGATGAGATTGCGGCACTCGCTGGGGTTGGAGACGCGGTGTCTGCGGTCACCGAGCGTGCCATGTTGGGCGAACTTGATTTTGAGGCAAGCTTACGTCAACGCGTGGCGGCGTTGAAAGGCGCTGACGCGGCGATACTTGAGACAGTGAAAGCGCAGTTGCCGTTGATGCCAGAAATGGCGAGCTTAGTGGCCAGTTTAAAAGCCCACGGCTGGTATGTGGCGATTGCTTCTGGCGGTTTCACCCATTTTTCTGATCATCTTCAACAGCGATTAGGCTTGGATTATGCCGTGTCGAACCAGCTTGGATGCCGTGATGGTCAACTCACCGGCGAGGTAGACGGGGCAGTGGTGGATGCGCAACGCAAAGCGGATGTGTTAACCATGTTGGCACAAAAGTACGATATCGCCCCAGAGAACACGTTAGCTGTAGGCGATGGCGCCAATGACTTGGCGATGATGGACGCTGCGGGTCTCGGCATTGCGTATCATGCGAAACCCAAAGTGAATGCGAAAGCGCAAGCTGCGGTCAAACATGCGTGGTTGGGGGGTGTGTTGTGCGTGCTCTCTGCCAGTATTCGAAATCGCATTAGTTGGCAGCCACGCTAATAGGGTAAAGGGTGTGGCACCCACTTGGTGTGGCACTCACTCGGAGTGGTACCCACTGGGTGCCATCCTCTCTTTGCTGTTGCCCCGGTCGATATCGTGCCGATTCATTCGTATGTCGCCTGCGGTTATCGTCCCAGGCGCATTAGCACTTCATCGGTCACATCGACCAACTCACCGTAGGCACACAAGGCAACAAATTCGTCTTCTAGCTGGCGTGCTTTGTGGGTATCGCGTTTGAGTAACGTGGATAACTGCGTGGCATCAATATCTTGTTCAGCATGGGCTAGCGGTGTCATCCGATTGCGTAGCACCGCGAATGCGCCGCCTTTTTGCGCCAACTGGATGAACTTACGCCTTGCGTCGTCTGATTCAAATTCACTATCGGCAAAGGTATGGACGGCGCGCACCTTATCATCTTGCATGTCTATCCAGACAAAGTATTCGCGCACCAGCTCTTTAAGAGGCTGCGAGGGACGAGTGACTTCATGAGTGCGGGTGAGAATCTTGTCTCCGAACACCGGATAAAAAGACAGTTGGCGACCGCCGCCTGCGCGCTCGAGAAAGCGGTGCAAACGGCTGGGGGGCAGGTTGATACCCACTGCGGGCACCGAGAGTACACCGTTGTCGCGTCGAATAAAGTAGGGTTGTACGGTTAAGCGCGTAAGCAATAATTGGTGCATGGCCCAAACCAAGGGAGGGTCGGGTAAACGCTCATCCAGCACGGTCAGTTTGTCGAGGTTGTGTTCAATCAAGCGGCGAAGGTACTGGCGACGACGGGTGTTGGGCGCTTCAGTGGTAAGCTTGAGTTGGATATTGTCTCGTTTGGGACTCACTCGAATGACTTGATACGGCATATCGACGAGAGGCGCACGAGGGTCAATATTGACAAACGCATCGAGTGATACAGACACCAAGTCATCTTTCGCACCTTGAAAAGGCTGCGCCAGTTTCAGGTTCAACCCACCCGAGGAAAAATCGACCAGTTTTCCCTTCAGCGCTCCCTGTTCTGAATGCACCAGTGATACCTCAGAGCGATAGGCATAACGTGGTTCACGACGTTGTGGTTGACGGTCAGAAGAGATGAGCTGGGCAAGACAAACTGGATTACGTTGGTGCAAAAAGCGTCGCAAGGCTTGACTGGATAACGACGGTTTGGGGTGGGTTAAATAACTCTCCTTGCTTTCGGTATGAGTCACATCTTGCACCAACGCGACATGAGTCAGGGTTTTGAGCGTATTCAGCCAATCAGGCGACACATCTTGTAGCCGTTCAATGTCACCCGCGTTTATGGCTGACATGGTCACCTTAAACACCCGCCATGAATGGCGCTTGGCACCCAGTTGCCAGAACAGGTGGCGCTCATCTTCGCTCATTTCGCTGGGCGAAGCGGAATAGAAAAAACGCTGTTTGTTTTTCTCTACATAAAAGCAATATAACAATAGCTGGCTGGTTGACGCCCCTTCCACTTGCAGCAGTGACAAGCGCTGTGCATCGAAAATATGATTAATGACAGGTTGATTGCGGCTGTCGTGCCAGTAATCCCATAGCTCTCGATTTTGCCGCGTTTGTAATACGTACTCTAACTTGTCTTGCGCAAAGTAAAGCGGTAGCACGCTGGTGTGATGCAAGAAGGATTGTTCATAGCTTTGCAGCTTGAGAGTGAGTAGCTTGTCCTCCCCATCTTGTTTGCCACGAAAGTCGGGCGAGGCCATTTCTGCATCGAGGGCCTGCTTAATCGCGTCACTGCTGGTGTCAAGCCGTAAGCGTAGCCAAGCACTGCTGGTGGACTCTTTGTTTTGATCGACGCCAATAATGCGATAACTCAGCCCTTGTTCCAGATCGGGGTCTTGATACTTTTGCGCCAGTGCTGTGAACCGAACGATGACTTCAGCGCTAGGCGGGTAATCGAATGCCGCGGGGACACGTACTCGGCAGCCTGAGTTAGACAAGTCGCTGGTGACCCCATGTACCTCATAGCCGGTATTCAGTGTTATTAATACTTGGGTAGCAAAATGGATGCGGCTTTCACTACGTGCTAAATAACGTCCAAAGGTGAGTTTCTCGGGTAATAATGCCGCCTGGGCGCTATCACTGACTGGGCCTTTTCCTTGTTGCTGCGTCTGCTTTTCTTGTTCGTGTTTGACGCGAAAGTTATTAGGGGTATTGTGCAAATCTTCCCACAACCCTTGAGTCATTTGCCCGTTGTATAAAGGCAAACGCTCGTAATAGCGGTTAATCGCGACATCATCCAGCCAATGCTTGTTGCCGTTGAGCTCGTATTGATGACACTCACCATCCACTTTGCCACGCAGGTCGATGGTACGGTTGCATGGCGTCATCAAACGTCTGATCTCCATTTTGATCAGAAGTTTGGCAGAGCTTGGCTCGTTGGCGGTTAGCTTATCGAGCAGCACCTCAAATTTTGGGGTTTGGGACATCGGAAGCAGTTGCTCAATCAGTCCCTGGTAATCATCCTGCTTCATGGCAAAGTCTGGTAAAGTATTGTCCTTGTATATTAACGGCACGCGTCGGAAAAAGTGTCGGAATAATTAATAAGATAGCAATCATTTTGTGAATTAGCTGACATCATACGTCTTGGAGAGCGAATGGCAAAAACAAAACGAGCCTACGTATGTAACGACTGTGGCGCGGATTTTCCCCGTTGGCAAGGGCAGTGCTCAGCCTGTGGCGCGTGGAATACCATTACAGAAGTAAGACTGGCAGCATCGCCCCAGGTCGCGCGCAATGAAAAGTATGCCGGGTATGCAGGTAGCGCAGAAGGACAAGTACAAACCCTGCAGGATATCGATTTACAAGAAGTGCCACGCCTGAGCAGTGGTTTTAAAGAGCTGGATCGTGTGCTCGGCGGGGGGATCGTCCCTGGTGCCGCTATTTTGATTGGTGGTAACCCAGGCGCGGGGAAAAGTACCTTGCTGTTGCAAACCATGGTGGGGCTCGCACACCATCTGCCGACCTTGTACATCACAGGGGAAGAGTCATTACAGCAAGTGGCGATGCGCGCTGATCGGTTGGGGCTTGCCAAAGATCGCTTGAAGCTGTTGTCAGAAACGGGCGTAGAAACCATCTGCCAGGTGGCCAAAAAAGAACAACCGAAAATCATGGTGATTGACTCGATACAGGTGATGCATGTCGCGGATGTGCAATCCGCGCCCGGTAGCGTGTCGCAGGTGCGGGAGTCTGCCGCAGCCTTGACCCGTTATGCCAAGCAACACAATGTGGCGATTTTCATGGTGGGGCATGTTACCAAAGATGGCACACTGGCTGGCCCCAAGGTGCTGGAGCACTGTATTGATTGTTCGATTTTGCTCGATGGCTCCAGTGATAGCCGTTTTCGTACGCTGCGCAGCCATAAAAACCGCTTTGGTGCGGTCAACGAACTTGGCGTGTTCGCGATGACTGGGCAGGGTTTAAAAGAGGTCAGTAACCCCTCCGCTATTTTCCTTTCACGTGGTGAGGAGCAAACCTCCGGTAGCTCGGTAATGGTGGTGTGGGAAGGCACTCGCCCTCTATTGGTAGAGTTACAAGCCTTGGTCGACTATTCACAATTGGCCAATCCACGCCGGGTGGCGGTGGGGCTAGAGCAAAACCGTCTTGCCTTACTTCTGGCCGTTTTACACAAACACGGCGGGCTGCAAATGTCTGACCAAGATGTGTTTGTTAATGTGGTTGGTGGGGTTAAAGTCACCGAAACCAGTGCCGATCTTGCCCTGTTGTTAGCGCTGATATCGAGCTTTAGGGATCGCCCGCTGCCGAGAGAATTGGTGGTCTTTGGTGAAGTCGGTTTAGCCGGGGAGATCCGCCCTGTACCTAGCGGGCAAGAACGTCTGATGGAAGCGGCAAAACATGGCTTTAAAAAAGCAGTCGTGCCCAAAGCAAACTTGCCGAAACAGCGTATTGAAGGGATGACGGTTTATGGCGTTAGCAAACTCTCCGACGCCCTGGATGTGTTAGAAGACTTGTAGTCGAGCGCAAGTACCATTGGCGAAGTGGTGGGCGATGGTACGGCCAGTTAACCGAACAAAGACGCTCGGTTTTATCATCGCGCGATGGCCTCCATTACATGGAGGCTTTCGTCGGTGTGGTTTGCACATCGGTCTCACGCTGCTGCGCGGTGCTCAGTGGCGGCTCAGCGTCTGGCATATTGGCGACTTGTACCTGAGTTTCGACCAAGTTTTCCACCACCGCGACTAAATGTCCCCAACTGACGCGCTTCTCGTTTTCGAGCAAGGTATCAAACTGCTCAGCACTCCACTTAATAAACCGGCGCGGGTTAAGCGCCCGTCCTAAAAAACGCACTTCGTAATGCAAATGAGGGCCAGTGGATAAACCTGTGTTGCCTGACCAAGCAATCAAGTCCCCTTTTTTCACGAATTGCCCACTGCGTACGTTGAACTTATCAAGGTGGGCGTAGAGGGTCATAAAGCCAAAGGCATGGTCTATTTTTACAAAGTTGCCATAGCCTTTGCGACGGCTGGGTCTGACATATTCCACCACGCCATCTGCGGGCGCATAAACTGGCGTACCAATGTCTGCGGTTAAGTCTAACCCCATATGGAATTTTTCTTTGCCAGTGACCGGATGCGTCCGTGAGCCATAACCGGAGGAGCGCCGATAACTCTGGATGGGTTTACCATTGGGGATGAGCTGTAGCATGGTATAGCGCACGGCAGAATTGATCGCCGCCACATCAAGCCGATGGGTCAGCGAGGCATCTTTGGCGACCGATTGTAGCCCTAACATATCTTCTACCGTCACAACGCGTTGGGTGAGAGCGGTTAGCTCGACATCTTTGTTTTCGATGGTTTGTGACAGCTCATCGCGTTTTTGTTGCAGCATGGCCACTTCGTTATTCAATGCAGCACGCTCTTCACGTAAACGGTTAACCGCGGCTTCAGCTTCAGTAGAACGCTCGGAGAGTAAATAGAGGCTGGCGAAGGTCACGGTGAGAACGGCCAGCAATACCAACGCCAACGTCTGCACTACCTTTTTGCGGGTAGGGCAAAGCGTATAATGCTTCACACCGTTTGGGTGTGAGATGGCGATGTGGATGTGATCTGTCATGACTGGTTACTGCTGGCCTGCGTTTGGTACCGCCCATGACGACACGGAACTAAGACTCGGGCTCCGTCATAGGGTCGGTCAACTGCGCTAGCTCGCGATGAAGGAGCTCATCGTTGCCAACGTTAAGTTCAACAAGCCTTTTTAAATGACTGGCACTATCAATGTCAATGTGATCAATATAAAGATGGAGGTAATTCTCGCAGTTATTGACGAGAATGCAGTCCATGTCTAATTCTACGTCAGAGTCATGCAGATAAAAGATCAGCGAAAACGTTGTCTGTTGTGGGTTGGCTTGCCAATTATCTGGGCGAGACAAAAGCACCCCTTTCAAAGAAAGGTCGAGTACATGTGCGTGCCACGACTGTTCATTTTGCTTGAGTATCGCGGGGGCACGATACATCACGCGGGAAAATTTTCTACGCTCTGGCATGATCGCATCTCCTCATTCCTTTGCTTAAAGTGTAGGCGATGCATGGCGGGCGACCTAATAATCTGTGTGGGCGTATCGATTCTGAAACATTTTTTGATGTCTTGGCGTTATTAAACGGATGGAATGCGGTTTGTGGGTGGGGAAGTTGGCCATATGACTGCGAGGTCGTGAGGCGCCTATTACATCGCCCCGAAAGAAAAAGGGCAGCGTTGGCTGCCCTCATGAGTGCGGCGTTACTTGGCAACGCGCTTGTATTTGATKCGGTGTGGCTCAGCCGCTTGTGCGCCCAGCGTTTTCTTCAACCAATCGGTGTATTCGGCAAAGTTACCTTCGAAGAAATTCACTTGGCCTTCATCACGATAGTCCAGAATGTGGGTGGCGATACGGTCAAGGAACCAGCGGTCGTGCGAGATAACCATCGCGCAGCCTGGGAACTCGAGCAGAGCTTCTTCCAAGGCGCGTAGGGTTTCAACGTCCAGATCGTTGGTTGGCTCATCGAGCAGCAGTACGTTTCCGCCTGCTTTCAATAGCTTGGCCAGGTGGACGCGGTTGCGTTCACCGCCGGACAAATCGCCGATACGTTTTTGTTGATCGCTTCCTTTGAAGTTAAAGCGAGAGACATAAGCACGCGCAGGCAACTCAAAGTTATTGATACGAATAATATCGGCACCTTCCGAGATCTCATCGTAAACGGTTTTGTTGTCGTCCATACTGTCACGGAACTGATCCACCGAGGCCAATTGCACGGTGTCACCAACCTCTACTGTGCCCGCATCCGGTGTTTCGGTACCACTGAGCATTTTGAACAGTGTTGATTTACCCGCACCATTGGGGCCAACGATACCGACGATAGCGCCTTTTGGAACGCTAAACGACAGATCGTCAATCAAGACGCGATCACCAAACGACTTGGTTAGGTTGTTAACTTCAATGACTTTATCACCAAGGCGTGGGCCGGGTGGGATAAATAGTTCATTGGTCTCGTTACGGCGTTGGTAATCGGAGGTGTTAAGCTCTTCAAAGCGTGCCATACGCGCTTTTGATTTGGCTTGACGGCCTTTCGGGTTTTGACGTACCCACTCAAGCTCTTTCTCAATGGTTTTCTGGCGGGCTTTTTCTTGTGAGGCTTCTTGCTTCAAGCGGACATCTTTTTGCTCAAGCCACGATGAGTAGTTGCCTTCCCAAGGGATGCCTTCACCACGGTCTAGCTCAAGGATCCAACCAGCAGCGTTATCGAGGAAGTAGCGATCGTGCGTAATCGCCACAACCGTGCCGGTATAGTCGACCAAGAAACGCTCTAGCCATGCCACTGATTCGGCATCCAAGTGGTTGGTTGGCTCGTCGAGTAGTAGCATATCGGGCTTCTCGAGTAGCAAACGACAAATCGCCACACGGCGGCGCTCGCCCCCAGACAGGTTTTTGATTTGTGCATCCCACTCGGGCAGACGCAGGGCATCGGCCGCACGCTCTAACGCATTATCAAGGTTATGGCCATCTTTGGCTTGTATCAGTGCTTCAAGCTCACCTTGCTCTTGCGCCAAGGCGTCGAAGTCGGCGTCAGGATCGGCATAGGCCGCATAGACAGCGTCGAGACGCGTCAATGCATCCTTCACATCCGAGACCGCTTCTTCAACGGTTTCACGCACGGTTTTGTCTTCGTCTAGCGCAGGCTCTTGCGGGAGGTAGCCAATTTTAATGCCTGGTTGCACACGGGCTTCACCCTCAATCTCGGTATCGATACCGGCCATGATGCGCAATAGACTCGATTTACCGGCCCCGTTGAGGCCTAGCACCCCAATTTTGGCGCCTGGGAAGAAACACAAAGAAATATCTTTAAGAATTTGGCGCTTAGGTGGCACGATCTTGCTCACCCGCGACATGGTATATACGTACTCAGCCATTTCTGCTCACGCTAATTGTTGTGGTGTAAAAGACGCTATTCTAACGTTAACTTTGCCAAGTTTAACAGTGATTGTCATATTCGCTGGGTAATATAGCCCATGGGCGGCAAACCATTTGCCACAGCGCGAGGGAATTTGCTGATGGGATTGTTGTCTATTCGTTGTCACACAGTTTGGATGTGACACATTCGTCACGGTGTTATTTGATTAGGAGCGACCTTTAACATGGAACGATTCATCGCTTTGTCCGGGCCTTTGCGCAATGCATCTTACGCAGCGCGTCGTGGTGTCCGTGCCTTCTCCCGTTCACTGCTACCAGGACTTATTCTAGGGGCCGCTTTTTCTCCTTCTCTCACGCTGGCGTCGGCCAGTCCAGACAGTGGGCAAATGACGCCTGCACAGCGTCAATATGAGGCGGCCATTGATGCGATTGAGCGTGGTGAGTTACGTCAATTTCGCCGCCTCAAAGCCAAGTTGCGTGATTATCCACTTTATCCATATTTAGATTATCGTGATTTTACTCGCAACCTTGCAGAAAAGTCGCATGACTCGGTGACCAACTTTATTCAGCGTTACACCACCATGCCGTTTGCTAATAGTTTGCGCGCCGATTACCTCACACTATTAGCAGATCGAAAAGATTGGGCAACCTTGGTCGCTTTCCAACCCGATGTGCCAAGGGGAGAGCGTTATCAATGTCAGTATTACTATGCTCACAGCCAAGCTGGTAACCGAGCGTTGGCGCGCAGTGGTGCCAAGTCTCTGTACTTATCCGGCCAATCGGTCGACAGTGCATGTGACCCCTTGTTTGATTACCTCTCCGAGCAAAAGCAACTCACTGGTGATTTAATCTTACAGCGGATGTTGCTGACCTTTGAAGGGCGCAATCGCAGTTTAATGCGTTACCTACAAGGACAACTTCCCGACACCCACCAAGCGACGGGAAAGCAAATCATTGATCTTTACGACAAGCCTGATCAAGTCGCTGACTTTTCCAAGCGAAGCAAAGTGACCCCCTTTAACCAAACGCTTACTCGTCTCGCGTTTGGGCGATTGGCGCGCAAAGACGAAGCACAAGCCATTCGTCATTTCCGCCGTACCGTAGAAGGGCAACATTACGATAAGGATGAACGACAAGCCATTGCCGATTATCTTATTGGCCAATTGATGAATGACGATGAGCCTGCATTAGCTGCGTGGCGCGATCGTATGCTGAGACAAAGCGACGATGATGGYCTGCTCGAGCGACGGTTTCGCTTGGCGCTGGTGGAGGGTGATTGGCACGTATTGAATCAATGGCTTTCACTGCTCAGTGATGAGGCGAAACAGTCATTAAAATGGCGATATTGGCAGGCGCGAATTCAATTAGAGCTTGGCGACAGTCACGCGGCGAACCAGGCGTTTGAAACCATGTTGGGTGAGCGTAATTTTTACAGTGTGGCTGCCGCTCAGCACCTGGAAAAGCCGATTCATATCCCTTCGCGTACCGCCGTGTTGAAAGAGGCGGGACTGATGCCTGTCAATGATGTGCTGGCGCGAGTCGATGAGCTGATTGCGCTTGATAAAATCTACGCGGCTAAGCGCGAGTGGTATTATGTGTTGCAGCGCGCCAGTGATGAGCAAATTGCGCTACTGGCCGCCTATGCCAATAAACAGCATTGGTATCATCTCGCGGTACAAGCCACCATCGCTGGAAAAATGTGGGATCACTTGTCGTTGCGTTTTCCGCTTGCCCATCAGTGGTGGTTTGAATTTTTCAGTCGCGAGCGCGGGGTGGATAAAACCACATTGATGGCGCTATCACGCCAAGAAAGTGCTTTTTTCACTCGTGCGGTCTCTCACGTGGGCGCAAGAGGATTAATGCAATTGATGCCGCGTACGGCACGTGAAACCTCTCGTCGATTAGGGTTTGATTATCAAGGGCCGGCCAGTCTTAGCGATCCTGGCGTGAATATTCGTTTGGGCAGTGGCTACTTGAAAATGATGCTTGATCGCTTCGATAGCAATCGCGTTCTCGCTTTTGCGGCATACAATGCCGGACCACATCGAGTGAGTCGTTGGCTGGCACGTTCGAAAGGGCACATGGATGCCATTGCCTTTATCGAGTCGATCCCGTTTTATGAAACGCGCCATTATGTGCAGAACGTGTTGATGTTCGATATTTACTATCGCCAACTTTTAGGTGAGCCCGTGCAATTTTTGCGAGCCCACGAGTTGGCACAGCGTTATTAATGTTACAATCGCGACCATCACGTAAAGAGCGAGAGGAACCCATGTCGCAATCGCCTGCATTTTCTGGTTGGCAAGATGTTATCGCGCTAGTGCGCCGTGCTGGACAAGATGATAATGATGATGCCTTGTTGACAGCGTTACTGACCCCCGATGAGCGAGATACCTTGGTGGCCCGGATTAATATCTTGCATGAGTTGTTAGAAGGGAGAATGAGTCAGCGCCAGTTGAGTCAATTGCTAGGCGTGGGGATCGCGACCGTGACACGCGGCTCTAATGAGTTAAAGCGGATGGATGACGAAACCAAAAACTGGCTGGCTGATTTATTGAAACGTGAAGCTGAACAGTCCACCTCATCGACCTAATCAACAAAGCCTTAAATAGACAAACAACGGCGCCACAGGGCGCCGTTGTTTGATAGTGAGACGCATGTACTTGTAATTCATGAGTGAGTTTGAATAATTGGGCATCCAACTAACACATGGAGAGTCAGATGAAAAAAACACTCGTTGTTGCTGGTATGTGCGCAGCACTTGCTGGTTGTGGTGGCGTAAATAACGCTTTACTTGAGAAAAACAAGTCAGTTGAGTATTACCGAATCTTCGATATCAAAACAGATTCTGATCGTTATACTGTCGCTGAAGCCGCAAGCGATGGGCTGGGTAAAAATGTTAATAGCGCAACAGAAGCAACCCCTATTCCTAATTTTTCAGAGCCGCCAGAGAAACCTGGGCGTTTCACTCTAACCAATCCTTTTCAGGGGTCTCAACTTGCTGCTTTGGCGGGAGCTACAGGCTCTGTGGGTATGAAAGTTGCCACTTGCGATGGTGCCGTTTGGACCGCTAAAGCTGTTAGAGATATTTCAGGACAGTCGAATCTGAATCTTACAGCTTGTTTGTGGCAATATCAGGATGGATATCATTTKGACACATACGCCACGTTCAATAAGAAAGAAGGTGGTTTGATGCAAATTAGCCGTGATATGGCAAGTGCCATGGTCGGTACGCCCGAAGAGTGGACAGAAAAAACAATTCTCGATATTGCTAAGCAAATTAAAGAAGAGACAGGTGCAAAGATAACCTATTTGGAAGGTTATCCTAAAATGGCAGATACGCCTTGGGTCGACGAGCTAGACTAATGTTCTGAAACGGCGCCACAGGGCGCCGTTGTTATTGGTGTTAGCGATACAAGTGTGGGTGCATAAACGGAATCAGCGCCATGATTAGCGCTTGATGGTAAACGCTTGAACGTGTAAGCCGATGCCCGGTGAGCATGCCAATGGCGCCCCCTTTTTGTTTTACATTTTCAGTGGCAAACATTCTGTCCATCACATCGCCAAGCTCTTCGCCTTGATGGAGAGCGTCTAACGCCTCTTGCGGCAGAGGCAGTGAGGCTGAGCACGCCTCGCCTTGCGTTGTCCCATCATCTATCACCATCCAAGCAAAGGTATGTTGGCCGTCTAAGCCGGCTTCTACTCCGACGTAAAAGTCTCCGTCATACTCCGCTTTGGCGTGACGAACGCGGTTACAGGCACCGGCATAGGTCTCTTGCGCGGTCATTGGTTGCTCTGCGACACCACTGGCAACGGAAACGCCCGTGAAGGTGAAAAGGGTATCGGGAAAAGCGTCACGAAAGGCGGCTTCAACGGCGGATAGTTTCGCGGGATTTTTGGATGTGACGATCACCTGGTTCATGCGCCCAGTGCTCCTTTTTATTCTGATAGGCGCGCTGCAGTATACGCCAACGGAGAGGCAAACGCAGCATTCCCCAAACACGACTAGCGTCCGTCGCTTGGCCGACTTCGTTTAGACCAATTCGCATGCCTTGATGCCCTTTACGTGGCTGTGGCACATAGCTATTAAACCAGCGATCCCAGCACGATAAATTAAAGCCGTAGTTAGCGTTACACTCATGAAACCGGGTGGAGTGATGCACGCGGTGCATATCTGGCGTGACGATAACGCGACGCAGCCAAGCGTCTAGACGCTTGGGGAGGCGCACATTACTGTGATTGAACATTGCCATCCCGCTGAGTAGCGTTTCAAACACGATCACGGCGACAACAGGTGCACCCAGTAGCGCGACTAACACGCACTTAATGGCCATCGACAGCCAAATTTCCACCGTGTGGAATCGCGCGCCTGTCGTGACATCAATGTCCATATCGGCATGATGGACTAGGTGCAGCCGCCACAACCATGGTATCTGGTGGAAGAGTTTGTGTTGGTACCAAATCGCCATATCCATCACGACTAATGTGACGAAAACCGCGATCCATTCAGGGAGCGAAAACTGATTAAAAATACCAAAACCAGAGGCGGCGGCAAGACTGGCCGCGCCCACCGCAGAAACCGGGGCGAGTACACGTAGCGTAAGAGTATTAAATACAGTCAATAAGATATTACCGGACCAGCGTTCTCGCCGCGTCCGAGTCAGTTTGCGTTTTGGCCAGCGCCACTCGGCGACAAGCATCACCACAAGGACGGCAACGAAAAGGCTGAGTCTAAAACCGGCTTCGTGCGCTTCAATCCAATTCATAAATACTCCTTATCCGCTTGTAGTTTACGCGATAAGTACGTGTAACGTTTCATTTAACGGCGAAAATAGTGGGTTGGATCCTCAGCGATTGGGCAACTAATCTGTTTACTAACCGTGCTGTATTTCTCCGCGCTAACTGACCAAGCAACGCGAACGAGGAGGGAGTGTGTCACCGAGCTTGCATGATGTATACCTTGCCCGCCAAGCGATACAAGCCGTGGCGGCGCGCACACCGCTTGTTTATTCCCCGATGCTGTCTCAGCGTTATCATGCCCAAATCTGGCTCAAGCTCGAAACAAGCCAGCCGACGGGCGCGTTTAAGTTACGAGGCGCGACCTATGCATTGAGTCGGTTGCCCAAGGCGCTGCGTGAGCGTGGTGTGATCACCTGCTCGACAGGCAACCATGGCCGTGCACTTGCCTATGCGGCCAAGCAGCTTGGGATCCCGGCGACCGTATGTCTCTCTTCGTTGGTGCCTGACAATAAAGTGGACGCTGTTAAAGCAATGGGCGCGCGAGTGTGGGTAGTGGGTCGCTCGCAGGATGAAGCCGAACAAGCCGCGCTTGAGGCCGTTTCGCGTGATGGTTTGTGCTATATCCCTCCCTTTGACCATCCCGATATTATTGCCGGCCAAGGGACCATTGGGCTTGAGATCCTCGAAGATGCGCCAGATGTTGATGTGATTGCTGCGGGCTTGTCGGGGGGCGGCTTGGTGGGAGGAATTGGTTTAGCGGCGCGTACCATCGCCCCACATATCGATCTGATTGGTGTCTCTATTCGCGATGGGGCTGCTATGCATGAAAGTATCATAGCGGGGAAGCCAGTAGCTGTGCCTGAATCTGAATCGTTGGCAGATAGCCTCGGGGGAGGCATTGGCCTTAATAACCAATATACCTTTGCCCTGGTGCCCCAAGTGATGACGCAACATTATCAAGTGGATGAAGCGTATATCGCCCGTGCGATGATCGATATGTGGCAGTGCGAAAATAGGTGGGTAGAAGGTGCCGCGGTAGTGGGATTGGCCGCTGCGCGTCAACACCAGTTAGATTGGCAGGACAAGAAAGTGGTGATCGTGGTCAGTGGAAACAATGTGTCAACCGACACCCTAGCAGCGGTCACAGCATTAAGTGAGCAGGTTTGTCCTTAGCTCGTCGTTGAATCTTGATGCGTGTCAAAGGAGCCCGTATGCAGTTATATCACCGTCAGCAAATCGAATCTGTCGCCACGTTTAATCGGCACAGTCTCAGCGTGATTGAAAATGCGTTCAGTGCTTTAGGGCGTGGCGAGGTAACTATGCCACCAGTGTTAAGCATGGCCATTCACGAGCACAACGGCGAAGTTGATGTGAAAACTGCTCACATTCAAGGTGCTGAGCGGTTTGCGATTAAAGTCAGTCCCGGCTTTTTCGACAATCCGTCGATAGGTTTGCCGAGCCTCAATGGTTTAATGGTGGTTTTCTCGGCGTCCACCGGTGTAGTGGACGCCGTGCTGTTTGATGAAGGGTATCTTACGGATGTACGCACGGCACTCGCGGGGGCGTTAAGTGCCAAGTATTGCGCGCGTGATAATGCCAAAACGGTCACTGTATTAGGCGCGGGCACGCAAGCAAGGTTGCAAGTGGCCGCGCTGAAACTGGTTAGAGAAATAGACACGGTTCATGTTTGGGCGCGAGACAGTGCACAAGCAAAGCGGTATCAAGCGGAGGTTGAAACTCTGCTGGGGGTGCGAGTGATCCCCCACCAAGATGTGGCGCAGGCTTGTCAACAGGCCGATATTATTGTTACCACGACGCCGGCTAAACAGCCGATTTTGCATTGGCAAGATATTCCTCAGGGTGCCCATGTCACGGCAATGGGCTCGGATAGCGCAGAGAAGCGCGAGCTTGATCCTCATATTTTACACAATGCGGATTGGGTGCTGGTGGATAGACGTGCTCAGTCGGAGGTGCTGGGTGAGCTTAAAGGGCTGGCACTGTCACGATGTGTGGAAGAATTAGGAAACACAGTGGCATCGGGGCGTCCCATTGCGCGAAGTGATGCGGCGATCACCGTGTGCGATTTAACAGGGACAGGGGTACAGGATACCGCGATTGCAAATTATGTGGTCAGTGAATTGTGTAAGACGGAGGGGTGACCCAGTGATTGATGCTGTCTTATAAAACAAAAAGGTATAACTTATTACATAATAAGTGTTTTCCACTTCACATTCCTTGCATGCCTATGTAACAAAGAGGTTAATTTTTGCAGGTTTTGTTCAACTAATTAGATCTTGTGCTCTAATAATTAGGCATAAGATCACGTTTCTTGTAATAGCCTGTTTCTATTGAGGTTGTTTCTTTTTACTAATGATGGGTCTCTCATAATTGAGACACGTCTAGTTAGTGTAAAAAGGAATGATAAATGCACAAACACAGCTCTCTTGCGCTGATTATCGGCGCACTATTTCATACCTCAGGGGTATGGGCGATGGCCCAAGTGCCAGATCCTGTCGATCCTCCTACCGATCCAGACCCACAAGCTTGTGTCTCACTGGTTGGCAATAATAGCATCGATGGCAGCCGTACCAGTGAAGAGCGTTGCTTGCCCGGTGACGATCCCTTTACGGCCGAACAATGGCATTTGCTTAACCGTGGTCAAAATGCCTTTGCTCGCGAAGGAGGCCAACCTGGCAATGACCTCAACGTATGGTTAGCCCATCGTCAAGAAGTGCTTGGACAAAACGTTAACGTCGCCGTCGTCGATGATGGGTTAGAAATTGCGCATCCCGATCTGGCCGCTAACGTCCGCGCTGGAAAGTCCTATGACTTTGTAGAGCGTGATGATGATCCTACACCGGAGGGGTGGAGCAGTCGCAATACTGCCCATGGTACGTCGGTTGCGGGGATTATCGCGGCGGTTCGTGATAATGGTATTGGTGGGATGGGGGTTGCACCGCTTGCCAACCTGCAAGGCTATAACTATCTCGAATACCAAAGCCAGAATGCGTGGGAAATCAGCCATGGTCGCGAAGGCTATTCGGATGATGTCCGCGTATTCAACCAAAGCTATGGCGGCTCTGGTATCCGCAGTTATCCTTACAGTGATGATCCGATGAGCTATGATGGCCGTCAAAACGCCCAGTACAAAAAAATGAGCACGGAAGCCTTTGGCGGACTTGGCGCAGTTTTCATCAAATCAGCGGGAAATGGTTATAAGCGTACCTCATTTAATCGTGAGCGCTTCCGTCCAGCGGACGATAACCATGGGTTACCGTGGCAAAACAGCAACCAATCATCCAGCAATGCCAATTACTGGAACGTGACGGTGAGTGCGTTGAATGCCGATGGTGAGCGTTCATCCTATTCCTCAGTAGGCAGCAGCGTCTTCTTGACCGCGCCGGGTGGCGAGTATGGGACCGATAAACCGGCGCATATCACCACAGATTTGACCGGTTGTACCATGGGCTATAACCGCGACGATCGTATTCCTTATGAGTCACACGATCTACACGGTGGGACAGAGATAGACAACACCTGTGATTTCAACAGTGTGATGAATGGTACGTCTTCTGCAGCGCCAAATACCTCAGGGGCATTTGCGTTGATGATGTCAGCCTATCCAAATCTGTCGCAGCGCGATATTCGCCACCTATTGGCGACAACCGCGACACGCGTGGATGCAGACGATGCCGATGTTCTTTTAACCTATCAAACGGCACTTGGTGGCGAGCGCACGGTGACTGGCCTAGAAGGTTGGAAGCAAAATGCCGCGGGGCGCTGGTATAGCCCAACCTATGGATTTGGTTTGATTGATGTTAATGCGGCACTCGAAGCCGCGAAGACATATCAGCCACTTCCTGCACAAGTGTTCACCGATTGGGCGTGGTCATATCACAACCAAGAGGGTGATACCGGGTTAGCGATTGCGGATGCCGGGTCGGTGGCGACAGCAGACAGTGTGCAAGTCGCTGATAACCTCACTATCGAGGCGGTACAAGTGCGGACTTCGATCGAACACAGCCGTATGTCTGATCTGCTCATCGAGTTAGAGTCGCCCGCAGGGACTCGGAGTGTATTGATGTCTCCACGCAATAGCATGCTATCGAATACGCTAGATAGCACCTACCCAGAAGGCTTTACTGACCACTTGATGCTCAGCCATAAGTTCAATGGTGAAGTATCGCAAGGGCAATGGACACTCTACGTCACAGATACAGACGGCAAGACGCGTCAATACAGCCTAGGGGGTGAGGTGAAGTCGATGGCGAATAACAGCGTGAATGGTAAATTGACGCAATGGTCACTGCGTGTCATTGGTCACCGTGGTTAATAGGAGACGAAGTATGAAAAAATTAATGATAGCCCTCGCCGTCATGGGTATCAGCCTTGGTGTAAGCGCAGGCACGGTACAGCTAAATGGCAAAGATTATGTGGTCGTCGAAACCGACAGCAACGCGCGTAATATGAGTGGCGAGCAAATGGGTGTCATGGTCGGCGATAAAGTCGCTGTATCGGCACAAAGCACACCATTAACGGTCACTGGCTCGATTTTGGTCAAAGTCAGTGAGGCAAGCGCCAGCCAGCTCGCACAAAAATACGGCCTCGACTTTGTCAGTTACCTTGATGGCGTGGCGTTGCTGGAAGCGACCCCAGGCACCAATGTTGCTGAGTTAGAAAAAGCGTTGAACCAAGAGTTAGAGACCCCTGTTAACCTTGAGCTCAATCCGCAAAATCAGCGTCCCCAATAAGCAAAAATAGTGCTTATCAACAAGCCCGTCTTTTTAGGCGGGCTTTTTATCATTGTCTGTCCCCATTTTGTAGCGAAAAGTGTGGCCAAATTTTCCAACCAACCATTTTGTTACTAGATATTCCAGATTGTTCATAGTTTTTACATGAGCCCAGTCTGACAGCTTGGTATGCTTTATCGCTTCTTGGCGCCAAAAAAAATAGACAAATCATCATTATGCAGCTGCAATGCTGCCAGTAGGGAAAAGACAATGTGGAAAACCCTTAGACATTCTTTGCCATTGCAAATTGCGGTGGCGGCCGCACTAGCTTGGCTGGTGGGCACGGTATTCGGCCCCATTGAGAACGCGGAACAGACCACTTGGTATCCGTTGCTTATGCTTGCCAAGGTCAGTTATATCGGTCTACTCAAAGCCGTGGTCGGCGTGATGGTATTGCTCTCGTTACTGGAAGGGATCAGTAATATTGGCAATGTGGTTCGCCTTAAGCGCTTAGGTGGTGCAACACTTTTGTTTTACGGTTTTACCACCACCATTGCGATCACCATTGGTCTTGGTGCAGCGCTGATGATGCCCGAATGGCAACCGCTCACCAATGCACCGCCTGTGGATGAGAGCATTAGCTTTATCAACCAAGAGGCCGCGGGTGCCGGAGCCATTGCCACCAAACTTATCAATATGGCGTTGGTGAACCCGTTTGCCGCGGTGACTCAGGGTAACCTTTTGGCAATTGTAGTGTTCACCATTTTGTTCGGCATTTCGCTGATTGTCGCGCTGCCAGAGTCGCACCCATTATTCGAGACCATTCGCGGGCTGAATAAAGGCATTAACACTATGGTGGCAGGGGTTATCAAGCTGGCGCCGTTTGCGGTGTTTGCAATTGTTTTCCAATTCTCCCATCAAGGGGATAACGATCTATTTGGCCAGTTATTCAGTTTCGCCGCCCTGGTGTTTGGACTGACGATGGTCCATGCAGTGATCGTGTTGCCGCTTATTGCACGCGTTGCTGGCGGCATTGGCTTTGTGAGCCTGTTTCGCGCCATTTCTGCACCGCTGGCGATGGCGTTTGCCACCTCATCCAGTGCTGCGACACTGCCCGTCTCGATGCAGGCTGCCAAAGACGAGCTCAAGGTTACCACGTCGACCGCGAGCATGGTCTTGCCGTTAGGCGCGGTGATGAACATGGATGGCACCGCGTTATTTGAAGGCATTGCTGCAGTGTTCTTGGCACAACTGTTCGGGATTGACCTGTCGACGACCGGCATTGTGATGATCTTCATTATGGCGATGGTTTCGTCGGTAGGCGCGCCGGGCATGCCGTCAGGCTCGATGTCGGGTATGCAGTTGGTGTTGCTGGCTGCGGGGATCCCACTGGAAGCCATTGCTATTTTGCTGATCATTGAGCGCCCACTCGACACCTTCCGTACTGCGGTCAATGTGCAAGGCGATTTGATAGGTGCCACGGTGATTGATAAGTGGCAAAAGCGCTTTGGCTAATGGCTATATCGCAAAAAACCGCTCCCAACCACGGAGCGGTTTTTTTAGCCCTCTTCAATCACATGAAAGGCGCGGTATTCGTCGAACGCGTATTGGTCCGTCATACCGCTGATATAGTCAATCAACAGGCGAGTACGAAAATAGAACTCGCGCGCGGTAGAAGAAGGGATCTGCTCCGCCAGTGCCTGTTTTCGTACCGCGTCGCGATAGGCTTTTTTATGTTTCTCAGGCAGCTTTTTAAATAGCCGCTGGGTGTATATCGACGCTTGTGGCTTGACCGGCTCGCCGTTGACTAAAGCCGTAAACACCTCACTGGGCAAGGTGAGGAGTGGACGATAGATGCTCATTAAACCATGGATGACGCGATAACCTTGTAGCTCGCGGCGTTCCACTTCAGGGTGGCAAAAGGCGTGCGCTTTGGCGACGTTTTTAAACGTTTGTACAAGTAAATGATTGACGCTGTTGTCTTCAATTAGCGCGTGGTTAAAGGTGCCATCAATGACAGCGGGTAAATGGTCGATAAAGCGTTGGGCGGCATGGCGAGGCAAGCGTTTATTGACCTCCACACGCAAGAAGACAAAAAACTGACTGTCACTGCCGTGGCTGCGTTTTTCCGCATTCTCTAACATGGTTGCCATGGTGTTGGCGTCATGCCCTTCACTGGCCTGGGTTAGCTGTACAAAGGTTGCCTTTAGGGCCGCTTTCAGATCCGCGAGAGTCAGTACACCTTTTTCAACGGCGTCTTCTAAATCGGCAATGCCATAAGAAATATCGTCGGCCGCTTCCATGATGTAACTGACTGGGGCTCGACAGCCGGGCGAGATGGCGAGCGTTTTTTGCAAATCGCCGATGTACGCTTGTTCACTGAGAAAATAGCCGACCTTCTTTTTTAGGTACGCGCGGGCATCGTCATCTGCAGGTTTCGGCTCGCTACCACACCGAGTGTATTTAAGAATGCCGGAGACTTGCGAATAGGTGAGGTTCAGCTGTTGTAAGGTATGGATCAGCCGAATGCCTTGTGCGTTGCCTTCAAAATGACAGAGATCGCGCTGTACCTCCTCAGGCAGTTCGTCATTAAAATGCTGGCGGTAGATAGACGGGACCTGCTCACTGAGCCAATCACTGAGCGCTTGCTCGCCAAAGTGTCCGAACGGTGGGTTACCTATGTCGTGCATCAGGCAAGCCATCTCAACCAAGGTTTCCAAGCAGCGGTCGAGCGGGGGAGCGAGTTGCGAGGCAGACAGTTTGTCGGCAATCAGTTGACTGATATAGCGCCCGACTTGCTGGACCTCTAAAGAGTGGGTGAGACGGCTGCGTACCGCGGCATTGCGTTCAAGTGGAAAAACTTGGGTTTTTTGTTGCAAACGGCGTACAGCGGCAGAGTTAATGATCCGTCCACGATCGCTTTCAAACTGCTTCATTAAATCGCCGTTTGTTTGCGTTCTAAAAGGCCGATCTGGACGGATTTTTTGCTCAAAATTCACAGTCATCATGACACCCAGCTTGTCCACTTTTTAAGATAGAGTGCGGCGGATTTCACTGACTGTCAATCCGCCGCTTGGCATAGCAAGACGGCGGCGACATAGATTAATGCATAGAGGGACTTTTTCATTGTGAGCCTCCGGGTTATTGGGTGTGCTTATAATGTATTTACTTAATGATTAGGAGAGAGAGAAATATTGAGTCTCGAAGAAATATCACACTTGGTAAAAATCGATAGTTTGACTGACTTATCAAATGTGTGTTGGTAGAGGAGAAAAGAAGCACTGCAGGCAAAAGGCAGTGAATTTGCCTGCAGTGTATAGCGTTTACTTGATGGTGAAGCCTAAATAAGCTTGGAACTCGTTATTATCGAAGATATCTTTGTCATCTTTATTTCCTTGGGCATCTTTGAATTCCCAGTTAAATGCTTCATAGGAAACACCTGCATGCCAAGAGAAATGTTCATTTACCGCTTTTTTAAATTCTAATTCAGGCTGGATATGCGCATAGGCCAATGTTGTATCTGAGTCTGGCGTATGATAGGCCTCAACATAGTTCTCGATATTAAACATGAAGCCAGCAGGAAGTGGTAGCGAGTAAGTTAGATAGTTTTCGGTACCAATCTGATAGTCGTACTCTTCCTCCTCTGTGTCGTAGTAATCGAAGTTATACCAAGCGAGTTCGAGGTTCCAGTGTTCAGACAGAGCGCCGGATAGGTAAAAGTTAGTTTCGACGCCACTTTTATTTTTCAAACTATCATCATTAGCGTTACCAAGCTGCGCCCATAATTCGATACCGAATGAAAAATCTTTTCCACCCAGAGTGACATCTTTACTGAAGTAAGGTGCAATAATATATTGTTTAGTATCTGAAGAGTCGGACTCATCACTGGCTTTCCATGATGCGTCGTAGCGGAATAAATAATACATGGTTGCATCAAAACTTCCGACACTTCCTGCACCTTGTGCTAAGCCAAATTGGGTATCCCAACCTTCTTTTCTTGCTTCACCTTCATTTTTAATGAAGTCTTTGTCGACATCAAAAAGAAAGCTGTAATCGTCGCTGAGTTTATAAGACCCTTTCCCAATAGTGATTTCGGTTTTAGTGAGGCCTTTTTCATAATCATTAATCTTGACTTCACTAGTCAGTGAACCGAGCTCTCCAGCAAAACTGGTGGCACTGGTAAGCGTGATTGCAGCGGCAACCGCTGTTTTTTGGATAGTATTACTCACTTTAAAGTATCCCTTCTTTAAAAAAACATCTGAGTACTGTCGCGTTTTAATTATTCCTCGTGCACGCATTACGCCATTGAACGCAACGATACACGTATCGGCTTTTTATCCGATAAATAACACTTAGCGACAGTCTATTCCTTGACGTTCGCTTATGTATTAGCGATGTAAGCGTCATCCACTTGTGTCGAGTGAATGTGGATTTATGCTAGCAATGCGTCAGTAACATGACAACGGTGTTAATAATGAGTTAAGTGTCAATTAGTATTTTTGCTCTATTTTTTCTGCTGGAAGTCGCACCAATCACCATTCAGGTTTTGTTCAGCTCGAATAAATGACCAATATAAGGGATAAAAAAAGTACTAACCCCTATGTGATTGAATTTTTAGTAATCGATTACTCGATAAGTGCTCTTTTTAGTAGTGATAAGCATTGTTTGTGAATTTTTATTCATTTATAGCAGTGAAGAGAGTAGAAGGTTCTCTTTATAATTAGGAGTTATATAAAAATGGAAAGCATAATTATCCAGGGATTAATCAGGCCATAGTGGAAGCAGGCTGAAGAGTAAGATGATAATTTTGTGTACTCTCCGAGCGTTTGTTAACCCAACGCATACCAAGAGGGTGTGTTTTGTGGTGTATTGGAGAGACTATTCATATTGGATTGTCATGTAAGTGTGGCTATGGAAGTAGAAGAGATCTATCGGCGAGACTTAAACCTGCTGGTTGCACTGCGCATTTTAGTCGAGGAGCGTAGTGTGAGTCGTGCGGCAATGCGCTTAAACTTGAGCCAATCGGCAATGAGTCGCGTGTTAGGACGGTTGCGTGATTTGTTAGCTGACCCATTGTTTAGTCGTCAGGGGCAGTCGCTTATCCCGACAGAAAAAGCGTTGTCAGTCAATCGTGCTCTGGATGAACCGCTCGCATCGTTACAGCAAATGTTAGCACCGAGTGATTTTAACCCCGGCACGTGTGATCATACCTTTACCATCGCGACAACTGACTATGCGATGCAAACAATCTTGCCATTTGCGCTGCCGCGTATCTATCAGGAAGCCCCTCAAGTGGCATTTGATTTTCAACCGTTGCAGAACGAACAGTTAAAAGAGCAATTGACATACGGCCGAGCGGATTTGGCTATTTGTCGGCCGAGTAACCCGCTTGATCCCCTTCATCATGAGACGCTTGGGCGGGTTGGGGTACAATGCTTGGTCTCACAGCAGCATCCACTGGCAGAAAAGTCCATGACGCTGGATGACTATTTGCGATTCCCCCATGCGATGATTGCCATCAGTGATGGGGTGAAAGCACTGATTGAAAGCGCGCTAGCTGATAAACCGAAACGAAGAATGGTGCTCCGAGCTTACCACTTAGAGGCAGCACTCGCGATTATCGACACGATGCCTTTAATTATTACCGTGCCAGCTGATCTGGCTTATCTCGTCGCGGAGCGTCATCAACTGGTGGTAAAGTCGCTACCATTTCATTTTACCCCCTTTGACTACTCGATGATTTGGCATCCACGCTGTGAGTATTCACCTGAACATGAGTGGCTACGAAGTGTGGTGAAAGAGGAGTGCGGGAAGTTGATAGCGAAGCGAGTCGAAGACATACAGTTAGACCAAGTAAGGCTCTAATGAGCCTTACTTGCGAGTACTCAGACTATTAAAGCTTTATCACGGTGCGACCAGAGATTTGTCCTCTGATAATTTTTTCTGCAAATTCAGGAGCCTCACTTAGATTGATCTCATGGCACGCTTGCTCAAAGTAGCTCTCAGGCAAGTGATTTGCCAATGCTTGCCACGCGGCGATGCGCTTTTTTCTTGGGCAGCTGACGGAGTCAATGCCTTGTAGGCGTACATTACGAAGAATGAACGGCATGACGCTGGTAGGAAGGTCAAACCCACCGGCTAAGCCACAGGCAGCCACAGTACCGCCATATTTGACTTGGCTGAGTGTTTTAGCCAAGACTTTGCTGCCTACGGTATCAATAGCGCCTGCCCAGCATTGTTTTTCTAATGGTTTTGCCGGTGTTTCCATCGCGCTGCGTTCAATAATCTCTGAGGCGCCTAATGCTGTGAGGAACGGTTGGTTCTCGTCAGCTCGGCCTGTGACTGCGCCGACTTGGTAGCCGAGTTGAGCTAATAAGGTGATCGCGACCGATCCCACACCACCACTGGCTCCTGTAACCAATATCGGTCCATCTTCTGGTTTGATATTGGCATCGAGTAAGGCCTGAACACAGAGCATGGCGGTTAAGCCAGCGGTACCTACCATCATGGCTTGCTTAGGTGTCAGTGCATCGGGCAAAGGAACAAGCCAATCGGCTTTTAAACGCGCTTTTTGAGCCATTCCGCCCCAATGGGTTTCACCGACCCCCCATCCAGTCAGAACAACATTGTCGCCTTCTTGGTAGCGGCTGTCGTCAGAACGGAGTACCTGACCGACAAGATCAATACCTGGCACCATGGGAAACTCGCGAACAATTTTCCCTTTGCCAGTGATAGCCAAGCCATCTTTATAGTTAAGGGATGAATAATCGACAGCAACGAGTACGTTACCATCAGTGAGTTGAGACTCATCAATTTGCTCGATAGATGGCACGGTTTGCTTGTTTTCTTGCTTGAGAACGAGAGCGTCAAACATATCAGTCTCCTAGACGATACTAATGAGGAATTGCTCTTAGTCTAGCGCTGACTCATCTATGAACTAAATGAAACTTTAGCATTAACTCTATGCGTTTAAATCATGGGGTATCTGCTGGAGAGTAACGACGTGCCCGTTCCCAGTTTGTATCACAGCTATGTAGCTCACTGGCGCACAAAGCGCTCAACGCTCAAGCTATAAAATTAAAAAGGCCGGTAAATCAGAGATTTACCGGCCTTTTCCAAACGTTTGGTGGAGCTGGCGGGAGGCTATTTCCCAACCCAGCACGCTGCACATAACCTTTTGATTTAAAGGCTTTATTTCGTGTGTCTTCGAGCGTGTGATACCAAATTTTCCCCGAATTGTAGCTCAGCTGTGTAGGTGAGTAAATAGTTAAGCTGATTGGCTGTCTTGTAATGAGTACAGATGGGCTTTCAATCACAGCATGCTTGCTATGTTGATGGTCTAATAAAAAAAGCAAATGTATTAAAGCTGTTGCATCTGCAAGCACACTGAAGCAGATATAAGGAGAGTGAAATGGACTTTATAGAGCGACTACAAGCTTTGTCCAAAAAGGTGGGACAGCTATCTGACTCGATAGAAACAGAAGAGGCGACAAAGACTGCTTTGGTGATGCCATTTCTTCACAATGTGCTTGGATACGATATCTTCGACCCCAGCGAGGTTATCCCTGAGTTCACTGCTGATACAGGCACGAAGAAGGGAGAGAAGGTTGATTATGCTCTGATGAAAGACGGGGATGTTCAGATCTTAATCGAGTGTAAGAAAGTGAATGAAGCGCTCTCACCAAAACACTCTAGCCAACTATACCGATATTTTTCAGTGACCAATGCTCGTATAGCTGTATTGACTAACGGTTGTGAGTATCAGTTTTTCACTGACCTCGATGCGCCAAATAAAATGGATGACAAACCGTTCTTGATTCTAGATATGTCCGAGGTCGACGAGCATGTAGTCCCAGAGCTGAAAAAACTGACGAAGACTTCTTTCGATGTCGATTCCGTGGTCGATGCAGCTGGTGAATTGAAGTATCTCAATCAAATAAAAAAGGTGTTAGCAGAGCAGTTCCAAGATCCAGAGGAAGACTTTGTAAAGCTTTTGACTGCTAGGGTCTACGATGGGATGCAAACAGCCAAGGTCAAAGCACAGTTTACTGAAATAACGAAAAAAGCTTTGAAGCAATTCCTCAACGATAGCATAAACGCTCGTTTGAAGTATGCCATAGGCAGTGAAGAGCGTGAGGCGAGAGGAGCCAACGAACAACCAGAGCAGGATGAAAGCGCTTCCGAAGCTGATGGTAGCAACCCTAAGATAGTCACCACAGAGGAAGAGCTCGACGGTTATAATGTTGTCAAAGCTATTCTACGAGAAAAAGTAGAGGTATCTCGCGTTGCACACCGCGATACTCAAAGCTACTTCGGAATCTTGCTTGACGATAACAACCGTAAACCCCTATGTCGTTTACACTTTAACGGTCGTCAGAAATACATTGGTCTATTCGACGTAAATAAGAAAGAGACTAAAAATCCGATTGATAGTGTCGATGATATATTCCAATACGCAGGGCAACTTAAGGCTTCTATAGATCTGTATGAATAATACATTTAGAGCGCTAGGCTATAAGAATTACTCACCTAGCGCTTTAGATTATATGAATTAGCTATACTGCTGGTGGCGCTTTGTCTTTGGCAGTCTTCGCTTTTAGTTAACTATATAGCGTATCAGAGTTGTGTCTTTTTTATGCTTGAGAATCTATTATGTCGACAACGCTTTTAAGTGAGGTTGATGTCATATGTGTGTACCTCGCAGTCATAATAGGTGTTTTGTGACCAATCCATAACATTCTTTTGGAATCACTTACATCTAACTCTGCTAATCTGGTAGCGCAAGTATGGCGCATCATATGAGGAACAAACTCTTTCTCTTTATCAAATCCTAAAGACTTTTTCATAACCTTCCATTGCCAACTAAGACGGTCTTGAGTCAGATTGAATACATTTTCTTCTGGGCTGCTCATGTTTTGATATCTTCGTTTAAAAACATTTCGGGAACGTTTTGTTAGAGGAACAGTTCGGAATTCATCATTTTTAGAGTTTCTTATAAAAATAGACTCACTCTCTAGCCTGTAGTCTGACCATGTAAGCCTCATTAGTTCACCAACTCTAGCACCAGTGTCGATTGCTACCATCACAAAATCAGCCATAAGGGTATTACCTTTCTTATGAAAGAAATTTATTACCTTCTCTTCCTCTTCCTTACTAAGTATGCGAGTTCTAGCGTTAGAGTGTTTTTGCCAAGGAAATTCAGGTACATGTGGTATGTAGTCAAGCATGACAGCGTGTCTCAGTATTACCCTCAGCTTGCTCAAATTCCTATTTATAGTAGCATTGGATAAGTTTTTAGCTTGTAAGTAACCAACGTAATCAACGAGTCTTCTTGGCGTGATATCACTTGGTGGTGTTGAATACCCAAAGTGTTTGATGACATTCTCTGCTTTTCTTTTTGTTGCTTTGTGGTCTTTTATGTTTCTTGAGTTCCATTTTATTTCACAAGCAAAATCGTAAGAATCCTTTAGTGTTCCTAAAGGAGGAGAAGGTCTGGTTGTATACCTTGGGTCGAGTATGAAAATCTCACTGAAGTATAATTGCTTTTTAGGGTTTAGTTTAAGAAATCTCAATTGGTTTATTAATTGCAGGTAAAGCTCTTTGTCACCCTGTTTGTTGATTGCTTCTCTTATGGCATCTCTTGGGTTGTTATTTTTTATAACAGAGGTCTCACCTTGGCTGTAATATGATAAAGAGTAGTCATATTTCCCTTTTTTTAAGTTCATTCCGTAATAGCTTAGGACTCTGTTTACATTGGTGTGTATTGGGTTTTTCATTATTTAGTCCTCTGATTGAGAGGGGTCTATATTTATTTTTATCTTTCAATTTTTAAACCTATGAAATTAATTTCATTCACATGTTTCATTTTATTTTCTAATGCTTTTCTTCTTTTAAAGCAATGATATAAGTTAAAACATACGACATTGCTTGTTAATATTTTTCATGTTTTTATTTTCGCTTTGTTTTTTTGTGAAAAATCTCTTGCGACTTTAAGTATATATGTGTTGTTTAAATTTCCCCCCTATGCCCCTACTAGAAACTTCAGTATCTGACTTGGTGAAATCGAAAATATCTCTAATAAGCAATGAAGCTTTACTTGGAGTGAGTGTTATTTTTCTCTACTTTATGGGTTTGTAAATGTTGCCTTTTGAACCTACCTCAAACAGCTACGGCAGGGTGGTCTATAAGTCCTGTTTGACAGTTTTAGACCTATATGAAATTATGAGCCCATCTTATAGACCAAGATGAAGAGTAAGAAATGGCTGTTATCGCGTATTACCGTGTTTCAACTGACGACCAAACAATCGAGAACCAACGAAGAGAGCTCAATAAGACATATCGTATAGACAAGGAGTTCGCTGATTGTGGAGTGAGCGGGACAGTTAGCGCTGAGAAAAGGCCAGAGTTTAAGAAGCTACTCGACTATGTGCGCGAAGGAGACACACTTGTGACGGTCGATCTTGATAGATTGGGGAGAGACAGCATTGACGTGCAAAACACCGTGAGAGAGCTTCTGAGAGGCGGTGTGAACGTCATTGTGACAAGGTTAGGGGTAGACCTTAGCACAGACGCAGGAGAGCTTCTGGTGACCATTCTGTCCAAGGTTGCAGAGATGGAAAGAAGGAAGATGCTAGAGCGCTCAAACGCAGGCAGAGAGCGCGCTAAGGCAGAAGGTAAGCATATGGGTCGCCCTCACACTATAAGCAAAGAGCAGGTGCATGAGCTTCGCTCAAAGGGGTACTCTATTAATGCCACAGCCGAGGCTTTGGGGTGCTCTGTGTCGTCGGTGAAGAGGTTACAAAAGGTTTCATAACTCTGGCGCTCTTAGCTAGGTTGGAGGCATGCCGGACATGGAGCATGTCTATTAAACAGTTTCAAGGCTAAGTTTTCAGGCAGAAAGTGATGAGGAGCCGAACTTCTGTAGAAAGTATTTACTTCTCCCAATATGATGCCTAATATTAACAATGCCAGTTCCAGAATCCTCAAAAGTTATCATTCTAACTTCAAGCCTAGGAGGCGTTATGTTTAGTCGAACCAAGCGGCAAGACGAGTCAGATCGTCTTCTCAGTATAATGAAAACCAATCGAGACAGGGTTACGGTCAGTGCCAATGGCGTTGTACGTGTCAACCTGCAAAGCGAAGATGTAAAAAGGAAAATCAGGAAGGATGTAGAAAAGCTGAGGGAACTAAAAGAATCCAGTACGGTGTAGGGTAATGGGGGTTTTATTACTAGCGGTTGCGCTCATCGCAGGGTACCTTTTTTCATCTCAGCATTTATCTTCGCTCTATCGTCTTAGTCGCACGGAAGGGTGGCATTCATACTTTTATGTGGCATCCCGAGGAACCGTATTCAGTGCTGTAGCGGCTATTTTTTGTTTTGTTTTAGATTACTACGATTGCATTTCTCGTTTCATAAAACCACAGGGTGTGTTACTCACTGATCTAGACAGTCTGTTTTTAAGTGTTAATGATATAAAAATTGTATCATGGGTCTTAATGACGCTATCTATTTCTTATTTTTCAGGCCTATTGTCTAGACTTTACTATCACTCAAAGCCTGAAAAAAAAGACAGGAAACTTCAACAGATTACCTCTGAGAATCACCTAGAAAGCTTTATACTTGAAGCGTCGTTTACTCAGTTCCCTATATTGGTTTCATTAAAGTCAAGAAAGACTTATGTAGGGCTCTGTCTTGGAGATGAGTTAATTAATGGTAAAGTAGAGAATCTTGCGTTAATTCCCTATTTGAGCGGCTATCGAGGTAGTGAGGACTTAACCTTTGAAGATACTACGAACTATATAGAACATTTCCACGATGAAGGTATTTTAGATAAAACTCATGGCAGCTTAACTATCAATAACTTTAGAGTGATAATCCCTCTTTCAGAGGTGGAAAGTCTTGCATTTTTTGACCTGGATACATATATAAAATTCAAAAAGAAAGAACTCAAAGCCAAAAATAAGTAGTTGCTTAGCCACTCTATTCTGTGTTCTGTCTCGATAAGGTCAACTAAATCTAATGTTGCTAGCGAGTGCTTTTTTGATGATGGGGGAGTTCAACTGTCAGGTCGCGATGCATTCTAGCGGCTTGAGTAGCTATTTTTACCTGATAGCTAACTAATAAAACTGGCTAGGGGCGTTTTCGCTACGTATTTCAGCATCAAATGAAAGAGTTTGGTGGAAGGCTTTGAGAGTTCTTTTTTGGGGGGAGAGCGAGGCAGGCGTGCGGCTAATGGACTTGATTGATAATATCTTTACCTCTTAATTGGGTAGTTGTTCATGACGTTTTCAACGCCTGATTGAAGACCCCCAGGAAAAACTCTTAGATATACATTAAGAGATGTCAGCCATTGATGCTCTTAACGATAGCAACTAGTCATCGAGTCTTCACTCCCTCACCAAGACATTTACAACGTCTAATTGAAGAGCCCAAGGAAAACTTTTAGATATACACTAAGAGTCAGTCTCACTGCCACCCCTTCTCAGGCTCTTTCTCATCAGAAGCCTCTGTCTCATCAAGCCATTTACAACGTCTAATTGAAGAGCCCAAGGAAAAACTCTTAGATATACATTAAGAGTCCCATGTGGCACCACCACTGCTGCTTTAGTCGTAGCAGATACTAAATAGACCACCAGCACAACACTATCGCACCTTTGCTTACATGGATAAGTAGCTAAGTAGAGCGACTCTACGTTGACTGTTATTTCACTTGATAGAAGGAATTATCATTGTGGGTAGTAGTCGATTAGGGCGTGCTTGAGCCGTATGGTCTGTAGGTGCTAGTGAAATATTGCATGGGCACAACCAAGAGGAAAGCTTTAGGCCTCTTAATATCGTTGGTCTGAATACCGTTATCTGCTTTAGTAAGCTAGGCGGTGATAGCTAGGTAGGTCTGACTCTACACGGGTACATCTGTGCTTTAAGTTTATTTTCGAGGACTGCTTGAAGAGAGTGGTCTGGGTATCATAGTGATTCAGGTGAACGCCTGAGATACTCTGTTAAGACCAATCCCTAGCTAACGCTCTCATAAGAAGTAACTTGGCTATATGTCTTAGTGTACTGGCTTATCCTCTACACTAATGACTTTAAGCCTCGTTGCCATCTTTCAAGGCTTGTCCCACAAATCGCTCAGAAAGAGTTCCATCGCTGTGTTTTTTGTCTAGGGTAGTTGAAGCGTTAAACGCTATAGCATCAATCGTGCGCTCAAGTAGTTTAGCCTGTAGCTGCGTGTTCTCATGCCCCAAAGCTTTGATCTGCTGCTTGTAGCTATCGTAAGACTTAGCCAACGCTTCCTTATGAGCATACTCTTGTCTTAATCGCTGTTGTTCACTTCGTCTCTTGGAAGCAAAAATTGTTAGCCACAGAAAAGGAAGTACGAACGGGATTTTTTTTAGACCTGTGGTAGTCACTTCGATCCATGTGCCTGCACTAACGAACTCAATACTAAACGGCCAGAATGAGAAACTATTTATCACGAATATGGAAGAACAAATAAACAGCCCAAGCAGCGCTAAGTAAAATAACTTGGTGAAGTCTTTAATCGGGGTGTCACACTCGGACTTTAGAGTTTCATATGCACTTGCCAAACCAGCACTAGTTGCTGCAGGGAGTAGACTTTCAATTTGCTCGTTGAGCGCTGTATATTTTTCTTGCTGCTTGTTTTCAAATTCTGTTAGCTTTTTTAGGTGGTTAGATATTTCCTCATCAAGCCCATTTATCGATTCGTCTTCTTCATCTCCATAAACCCGTACATAAAACTCTCTTAGGTGTTCTAACATTCCTGTTTGAGCTGTAAGGTTTTCTTTAGTCTCCTTTTTTAAGGATTCGGCTTCATCTTTATATTCCTTAATGCTGTTGAAGAGTGCTTGCTCGCCATCTAACCCTAAAAAAATCTCATCATAAGTCACTTTGACTTCGTCTGACATTTCAATTACTTCATTACGCGCCGCGGAGATAATATCTGCCACGCTTTTCTCGTCTGTTGTTCCGTCGATTAGCTTAGTTTTGAGGGTGTTAATAGAAGAGGTGTCACTTTCTGAATCGTTTTTAAGTGACTCTATTTTCTCTGTAAGTTCTGTGATTTCAGCTAGAGCTCTCTTGGCCTTGACACGAAGATTTTCAATGTTGTCATATGAAGCCCGTGACTTTACCTCTTCGGCAGTAGCCATGCTGCTAGTAGAAAAACCTTGCGCTCCCATGTAAACAGAAATGGCTTTGTAAAGATTGTCGGTGTGGTTAGTAAGTTGTGTCTCTATGGATTGAATTTGCTGTGCGTTCTCTTTGTGATTCTCCCACTGTGTTAAATAATTTCTGATGTTATTTAGAAGTACAACCCATCGTTGACATTCAGCATCACTCACAAAATCGGAATCACCGTTTTCCAAAAATGCCTGAATCACAAGCATTACCTTATGAATTCTAGCTAACATTGGATGTTTTTGGTCGTCATCCTGATACTGCTCAATTTTATGTTCAAGATCTTCCATGAGGCTATTGAGGCTCGATTCGAGAGTTTTATTACTTTTTAGAATTCCCTTCACACCGTACTCCTCTTATTTACGAACCTTTGAACTTAGGTGATTGTTTAGTTGCGAATCGTTAACCCCTCGTTAGACATTACACTGATTAGAAAATGTAGGTCAATTAGCCACCCTTAAAGTGTGATAGAGAAGCCTCCCAAATTGGAGTAGGGTAAAAATGAGCTAGAGTTGTCTGGCAGACCACGTCCTGACTAACGCAGTCTTAGTCATCAGAGAGGACAGAGTACAAACCGACACAAGGGCTTTAGCCTCAAACGGCTTCCACCTATGCATTGTGGTTTGTCTGGTCTACCGCTCAAAGGAAATGCATGGGGAAATCATGGGGCACTGCTACTCGCCCCAATAAGCCACCACCATCAATCGACAACAGTGTTTCCACTTGGCTGTTACAGGCTTCCTAAGAGGCCATAGAGAAGCTACTCTGCCATATGGAGTCGAGTATCAACTGCCTCTTGCTCGTCGATGGGGTAATCTATGGTCTCTACATGCTTTTTGAGACTAACTATCGTCAGACCTGAGCCGTAATTGCCACTCACAGAGCTCTCTGACCATCCACCAAGTTGCTTATAAGCTACTTCAGGCACTCCAGCATTCAACGCTAGGTCTTTGAAGTTGTGTCTCAAGCTATGGAAAGTCACACGGTCTGCTCTTAGTTCATGCTTACGACAGAAATAGGCATAGCGCTTACTGTATATGTCTGAGCGATACCCGCCCTGTTTTGGAAGAGGAATATCGAATAGCGTCTCTGTATTCAGTGACTGTACGAACTCGATGAAACCAAGGTTTAACAGTGCGTCAGGCAGAGGCACAGATCTGGCCGAAGAGCTAGTCTTTAACGCCTTGCCGTCCTCTTCATTTACAGAGATATACCAAATGCCCTCGTGTTGCCTGATGTCTGAAGGTCTCAACTGGACGATTTCATTCATACGCAGACCACAACAAAGTGCTATTCGTACAATCCAGTAGTGCTCTGTGCCTTTGGTCAACTGAAGCAACCTGTCGAGCATCTCTGGTGAGTATGGTCTCCGTGCGTCCTTGTCCGCGATTTTTTTCTTGAGCTTCACGTTCTCTGCAGGGTTGAATGTGATATATCGTTCTTGCATAGCGAACTTAAATATTGCAGAAATCGCTTCTAAGCGCTGATTGATGCTCGTGATAGAAAGAGGGGGAAGGTGCTTCAATTGCCCACTACTCACCACAGCAATAAGCTCAGGAGTCGTGAGATTCTTGGTCTCCTTTAACTTGGCTGAATTACTTGGCGTGTCTATCAGTACATTCCTCAGATTTCTTATATCTAGTGCCAAGACCTCTTTGACAGGATAGTCAGCCCCCATAAAACCAAGAAGGAACTCAATAGATACTTGATAGCGCTGCTTGAGCTTCTCACTCATTGGCTTACCAGTTGCTGCCATTTCTGTTTGCTTGTTCTCTAAGAACTCATTAGCGACATATTCAAGTGTTGGAGCTTTTTCTATCTTAGGGATTGGTTTGGTGATGGTCTTAATGTCGCTCGAGAAGCCGCTAATCGAGTCTAGGAGAGTCTGTGTCTGGGCTTGTAGGTGTTGGGCGAACTCGATGAATACACGCGCTTTCTGTGGCTCTGTGAGCGCGTTGTACTGGTCGGTAATCCGGCTAGGGATAGCTCCCTCAAAAACACGGTGTACGCGAGGTGCATCAGCTAGCTTTAGGTTGTCGTGTAGCATGCCAGCTGCATGTTCTTGAATGGCGTCTAGGCTTGCTTCTAACCCGTTCCGTATACCCTCAACATCGACAGAGCCAGTCAGCATGTTGTCTTGCTTGTCTTTTACCCACGTATTGGTGGCTTCAATGGCAATGTTCTGAAGGTCGACCAGCTCAACTCTCTTCTCTGGTACAGAATAGCCACTGAGCTCCGCGAACTCTTTCATCAGGCGACCAGCCTCGATGGTGGCTAGTTGTTTGGCTTGTGTCTTGTTCGAGGTCTTCAAAGAGAAGCGAATAAGGCGCTTGCCATAGTGCTCGACTAGGCGGCTAGGAACTCGCTTTTGGAAATAGTAAACGCTGCTGTTTTTACGTTTGTATATGTGCAAATCGTCGCCCGTGTAGCTCAGCTGCGTATCACACATATGCTTTTTAACTGCTTGAAACAAAAGAACTTTTAATAAAAACAACAACTTAAAGGAAAGTGGTGGAGCTGGCGGGAGTTGAACCCGCGTCCAGAATCAGTCTAACCAATGGCGCTACATGCTTAGTTTGTCTTTAATCTCGTCAGTGTGCTGCGGACAAACACGCCACACAAAGACATACCCAACTTAGTTTTAACGCTTCAGCTCTTGGGTCAAAGCATCCACGCGATCCTGTTTGGTTTTGACTATCCTGAATCCCCGTCCTACAGGCGGAGGCTAGGGAGGATAGGCACTCAACAGGTTATTAAGCTGCTAGTGCGTAGTTTTCGTCGTTTGCGACTATTTTTTTGCGGCTTTTTACGAGGCCAACCGCCCCTCGGCATGCTCCACGGGCCTTCTCAATCCTGTCGAATCCTGAATCAGCCCCAGAGTGTGAGCAGCAGAGTCTAACAGATTGATCTGCCGCGTCAACGATTAACGCGCTGCGTTTTTCATGATCCTGGACTTTTGACGTTGCCAGTCTCTGTCTTTCGCTGTATCGCGCTTATCGTGTAACTTCTTACCTTTTGCCAACCCTATCTTCAGTTTAGCAAAAGATTGTTTCCAGTATAAAGACAGTGCCACCACCGTGAAACCGTCTCGATTGACTTTGCCTAGCAAGGTATCAAGCTCACGCCGCTTAAGCAATAACTTACGGGTGCGCTGTGGATCAGCCACCACATGCGTGGAAGCCACATTAAGCGGGGTAATGGTAGCCCCGAACAAGAAGGCTTCCCCGTCTTTTAACAACACATAGCTTTCACTGATATTGGCTTTACCTGCTCGGAGTGCTTTCACCTCCCAACCTTGTAGCTCAAGCCCTGCCTCGAAGTCATCTTCAATGAAGTATTCAAAGCGTGCTTTTTTATTCAGTGCAATGGTGTTGCTGTTTGCTTTGTTCTTTGCGTTTTTCTTAGCCATAGTGTGCGCATTATAAAGGCGATATATCGAAGAATGAAAGGATTATCGTACTCAGGGGCAGAAAGAGTAAGACTTTATTCGCGATGTTGTTTGCTAACATTGGTCAAAGTGGGTCTCGATGGTATTATCTCGCGGTTAACTTGCAAGGAGTCCCTATGCCGCAAATCATCCGCTCGGCTTTAGTGCCGTACAGTGCTGAGCAAATGTTTGCCTTGGTGAACGATGTTGAATCCTATCCCGCTTTTTTGCCCGGGTGTGTGAGTACCCGTCTTATTGAGCACACAGACACCACCATGGTTGCGTCGTTAGATGTGGCGAAAGCGGGCATAAAGAAAACATTTACCACTAAGAATTATCTGGTGGATAACAGCCGAATTGATATGACGCTGGTGGATGGACCATTTAAACGCTTGAGTGGTGGCTGGAAATTCACGCCACTATCAAGTGATGCGTGTAAAATCGAATTGGATCTCGAGTTTGAGTTTACTAACCGCTTGGTTGAAGCTGCCTTTGGCCGTATCTTCAGCGAGTTAACCAGTAGCATGGTGAAGGCGTTTACAGAGCGAGCGAAAGAAATTTATGAGTGAAGAGACATTGCTGCATGTTGAAGTGGTTTACCCGTTGCCTAATGAGCAGCGCATCTTCAACTGCGTGGTGAAGCGCGACTCGACGGTGGAAGACATTATTCGTCAATCAGGTGTCTTAAACGCCTATCCGGAGATTGATCTTGCGACCAACAAGATTGGGGTATTTAGCCGACCGGTGAAACTAGACGCGCAAGTGCGCGACGGGGATCGCATTGAGATTTACCGGCCGCTGCAAGCTGACCCGAAAGAGATCCGCCGTCGTCGCGCCGAACGCGCGAAACAAGAGGGGAAAGCCGATCCTGTCACCGGGGGCCGTGTTGATTCCCAGCGCAAACGCTCGTAACGGGGCAAAAAGAAAGGCGCCGAGCGGCGCCTTTACTAAAGGATGAATATATAGCGGCATCAGAGTGCCGGATGCATCACCGTTACTGAACGGCTTCGAAAAATTGCTCGCCCGGCTCGAAATCACCGTCCATGTTGACTAATTGGTTATTATCGTCAAAGGAGAGGACCAGATCTTTTTGTGTCGGCGCTTCATGGCCAGGTTGTTGCCATTGCACAAAGTACCAAGTGTTGGGGTAGCCTGACTCAACGAGCATAGGAGGACCGAGAAGGAACTTAACCTGCTCTTTGGTCATGCCAAATTTCAAGGCGTCCACGGCCTTTTCTTCAATGTAATTTCCTTGGTTTATATCCACTCGATAAACCAGTTTTTCGGCATAAGAGCAGCCCATCATGGCAATCGCCATCAGAGAGGCAACGGCGGCTTTAGTCCAACCCATAGTTAATATCTTCACTGTCTTTTGATGGCAAATCACGTCTTTCGAAGACGCTTAGCAGTTCGTGCCTGCTGGCTTTCGCGTCCCGAGTATAATCAAGCAGAGAATATATGTAAAAAACCTGCTAACGACCAGCGTTTGGACGGTGATAATGTGAAAAAGTTCGACGTGTGTAAGGAAATAACCGAGAAAAGCAGAGCTAGTGCACTTTTCTCGGTCTTAATGCCACATTCAACGCTGTTTTGACTTGGCAGAATCAAGCGGCCACTAGAAGATCTTCCGCGTTTGCGAGGGTGCGATCAGTGATTTCACTGCCGCCCAGTAACCGTGCAAGTTCACTAATTCGTGCCTTATAGTCGAGCGGGTACATACGGGTCGTGGTGCTGCCTTTCTCTGTGTCTTTGGCAACAAACATTTGCTGATGGCCACAGCCTGCGACTTGCGGCAAGTGGGTGACGCACATCACTTGGGTGGAGTCGCCAAGTTGACGCAAGAGTTTGCCCACAATCGCTGCTGTAGGTCCACTGATCCCCACATCAACCTCATCAAAGATAAGGCTTGGTGTTTCAACCTTTTGCGCGGTGATGACTTGAATGGCCAGTGAGATTCGAGAGAGCTCGCCGCCGGATGCTACTTTAGCCAGTGGTTGTAAAGGCTGACCTGGATTCGTCGACACAAGAAACGCCACAGCATCGCCACCCAGTGGGCTGAGGTGGGTTTCCGCTTTATTCTCGACTTGGATCTCGAAGCTACCATGTTCCATGCTCAGCTGGTGCATGCTTTGCGTGATCAGTTTGTTCAATTCTTTGGCATAGCGGCGGCGGCTTTTGCTCAACTTCTCAGCGGTGTCGAGACAGTCAGCAAACTGCTTGTCCACATTGGCTTGCAATTGCTCAATCGCCTCATCGTTATGTCCCAGTTTCTCCAACTCTTGAATCAATTGTTGATGCGTTTCATATAATGCATCGGGTTGAACCTGATGTTTACGCGCCAAACTCATGATAGTGCTCATGCGCTGATCTAGATACTGAAGGCGTTGAGGATCCATATCGAGTTGATCAAGATAACTGCTCACTTCTTGACTCGTCTCTTGCGTTTGGATCCGCGCCTCTTCAAGCATCTCAGCGAGCGGTGAAAAGTGATTGTCCATCGCGGCTAATTCACTTAAACGCTGTTGAGCGGCGGTCAATAAACTTAGGGTGTTAGTTTCTTCGCCTTCACTGAGTAGATCCACTACCGCCTGACTGGTCATGGCGATATCACCACTGTTCGATAAGCGCTTGTGTTCTTCTTCAATGTGTTGGTATTCCTCTTCACCCAATGCGAGTTCATTGAGTTCACCCACTTGATATTCCAATAGCTGTTGCTGAGCATCAATGTCATCTTTTTTCTTGATCAATGCTTTTAGCTCATTTTTAGTGCGGCGCCAACGCTGATAGCGTGTCGCCATTTTATCCAGCAAAGACTGGTGACCGGCGTATTGATCCAACAAGGTAATCTGGTGTTCGGGACGTAACAGCTGTTGATGCGCATGCTGACCGTGGATATTAATCAATAACTGCCCAAGCGCTTTTTGTTGTGAGGCGGGAACCGGGTTTCCGTTAATGTATGCGCGTGAACGACCTTCTTTGGTGATCACACGCCTTAGAATGCAATCGTCGCCGTCTTCGAGTTCGTTATCTTGTAGCCAGCGACGCGCGGCACTGTTTTGCTCTAGGGTGAAACTGGCAGAAATCTCTGCGCGCTTTTCACCCGGGCGAACCATATTGGCATCGGCACGATCGCCAAGGCATAAACCCAGCGCATCGATAGAAATGGATTTACCCGCCCCGGTCTCACCGGTGATCGCCGTCATGCCTTTACTAAACTCCAGCTCCAAGGATTTAACGATGGCAAAGTTTTGAATGGTTATATCGGCTAACATAGTAAACACCTGTATCTATCAACAACTGTGTATAGATACAGTATATACTGTTTTTTCATCCAGTGAATACTGTTTAGCAAGAATTGTTTTGAATGCGATGAACAGCACAAAAATTGTGCATGAAAAAAGCAGGAAGACCTGCTCTTTATCGGATGCGGAGAATAAGAATAAGGAAGTGGCTCGCTTAAAATAGCTTAGAAGACCAACCCAGTTTTTTACGTAAGGTATTGTAATAATTGTAGTCTTGAGGATGAATGAGCTTGAGAGTGGCCGGGCTTTTGTAAATATGTACCTCATCACCTGGGTTGACTGGCAAAGAGACCTGACCATCACAGCTCACTTCCAACGTGCCGCGGTTATCTGGGGAAACCAGTAATTTTATACGGCGGTTGCCATCGACGACCAGCGGGCGGCTTGACAGTGTATGCGGAAACATAGGCACGAGCGAAATCGCGTTGAGGCTGGGAGATAAAATGGGGCCACCGCCGGACAAGCTATAGGCTGTTGAGCCTGTGGGGGTCGAGATAATAATCCCGTCTGAGCGCTGTGAGAAGGCAAACTGCTCGTTAATGTACACCTCAAATTCAATCATGTGCGCGACTTGCCCGGGGTGAAGCACTGCTTCATTCAATGAGGCGTTATGACTTTTTACCTGATCATGGCGATGGATTTCGGTTTCAAGCAAAAAACGGTCTTCGTCCACGTAATCGCCGTTTAATACCGCTTCTAGCGCATGTTCGAAGGCTTCGGGATCTAAGTCGGTGAGAAAGCCGAGGTTACCGCGGTTTACCCCGATCACCTTGATATCGCAGCGAGACAATACGCGGGCAGCACCTAACATGTTACCGTCCCCACCGATCACAATGGCCAAGTCAGCGTGTTGGCCAATGCTGACCAGATCCAAATAATGTGCATCCGGCAAACCCAGGTTAGTGCTTAAACGTGTATCGATACACACGTCATAACCGCGCTCGATAAGCCAATGGTAGAGGCCTATGTGTGTGTTAACCGCTTCCGGGTTACGAGGTTTGCCAATTAAGGCAATGCGCTGGAATGGTGTCGACATAATTAGGATCTCATCGTTATTTGAGCTCAGTATAACGCGGGAAAAAAGCGATTGTCGTGATTTGCGTTATGTGGGCGGTTGAATCACAAAGATTCATCCCCATAATACTTTCGTCAATCAAGTTGAATAGTCCCAGTGGCGTGCTGGGCAATGCCATTTGTGTCGGAGTGATCATGAGCGAAGAACAGAAAGTGAAGCAAGAGCAGGAAGCGATGAAAAACGCGCAAGCTGCTGAAGCCAAAGGTACAGAGCAGGCCGCTGAGCAACAAGCAAGTAGTGGTGCAGACATTGAGCATGAGGAAACCGCAGCCATGATTGCACGTATCACCGAACTTGAAGCGGCGCTCGAGGCGAGCGAAGCCAAGGTGCAAGAGCAGCAAGACAGTGTGCTGCGTGCCCGAGCAGACGTGGACAACATGCGTCGTCGTACCGAGCAAGAAGTGGATAAGGCGCGCAAGTTTGCCTTAGAAAAATTCGCCGGTGAGCTTTTACCTGTGATTGATAACCTTGAGCGTGCCGTGGAGATGGCCGACAAAGAAGACGAATCAATCAAGCCAATGGTGGAAGGCGTTGAGCTGACGCTGAAAACCATGATGGATACCATCGATAAGTTTGGGTTGAAAGCGATCGATCCACAAGGTCAGCCGTTTGACCCTGAATTGCATCAGGCCATGACCATCCAAGAAAGCGCGGAGCATGAGCCAAATACCGTGATGATGGTGATGCAAAAAGGTTATGAGTTAAACGGCCGTGTTGTGCGCCCAGCCATGGTGATGGTGTCTAAAGCGCCGCAAGGTAACGTAGACGAAAAAGCCTAACGAGGGCTCGAAGAAGGCCCTTGCCGAACTCGATTCGGTGTTTTTTTTGCCTTCTCCCCTTGAAAAGCATTTGGCTGCCCTTATTTAAACGGCAGCACTAAATAAAAATTGCGGTGAGGGGGTTGAACCTCTCACAGTTACCCCCACATAAGGGGTAACGCATTAAAGCCACAGAACGAATTTCGGAGAGCACCAGATGGGTAAAATCATTGGTATTGACTTGGGTACAACCAACTCATGTGTCGCCGTACTTGACGGTGAAAAAACGCGCGTCATTGAGAACGCAGAGGGTGATCGTACAACACCATCGGTTATCGCTTACACACAAGATGGTGAAACACTTGTCGGCCAGCCTGCGAAGCGTCAGGCAGTGACAAACCCAGAAAACACCCTGTTTGCTATCAAGCGTCTGATCGGCCGCCGCTTCGAAGATGAAGAAGTGCAGCGTGATATCAGCATCATGCCTTACAAAATTGTTAAGGCAGATAACGGTGACGCTTGGGTTGAGGCGAAAGGCCAAAAAATGGCTGCGCCACAGGTGTCTGCTGAAGTCCTGAAGAAAATGAAGAAAACCGCTGAAGATTTCCTCGGTGAGGAAGTGACTGGCGCGGTAATTACTGTCCCTGCTTACTTTAATGACTCACAGCGTCAAGCAACCAAAGATGCTGGTCGTATCGCAGGTCTAGAAGTTAAACGTATCATCAACGAGCCAACAGCTGCGGCACTGGCTTATGGTCTAGACAAAAAAGGCGGCGATCGCACAATCGCTGTGTATGACCTAGGTGGTGGTACCTTCGATATCTCTATCATCGAAATCGATGAGGTAGATGGCGAGCAAACGTTCGAAGTATTGGCAACAAACGGTGACACGCACCTTGGTGGTGAAGACTTTGATAACCGTCTGATCACTTACTTGGTTGACGAGTTCAAAAAAGAGCAAGGTATCGACCTACGTCAAGACCCGCTAGCGATGCAGCGTGTCAAAGAAGCGGCTGAGAAAGCGAAGATTGAACTGTCTTCAGCACAGCAAACAGACGTGAACTTGCCTTATGTGACGGCGGACGCAACCGGTCCTAAGCACATGAACATCAAAGTTACGCGTGCCAAGCTAGAATCACTGGTTGAAGAGCTGGTTCAGCGTTCACTTGAGCCAATGAAAGTGGCACTGGCTGATGCGGAGCTATCAGTTGACGAAATCACTGACGTTATCTTGGTCGGCGGTCAAACTCGTATGCCAATGGTACAGGCCAAGGTGGCAGAGTACTTCGGTAAGGATGCACGTAAAGACGTGAACCCTGATGAAGCCGTTGCCATGGGTGCCGCGGCACAAGGTGGCGTACTGTCTGGTGATGTAAAAGACGTACTGCTGCTTGACGTGACCCCGCTTTCACTGGGTATCGAAACCATGGGCGGTGTGATGACCAAGCTGATTGAGAAAAACACCACGATCCCAACCAAGGCGAATCAGGTGTTCTCGACGGCAGAAGACAACCAAAGTGCGGTAACGATCCACGTGATTCAGGGTGAGCGTAAGCAAGCCATGCATAACAAATCACTGGGTCAGTTCAACCTTGAGGGCATCCAGCCTGCGCCACGTGGTGTGCCACAAATTGAAGTAACCTTCGATTTGAACGCCGACGGTATCTTGAACGTGTCTGCTGCTGATAAGCAAACGGGTCAAGAGCAGAAGATCACTATTCAAGCGTCTGGCGGTCTGAGCGACGAAGACGTTGAAAAGATGGTTCAAGAAGCAGAAGCGAATAAAGAAGCGGACAAGAAGTTCGAAGAGCTAGTGACTGCGCGTAACCAAGCAGACCAGCTGGTTCACGGTACACGTAAGCAAATGGACGAAGCGGGTGACAAACTGCCTGCGGAAGACAAAGAGAAGATCGAAACCGCCATTTCTGAGCTAGAAACCGCGCGTAACGGTGAAGATAAAGAAGACATCGACGCGAAGGTTCAAGCACTGGTTGCCGCTTCATCAAAATTGATGGAAATCGCGCAGCAGCAAGCTCAAGATGAGCAGGCGCAGCAAGACGCCGGTGCTGATTCAGCAAAACAAGACGACGATGTTGTCGATGCTGAGTTCGAAGAAGTTAAAGACGACGACAAGAAATAAGCGAAAGCACTGTCGTTAATAAGCACGGGCGTAGGGGAGCAATCTCCTTCGCCCGTCGTTTTATCAAACAGTGAATTGAACGTCTTTGTTTTGTTGACGTAAACAGGTGCAGTCAGACCATGTCTAAAAGAGATTTGTATGAAGTGCTCGGCTTAAGCCGCGATGCAAGCGAGCGCGATATTAAAAAAGCCTATAAGCGGCTGGCGATGAAATATCACCCAGACCGCAACAAAGGCGATGATGCCGCCGACCAATTTAAAGAAATCAAGTTGGCCTACGAAGTGCTGACCGACCCGCAAAAACGTGCAGCCTATGACCAATATGGTCATGCCGCCTTTGAGCAAGGTGGTATGGGAGGCGGCGGCTTCGGCGGCGGAGGCTTCGGCGGAGGTGCTGACTTTAGCGATATTTTTGGTGACGTATTCGGCGATATATTCGGCGGAGGTCGTCGTGGTGGTCAGCAACGCGCGCAACGTGGTGCCGATTTACGCTACAACATGGAGCTTACCTTGGAAGAGGCAGTCCGTGGCGTCAGCAAAGAGATCGAAGTGCCTACTTATGTCGGGTGTAAAACCTGTGATGGCAGTGGGGCGAAACCGGGCTCGAAAAAACAAACTTGTGGGACTTGTAACGGGATCGGCCAAGTGCAAATGCGCCAAGGTTTCTTCGCGGTCCAACAAGCGTGTCCAACGTGTCATGGTAGCGGGACCATTATTAAAGACCCTTGTAATAGCTGCCACGGCCAAGGTCGCGTAAAAGAAACCAAGCACCTAAATGTGAAAATTCCTGCAGGTGTCGATACGGGCGATCGCATTCGCTTATCTGGTGAGGGAGAAGCCGGTGAAAACGGTGCTCCGGCGGGTGACTTGTATGTTCAAGTGCACGTCCGCGAACACCATATTTTCACCCGTGATGGTAACAACCTCTACTGCGAAGTACCGGTGAGCTTCACCATGGCAGCGCTCGGTGGCGAGGTTGAAGTCCCTACGTTAGATGGCCGTGTTAGCCTAAAAGTCCCAGCAGAGACACAAACGGGCCGCATGTTCCGTATGCGCGGTAAAGGGGTGCAGTCTGTTCGTGGTGGCGGTGTTGGCGATCTCATCTGCAAAATGGTAGTCGAGACCCCCGTTAACTTGAGTAGCCGACAAAAAGAGCTGCTTCAAGAACTGGAAGAGTCGTTTAGTGGCACTGAAGCGAAAAAGCACAAGCCAAAATCAGAAGGCTTTTTTGACGGTGTGAAGAAGTTTTTTGACGATTTGACCGGATAAACGCTTAGCCTGACAGACAGTAAAGCGTTATCTGTGAATAACAATTGCGAATAGTGAATAGCCAGCCTTGTGCTGGCTATTTTTTTGCCACAAGAACCTATTTCAAAGAGAAGTCTGTCGTGCCCTACTCGGAGGGAAGCGAGCAGGATGTCTCGGCTGACATGCTGGTAATTACCCCATTAGGGTGCAATGCCAACCTATTGCATGGGTCGTCATGCTGACGACCATCTGCTTGAGGGTGAGCGATAATTCTATAGCTTGTTTTACTGCCTTTTATCGAGAACTGATAGTCGGATGATACTTGGCAATCTGTGCAAACAAGCCCCTGTTCTAGAAGTTCAGAGTGAGAAACGCTTGGGTAATATGCCTTGGTGATGACTTGTATTTCTACCCAGGACTGGAGCTGCACTAACCGCCCAATCGCTGCTTTGCGTGCTTGTGTTTGCTGATACTGGTGAAAGTGAGGCACGACCACGGCCGCTAAGGTGGCAATAATGGCGAGCACTATCAGGATCTCGATCAACGTCACTCCATGTTGAAAACGGCGGCTTTGACGCTGACGCATTCTTTTTAACCTCTCGAAGAGTTGATAATGAAAACCCTACTGAGCCTATGCGGGTGTTAGCCTGCAGGCAATGGCGACCCCCAAACCTTGGGAGACAGTATGCGTTTTCAAACTCTGCGCTTAAGTCAGTGCTCTCGGCGCTGTCTTAAAAACATGAGTGGCATCACCCTTATTGAGTCCCTGCTGGTACTGAGCGTGTTGGCGGCTGTTTGCACCATCGCGATTCCTCGCTTTTCGTCTGCCCAGCAAGCAACGATGATCGCGAGCCGCAGTGAATCGCTCACAAGTTTGTTTCATCTTGCTCAAGCTCGTGCGATGGAAGAAAGCCGGGTCTATCATCTTCGCCTGCTTAAAGCAAAAAACACCCAGTGTATCGTTGCGCAACCGAGTCGTGGAAGCGGTCTACTTAGCAGTGCACCTGATCAGCTCTCCGCCATGTCTTGCCAACAGACAAGATTGCCTATGGTGACGATCCCGACTGATATCTCGCTGTTGCTTAAAGCGAAAAAAAGCTGGGCGCCGTTACCGGAAGGTGAGATATTCTCGATTGATTTTCGCACCCAGCGACCAACCTTGAATCTGACCGTCGGTTTGGGCGACGGCGACGGGCAAGCGCCTGACTATGTGGTCACTGTCCGTCAATACCTCGGTTTTGAATCCTGTCAGTGGGGTGGTATCGACAGTGCATGCAGCTAAGTCCAAAGGGTACTCATTAGTTGAGCTTTTAGTCGGTWTGTCAGTGAGTATTTTAGTTTCAATCACAGCACTTGCTGTCTTGACTTCGGCAACCACGATGCAAGCCAGACTCGATGCCAAGACGCGCTTATCGCTCGAAATCAGCCGCTTATTAACGATGATGGAAACTGAGATACGCCGAGCCGGGCTGTGCTACCAGTGTGGTGGCGCATCACCCTACCTCTTTGACAATGGTCATGAACCTCAGCTTTTATTGATTGATGAAACCCCTTCGCAGCGTCAAGGGCAATGCCTTCGTTTTGCTTATCAACAAGGCAGCACCCATCCTACGAATACCGTGGGTAAAGATGACGCCAAAGGCTTTCGACTAGACACTGAAGCCCATGCCATAGAGGTCTATGAGAACCACCGAGACACAGCGAACTGGTCGTGTGAATCAGGTTATTGGCGAGATATTTCTTCTCGTGCATTGAAGATCTCGCATTTATCTTTTACCCGTAACGAGGTGCATACCGAAAATGGTCGACGCATTACCTCACTGACTATCAAGGTTTCCGCCTCGCTAAACCGCCAACCTGGTCTGCGTAAAGATGTGTCGCGAACATTGGTTTTAGCTAATACGGTGGCCTCATCATGAAGTACGTCGCAAAATGCACGCGTGACCAAGGTATAGCCACCCTCGCGGTGGTCGCCAGTATCGCTCTGATTACGCTTCTGATTGTATTAGGCGTCAGTCGACGCGCAGTCAATGATATCCAACAAACACAGGCGAAAATCACAACCGAGCAATCCCTTTCTAGAGCGTGGGCGGCTCTAGATTGCGCGGTGGCTAAGATCAAACATGATGGTATTCATTTATCGAAAGACGATGTGGCAGCGGGGATAGCGCAACTCTCACCTTGTCAACATATCGCAGGGAGCCAATTATGGTTGGAGCCTTGGCAAAATAGTGAGCGCGGAATGTGGCATCTTTACGCGACTCATGCACAGCAACAAGTCGGAGTGACCCTAGCAAAAGCCACCGGTGCACGAAGAAGTTCATTTGTCACTTCAGGATCAGCAGCGTTTTACGGTGGCAATACATGGCGACCAGCAAAGGGAAAAAAGCGAGAGGATGGTTTATATGAATGCCATTCAATTGTAGCCGGGGGCGATGTCATGATTCGTCCACGCACTTCGGGTGAAGGTGGGCCTGAGAGTGAAGAGGAGAAAAGTGAAAACAAGTTCACCGTCAGCTTAGAGAGCAGTGATAAATGCGCTCCCGAATATAAAACGGAGATTAGCGACTATACAGTGGCAGATAGTCGCGATGAAACCGGCGCGCGACTAAAAAAAGATGTGCAAACCAATGTTGAGAATATGGACTTGTTCAAAGAGTACTTTGGTGCTCCTCGCGCGCAGTGGAAAACAGTCAGAGAACAATTTGAACGTCAAGGCGGCACCGTTTTTAGTACCCATGGTGATCCCTCTGAGTGTTATGATCCATTACTGAGTGCGGTTTCAAACAGTACATCATCAGAGAACGCGAATATTAAAGTGTGGGTTGATGGGCCTTGCGATTTGAGTCGGGGAGAACATGCGGTGTTAGCAAGCGATGTACCTATTCTCCTCGTTGTTCAAGACGGTATTCTGGCTTTACGAGGTGGTATGGATGCATTTAACGGTGTGATTTATCAGTTTACCTCGACGCCTAGCGATAATAATTTTGCCGATCAATGGGGGATGAGTATTTCCGAGTCTGGACAGATGTCTTGCTCGAGCTCTAATAGCAATATCCAAGAACTTTGCCCAATGATCACATCGACCGTCACCGATCCTGATCAAGCACGGCATGTCCCTTTTTGGTTTCACGGTAGTTTCATCACCAAGGGCGCATTTATTACCGACGTGCCGGATGGCCACTCCGTGGTGTATGGTTCATTCAAACCGACCTATAGTGGTGAGATATTGCAGAAGAGCTTTGCTGGGCTTAGGCAGTGGCGGCCTGTCGGTAACAGTTATCATGACATCAAACCGCCTCATGGAGAGGGGTAGCATGTTACGAGCGCGAGGTTTCTCATTTATCGAGATCTTACTGGCTCTTGTGTTGGTTTCTATGACTAGCGCTGGCGTGTATCGCCTGACAACGGATATTCAGACTCAGCAGCGTGATGCACGTTTAGCTAAAGAGGCTATGTATTTGGCTAACAACCAACTCTCTCACTGGCGATTGATCAATACTGATGCGCCATGTTCAACAAGTAACCGTGATCCCATCAGGTTAGATAACCTTTCGGAGTGTTTGATTACGACCGAAGACTCGATCTATGAGCTGGTGGTGACTAATGTGCAAAACACACTGATAGTCGATGATAAGGTATCTGCCAAAACACTAACGCTGGCAGTGCGGTGGCAAAACCGCCGTCAACAGCAACAATCTCTGGTTTTCTATTTCACAGGGGCGCGGCGACAAAACGATTTCAATTAAAGTCCCCCTCCACGAACGGCAAACGTGAAGTGGTGGCTTTTTGCTCGCTTGAAACGTTTTTAAGAAAAACCCCTTGCGTCACAAAAATACCTCTCTATAATGCGCTCTCGTTGGCACGGCAAGCCGCGCTAACAACGGCAAAATAAACAAGCAAAACAAAATGCTTGACTTGTTGCCAAAGTGGCGTAAGATGCCACTCCCGCTCAAGATTGAGCGGCGCTCTTTAACAATTTGACCTATGCAATCTGTGTGGGCACTCGTTGAGAATAGACAAAAAGATTTATTCGATAAACTGAGTGACCAAGCGACAACTTTTACAGTTGTTCGGCACAGTCAATTCGTTTGTCTCGTAAGAGACAAACAAAACAGTATTTATCGAGCCGTTTGTCTGTCTTCCCTTTTGGGAAAGCAAACACCAAAACTTAAATTGAAGAGTTTGATCATGGCTCAGATTGAACGCTGGCGGCAGGCCTAACACATGCAAGTCGAGCGGAAACGGCAGTATTGAAGCTTCGGTGGATTTACTGGACGTCGAGCGGCGGACGGGTGAGTAACGGCTGGGAACCTGCCCTGACGAGGGGGATAACCGTTGGAAACGACGGCTAATACCGCATA